>NZ_JAFCLX010000069.1:0-33906 GCF_018130205.1 Bradyrhizobium sp. AUGA SZCCT0222
CCATCCCGTCCTACTCAGAAGGGCGTCGGCCGTCGTCACGGACGTTGGACGGGTTGCGGTGGACGCTGGTTTACGCCTCGACGACGGCGTGGATAAGCGTACGGCAAAACCGTGTGGTCCTGGCGCCCGTTGCAGGCGTCAAGCTGTCGGGTGGGCGAGAGCCGAACGGCAGCGACGGAGTCAACCAAGAACTCGTCTCCGGGGAGAGCGCGGCATAAGCCGTAAAGCCATTGCGCAGGGAAGGCCGGGTGTTCTCCGCTGCCCTGTATGCTCGTGTGCACTTTGTTTTGTGCAAACCGCACGCGAGACCGCGGGTGCAGCGCGCACCCGGTCTTCCCTGCGCCCTCTTATTGGAGGGCTAGGAACTTTTGGCAAAGCTCGGGCGCATCGCGCCGCGAGATCGCGAATTCATATCCGGTATGACCTTTTGCGTTGTGAGATCAATGGCCGCTCAATTGACACGGCCAATCCCTGCACGCTATCCAAGCTCAGGCAAGAACAAGAAACAGGGCAGGGTGGAACGCGATGAATCGCGACAGCGAGTCTTGAGCGATTTCGCGCGGCCTTCCGCGCTCGCTCCATTCCGGATCCGGAATTATCGTTTCCAGTGGCCCGCCGATCTGCTCACCTCGTGGGCGTTCGAGATGGAGATGATCATCCTCGGCTGGTACGTGCTGGTCGAGACCGGGTCGGTGCTGCTGCTCACCGTGTTCGCCTCCCTTGGTTATATCGGCACATTGGTTGCACCGATGTTCGGCGTCGTCGGCGACCGCATCGGTCACCGCGATCTCCTGGCGATGATGCGCGCGAGCTACGCGGTGCTGGCGACCGTGCTGATGACGCTGGCGCTGTCAGGCCATCTCAGTCCACTCTTTGTTTTTATCGTCGCGGCACTGATGGGTGTCGTCCGTCCGTCGGACCTCGGCGTGCGCGGCGCGCTGGTTGCGACCATCATGCCGCGCGATCAGTTGATCGGCGCGATCAGCATCTCCCGAACCACGATGGATACCGCGCGCATCGCCGGCGCGCTGAGCGGCGCCGGATTGTTCGCCGCGCTCGGGATGGGATCTGCCTATATGGCGATCGTCTGTCTCTATCTCGTCGCGACCGTGCTGACGCTGTGCGTGGTAGCACCGGCCAAGCCGCATCCGACCGGCGATACCGAAAGCGAGGCGCTGCGGCCCTCGCCATTCCGCGACCTGATGGAGGGCGTGGCCTATTGCTGGACCACACCGCGCATGCGCGCCGCGCTCTGGGTCGCGTTCCTCGCCAACCTCACGGCCTATCCGCTCACCAACGGATTGCTGCCCTATGTGGCCAAGGCGATCTACGGCACCAACCAGACCGGGCTCGGCTATCTCTCGGCAAGCTTCGCCATCGGCTCGCTGGCGGGCTCGATCGTGCTGAGCCTGATCCACGGCATAAGGGTGGCGCGGCTCATGATCGCCTCGACCGTGCTGTGGTACGCGACGCTGCTGCTGTTCGTGCAGATGCAGACGGTACCGACCGCGATCGTCTGCCTTGTCATCGCCGGTTTCTCGCAGAGCCTTGCGATGATCTCGATCGCCGTCATCCTGATGCGCACGGCAGCCGAGAATTTCCGCGGCCGGGTGATGGGCGTGCGCATGATGGTGATCTATGGCCTGCCGTTCGGCCTTCTGGCCGCCGGCAGCCTGATCGACGAAATCGGCTTCGCCGCGACGGGAACGCTGTACGCGGCGGTCGGTCTCGCCTTGATGCTGGCGATCATGCTGCATTGGCGCGCCGATTTGTGGCCGGTGCATGCCCCGGCCAATGCGCGATAGGCGTCGGGTAGACGGCGCCTCACTGCATCTTGATGTTGGCTTCTTTCAGCACCGGCTCCCACTTGGCGGCCTCCGCGCGCATGAACGCGTCGAATTCCTGCGGTGAGTTTCCGACCGGCGTCGCGCCCATCTTTTCCAGCGCGGTCAGAACCACCGGGTCCTTGAGAGCGGCCTTAAGATCGGTGTTGATCTTGGCCACCAGTTCCGGCGCCATGCCCGCGGGTCCAAGAAAGCCCCACCACACCGACGCGTTGTAGCCGGGCAAGCCGGACTCCGCGACCGTCGGGACATCCGGCAGCGCCTTGGCGCGCTGCGCCGTCGTCACCGCGAGTGCGCGCACCGTAGAGCCCTCGAGCTGGCCGACGACCTCCGGCAAGGGATTGACGCTGATCGGAATCTCGCCGGCGATTACGGCGGTGAGGGCGGGCGCACCGCCCTTGTAGGGAATCGCAAGGATCTTCACCTTGGCCATGTAGTTGAGAAGTTCGCCGGCAAGGTGCGCCGACGTGCCGTTGCCTGACATGCCGTAGGACAAGGCGTCGGGCTTCTCGCGGGCGATCGTCAGCAACTCCCCGAGATTCTTCACGGGGCTGTTCCTGGAGACGACGATGGCGAGCGGCGACGCGGCGATCTCGCTGATCGCGGTAAAATCCTTGAACGTGTCGTAGGGCAGCTTTGGATAGAAGAACTGATTGAGCGGATGGCCGCTGGCGACCAGGATCAGGGTGTAGCCGTCGGGCGCGGATTGGGTCAGTGCCTGCGAAGCGATCGTGCCGCCGGCGCCGGGCCGGTTTTCGATCACGGGCTGCTGGCCCCAGATCTTCGACAGCGACTGGCCGACCGTTCGGGCAAGGACATCAACCGCGCCGCCGGCGGCATAGGGCACCAGAATGCGCACCGGCTTGCTTGGGAAACCCTCGGCGTTTGCCTGCGTACCGGCCAGCGAGAATAGTGCCGCGGCCAGGACGGAACGGATGAGTTTGCGTGGGGTAGGCATGGTACGAAAATCCTTCTTCTCCGGATCGATTGTTGGAAATGGGCGGCGTGCGCCGCTAATTCTGTGTTTCCGGCATAACCGCGCCGCGCAGTCCCGCACGCGCAATCGCTGCCTTGACCAGGCCTTCCGACTTCGCGGCTTCGGTGAACTGCCGGATGAACGCCATCCCGCCATCGCGTCCTTTGGGGACGCCGATTGCGAGACGCTCGACGCCCCAGCGGCCGTCGAGCACTTTTGACCCCGGCGGCTTCTCCGACATTTCGTACAGGGAGGCCTTGTTGGTGGCATAGGCGTGGAGGGTGCCGGCCGTCAGCATCTCGATGGCGGCATCGAAATTTGCCGCGCGCACGATCTCGGCCTTCTTCAGGTCGCGCGTAAGGGTGCCGTCCGAGGAGCTTCCTGCCGTGACGCCGACGCGCATGCCCGCTGCATCCATCTCGGCCAGCGCTGTGAGCGCGGAGCCCTTCGGCACGAGATAGCCGAGTTCGACTTCAAAAACCGGCGGGCCGAAATCCATTTCCTTCGCGCGCGCGGGCGTCGCATTGGTGAGGGCGATGTCGGCCTTGCCCGTCTTGACCGCTTCGAGGACCTCGGCATTTCTGGAGAAAATCACCGGCTCAAAGGGCACGCCGAGCCGGCTCGCGAGTTCCTTGCCGAGATCGTAGCCGACGCCCTTTGGTCCGCCCGACTTAGGGTCCGGCAGGATCGAGGTCGGTGTTCCCGGATACAGCGCCACCCGTAGCGCGCCGCTCGGCGCGAGGATCTGCCGAATCTCGGCGTCGGCCGCAATGGCGCCACCGGCAAAGAGCGCGGCAACCGCCAGAACCGCAACAATGACCTGGCGCCTTACAGCCATACCGCTCTCCCGTGCCTTCCGCTCCAGTCGCACCGACGCCGGTTTGTCCGGCGCCACCGATTTATTTGTTGACTGGACCTGATAATTTGGACATCTGTACAAAAGAAAAGGCGGAACGCAAACCCCAAAGAAAAACCAAAAGAAAACTCATGACGCGCAATCCCAATATGCGGGAAGCCATCCTCAGCGCGGCCGAGAGCCTGTTCTCGACCCGGGGCTTCAATGCGGTCTCGATCCGCGACATCGCGCTGGAGGCGGGCGCCAATCCCGGCAGCGTCACCTATCATTTCAAGAGCAAGGACGGCCTGCTGCTCGAAATCTACAAGCGGCATTGCGGTCCCATGAACAAGCGCCGCATCGAGTTATTGGTGGCGGCGCGGCGCGTGCGCGACGTGCAGGACCGGCTCGAGGCTGTGGTGCGCGCCTATGTGCAGCCGGCGTTTTCGTCGAGCAGCGATCTGGCCGGCGGCGGCGCGCGGTTCACGCGGCTGCGCGCTGTCATGTCGGCGGAAGGCAACGCCGTGGTCGGACGCATCATTGCGGAGATCTTCGACGACACCACCAACGCCTTCATCGAAGCGATCGAGCAGAGCCTGCCGCATCTGCCGCGCAAGACGCTGGTCTGGCGCTCCCAGTTCCTGCTCGGCGCGCTCTATTACACCCTGGTCAACCCGGAGCGGGTGACGCGGTTGTCGCGCGGCGAGGCCGATGGCGCCGACATGGCCGAGGCGATCGAGCAACTGGTTTCCGCCACCGTCGCCGCACTGCAGGCGCCTGACATCAACGGCCAGGCGGCCGCGGAGCCCGCTGCGAAAGCCGGAGCCAGGAAAGCCCCGGCCGGTTCCCGCTCACGCACCGCATGAGAGCATGATGTCGAAGCCAACGATTCCCGGCCCGGATCGCAATACGCGGACGCCGAAATTCCGCTTGCCGCCGCTGGCGTGCGACGCGCACACCCATATTTTCGGGCCGGGCGACAAATATCCGTATGCGCCGGGGCGACCGTACACGCCGCCGGACGCACCGCTGGAGGATTTCAGGGCGCTGCACAGGAAGATCGGCATTGGCCGGGCCGTCATCGTCAATGCCAGCGTGCACGGCACCGACAACCGCGTTGCGCTCGACGCCATCGCCCTCAGCAACGGGACCTTTCGCGCGGTCGCGAACATCGACGATACCATCACTGAGCGCGGCCTTCAGGAGCTTCACGACGGCGGTTTCCGCGGCTGCCGCTTCAATTTCGTGCGCCATCTCGGAGGTGTGCCCGACATGGCGGTGTTCCACAAGATCGTCGCGATGGTGGCGCCGCTCGGCTGGCACATCGACCTGCATTTCGATGCGATCGACTTGCCTGAATATGCCGACCTGCTGGCAAAACTGCCGGTGCGCTACACCATCGATCACATGGGACGGGTCAAGGCTGCTGACGGACTCAACCAGTTGCCGTTCCGGACCCTGATCGACTTGATGCAGCGCGACGAGAAATGCTGGGTCAAGGTCTGCGGCTGCGAGCGGGTTTCCTCCAGCGGACCGCCGTTCCAGGACGCGGTGCCGTTTGCGCGCCGCATCATCGAGACGGCGCCGGATCGCGTGATCTGGGGAACCGACTGGCCGCATCCCAACGTCAAGGCGATGCCGAACGACGGCGATCTGGTCGACCTCATTCCACTATTCGCGCCGGAGCCCGAGTTGCAGCAAAAGATACTGGTCGATAATCCCGCGCGGCTGTTTGAGTTCTGATGGATCAACCATGACGGTCAGGCCCGAGGGTTTTGGTTTGAGCGGCCGCTGCGCATCGATCGCAGGCGCATTTGTGTTGGCAGTGTTGCTGCTGACGCCGCAGATCGCCTGCGCCCAGAATTATCCAAACCGGCCGGTGCGGCTGATCCTCCCCTTCGGTCCGGGCGGGGTTGCCGACGTCACCGCGCGGATCGTCACCGAGAAGCTCGGCGAAAAGCTCGGGCAGCGCTTCATCATCGAGAACATGCCGGGCGCCGGCGGCATCACCGCCGCCCGCGCGGTGCTGTCGTCGGCCGCCGACGGCTATACGCTGGCGCTGCTGAGCAATGGCACCGCGATTTCGGTGTCGCTGTTCAAGAACCTGAGATTCGATCCGGTCACGGATTTCGTTCCGGTCTCGAGCATGGGTTATTTCGACTTCATCCTCGTCACCCAGGCCGGCTCGCCGTACCAGACATTGGCGGACCTGATCAAAGCGGCCAAGGCAAGGCCCGGTGCGCTCAATGTCGGCACCATCAATGTCGGCTCGACGCAAAACCTCTCGGCGCAATTGTTCAAATCCACTGCCGGCGTCGAAATCACCATCGTGCCGTTCCGCAGTTCGCCCGATGTCCTGATCGCGCTGCTGCGCGGCGATATCCAGATGGCGATCGAGAATTACACCGCGGTGCAGTCGCACATATCAGATAAGGCGGTGACTGCGGTGTCGACTTCGGGTTCGGTCCGCACGCCGTTCCTGCCTGACGTTCCGACGGTAAAGGAAGCCGGCGGCGGCGATTTCGAGGCGCAGTCCTGGAATGCGATTTTTGCGCCCAAGGGCACGCCGCCGGAGGTGATCAAGACGCTCAATGCGGCGCTCCGCGAGGTGCTCGACACGCCCGACTTGAAGAAGCGCGCGCTCGAGCTGGGCATCGAGGCCAAGGCCTCCACGCCGGAGGAAATCGCGCAGCGGCTGAAGGACGATATCGAGAAATGGGCTAAAGTGATCGAGCGGGCGGGCATCGAGAAGCAGTAAAGCGTTTTCCAGCGAAGTGGACACCGGTTCGCGTCAAGAAAACGCGTCAGATCAATAATCTAGAGCCCCGTTCCGATTTCATCGGAACGGAAAAAGGCTCTAGCCGGAAAACCGAAAGAGGAAACAGCAATGACCAATGCAAACAAGACCGGCCTCGTGGTCACGGCGCATCCCGGCGATTTCGTCTGGCGCGCGGGCGGGGCGATCGCGCTTCACGCCAGGAAGGGTTACCGCATCAAGATCGCCTGCCTGTCGTTCGGCGAGCGCGGCGAGAGCCAGTTCGCCTGGAAGGAAACCGGTGCCACGCTTGAAAAGGTCAAGGCGGGACGGCGCGACGAGGCGCAGCGCGCAGCCGAGATGCTGGGAGCGGAAATCGAATTCTTCGATGCCGGCGATTATCCGCTGCGCACCACCGAAGCGCATTTCGACCGCATGGTCGATATCTACCGCGAACTCAATCCGTCCTTCGTGCTCACCCACGCGCTGGAAGACCCCTACAATTTCGATCATCCCAACGCCGCGCATTTCGCGCAGGAGACCCGCGTGGTGGCGCAGGCGATGGGCCACAAGCCCGGCGCCAAATACACCTACGCCGCGCCGCCGGTGTTCCTGTTCGAGCCGCACCAGCCCGAGATGTGCAATTTCAAGCCGCAGGTGATCCTCAACATCGACGAGGTCTGGGAGCAGAAGCGCAAGACCTTTGAAATTCTCGCCGCGCAAAAACACCTGTGGGCGTACTATGAGCGCGTCGCATTGCAGCGGGGCATGCAGGGCGGCCGCAATTCCGGCAAGGCCATGACCTATGGCGAGGCCTATCAGCGGCTGTTCCCGATGGCGATGGAGGAGCTGGCATGAAGACCGTTGTTGTCAGGAACATCAAGCGCACCGATGCCGACCTCGTGAACCGCCTTGGCACGCTCGGCGTCGCCACCGCGCATGAGGCCTATGGCCGCTTCGGCCTGATGAAACCATATTTGCGTCCGGTATGGGCCGGCGGCGAGGCGGCAGGCACGGCGGTGACCGTGTTGGCGCAGCCCGGCGACAACTGGATGATCCATGTCGCGGTGGAGCAGTGCAAGCCCGGCGACATTCTGGTGGTCGGCTGCACCACCGACAATACCGATGGCATGTTCGGCGATTTGCTCGCGACCTCGCTGATGGCGCGCGGCGTCAGGGGCCTGGTGATCGATGCCGGCGTCCGCGATGCCAAGGCGCTGCGCGAGATGGGGTTTCCGGTGTGGTCGAGGGCGATTTCCGCCAAGGGCACGGTCAAGGCGACCTTGGGCGCCGTCAATGTGCCCGTGGTCTGCGCCGGGATCAACGTGGTGCCGGGCGACGCTGTTGTCGCCGATGACGACGGTGTCGTGGTCGTCAGGCGGAAAGATGCCGCCGACGTCGTTGCTAAGGGAGAAAAACGCCACGCCGACGAGGACGGCAAGCGCAAGCAACTCGCCGCCGGTGTGCTCGGCCTCGACATGTACAAAATGCGCGAGCCCTTGGCGAAGGCAGGGCTCGTCTATATCGATGAGCCGGAGAGCGACTGAGATGGCAATACGCCTGCGCACCTTGCTCGGCGACCATCCCGGCACCGCGGCGCTGAAGAGCGGCGCGATTAAATCCGATCTGGTCGAGTTCGACTTTGTCGACTACTCGCCGACCAACAAGGGCTTCAAGCCGATGGTCCGCGAGGCCGCGTTCGACGTCTCCGAGATGGCCATCGTCACCTATCTGATGGCCAGGAGCTTTGACAAGCCGATGGTGCTGCTGCCTGATGTGGTGATGGCGCGCTTTCAGCATGGACATGCGCTGTATAACGCAAAGCGGGGCGCGCTGACCCCTACCGATCTGAACGGCAAGCGCGTCGGTATCCGCTCCTTTACCACCACGACCGGCGCGTGGCTGCGCGGTATCCTCGCCAATGATTGCGGCGTCGATCTCAATTCGATCGACTGGGTGACCTTCGAGGACGCCCATGTCGCCGAATTCAGGGACACGACCAAACGGGCTCCGGCCGGCAAGCCAATCATCCAGATGCTTGTGGATGGTGAACTCGACGCGGTGCTCGGTGAGAAGTCCGACCATGCGGATTTGAAACCGCTGTTCGCCGACGTCGCCGCGGAGGAGAAGGCCTGGGCTGCCAAGCACAAGGTGGTGCCGATCAACCATATGGTGGTGGTAAGCCGGGCCCTGTGCGAGAAAAATCCGGACGTAGTGCGGGAAGTGCATCGGTTGCTGGCGGAGTCGGCCAAGGCGTCAACCGCCGCGCCACGTTTCTCTGCAGATGAGATGCGTCGTTCGCTGGAGCTGATTATCGGCTACACCGCCCAGCAAGGCCTCATTCCGCGTGCTTTCAGCGTCGATGAGCTGTTCGACGACGTAACGCCTGCGCTGCAATTGTAGGGTGGGCAAAGGCGCGTAGCGCCGTGCCCACCATCCGAACTTGAACTGGTGGGCACGCTACGCTTTGCCCACCCTACGAGAGAGACCACCTATGACCCTAGAGCCGATCTTCGATCTCGCCCATCTCGGCCACATGGAAATGCTGACGCCGAAGCCGGAGGAAAGCGAAAAATTCTTTGTGGACGTTATGGGCATGACCGTCAGCGGCCGCAAGGGCGAGTCGGTCTACTTGCGCGGCTGGGACGATTACGAGCGCTATTCGCTCAAGCTCACGGCTTCCAAAACCTCAGGGATGGAGCATATGGCACTGCGCGCGCGCAGCCCGCAGGCGCTGGAGCGACGTGTCGCCGCGCTGAAGGGATCCGGCTTCGACATCGGCTGGGTCGATGGCGACATGGGGCAGGGGCCGGCGTTCCGTTGCCGCGATCCGGACGGCCATATCGTTGAACTCTATTACGAGACCGAGTGGTATCAGGCGCCGCCCGAACTGAAGCCCGCACTGAAGAACCAGGCGCAGCGGTTTCCGGCGCGCGGCGTCAATGTCCGCCGGCTCGACCATCTCAATTGCCTCGCGGTCGACATCAAGGCCAACCGCCTGTTCTTCGAAAACTATCTCGGCTTGCGCACCACCGAGCAGATCGTTCTCAACGACGGCACGGAAGCCGCGATGTGGATGACGATGTGCAACAAGAGCTACGATTTTGCCTACACCCGCGACCACTACGGCAAGATGGGCCGCTTCCATCACGTCACCTACGCACTCGACAGCCGCGAGGAGATTTTGCGCGCCGCCGACATCTTCCTGGAAAACGGCATCCACATCGAAACCGGTCCGCACAAGCACGCGATCCAGCAGACCTTCTTCCTGTATGTCTACGAGCCCGGCGGCAACCGCGTCGAAGTCGCCAACGCCGGCGCCCGCCTCATCCTCGCGCCCGACTGGAAGCCGATCGTCTGGACCGAGGAAGAGCGCAAGAAGGGACAAGCCTGGGGGCTGAAGACCATCGAGTCGTTTCATACCCATGGCACGCCGCCGGTGTGAGGGAAGGCGGTTAGCGCCGAATTCCGCTCGGTCGCACGTTCGAACTATCCAGACTGAAGCGCTTCGGTGTGCTCGACCGCGGAGGGCGTCCGGCATCCGACAATCGCCGGCGCCTCCCTGACCAGATCGTCATTCCCGAGGGCCGCGACCATGAACAGGGCAAAGTCGACGCGATGCGTCATGTTGCTGTTGAGGATGGGGTCGCCGACGTGGCGGCTCCACACGGGTAAGCCCTGGCTCTCGCCCTCCTGGAGGTCGCTGCCGCGCACGACCGTCCACCGCGTGTTACTGGCAAACACCCGCCGGCACGCTTCCACCTGATCGTTGAGGTCCACGACGCGGAAAAGCCGCGCCAGCCCGCCGGCAATCGTCACGAGCGCTTTGACTCTGAGCGTGTACACGTCAAGGCCGTCGCGTGTGATGTGCCATCCGCAGGAGAAAACGAGGCGGGCGCCCGGACGCGCATGGTCGAGCACCGCCTGGGCCGTTCCCGATGCGTAGTGGTTGACCCCCCACGGCACGAGCACGGTGAGCACCCCGTCGCATCCCGCGACAGCGTTCTTGATCACCTCGCGATCGTTGGTCGCCCCGGGAATGATCGTTATGCGCTCCTTGAAGGCGTCGAGCTTGCCGACGCTGCACGCCCGGCAAACCCCAACGACTTCGTAGCCCCGCTCCAGAGCGTGCTGCACCATGTACCGCCCAAGTTTTCCGGAGGCCCCGACGATACAAACTTTCATTGCGCGCGCCCCGTACGCTTGGGTGATCTAAGTGCTTCTCCCGTCAGGGTAACACAGTGATCTTCTCGTGATATGTCGCCCGCCGCGCCTCCAGTACGACCTTCGCAAGCCTGGCGACTCCGTCAACGAATCGCTTCCAGGACATTTCGTCCAGTCCATCGATTGGTCAACGCGATCGCCGACCCTATGACGAGGCCGAGCGCAATTCCGACCGGAACACCATAGAAGGCGCCACCAGTCAGCAAGATCGCGGCATTTGTGTCGTTGTCCTGCATCCAATTGATTACGCGATCGACGATGCCAAGCGAATACAAGCTGCCAAAAAGCGCCCCCGCCACCACGCCGCCGATCACCACCGCCGACAACGCGCATAGGAGCCCAATGGCGAGCCGGCGCGAACTGAGGCGCTCAAAATCGAAGTTAACGATCGAAAAAACGAATATTGCCGAACCGGCGATTCCACCCGGCAGGAGAAGTTCGGGTTTGAGCATCGGCCCGGGCATCTGCCCGAAATAATAGGTCAGTACCGGCGCGCAGATCAGGCCCGCGAACGCGCCGCCCAACGACGTGCCGAGCAGGATGCGTGAAGCTGATGAACTCTCCAGCGGCTCCAACTTGCCTCTGGAGAACCGCGAAAAAAACAGCGCGAAGAAACCCAGAATGCAACCGGTAATGACAGTAGCCGTCGTGATCTGAACGCAAAGTTCGCCCAGCGATTTTGGCTCACTCATGTTACCTGCAAACGGACCGTTATACCTTTCTACCCACGCCTGATGGTACACGAAGGTGATTCCCAGCGCGGTGATGAGCGAGCCGAGATAGCCTCCGAGACTTCCTTTCTGAAAACTCACGAAGAGATGGTCCAGCAAGGTCGAGGATTTCTCCTCATCGAGCTGGAAGGCCCCCCGCAGCCGTGAGTATGCGGTCTGCGTGCCATACATCAGGATCGAAAGCGAAAGCACAGGGAATATGATTGAGAGTGCGAATAGCTGCCAGGAAGCTTCAGGTGATGACAGATACAGCGAATAGGGAATGCAAGACAGGACCAGACCCAGGATCGCCAACGCATTTCCCAGAAACAGGAACAGCGAACCGGGATTAAAATAGAATGGGGCCATCAGTGAGGAGTGATCCCACGGCCGCTGTCGTTCCTCTGTCGCGATGAATACTTCCTTGCGGACGCGACTCATCAGGTTGGATATTGGAAGGTCCACCAACTCGACATTTTTGAGAAACGCCTCCGTGAAGGGGCTCAGGAAGGTGTCACCGTCGTAAGCCACGTCTCCCGGTGAAGTCGCAAATGCGATAAAGGTGCCATTCGGTCCTCGCATGGCGGCCAGACCTGTTGCCTCTGCGTTGCGCTCGTCCACCACCAGTGTTTTGCCTTTGCCCAGGGAAATGCCTTTTGCGGCGATTGCCTTTTGAGCGCCTTTGTCGCGGCAAGCGTCCAGCAGAACGATCTGCACACTGGTGTTCCTGTCGACTGCGTCGATGATCTCTTGAACGTTGACCAGCCTGACACTGTCGCCGTCCTCGAAATCGATTGGGACGATGAAATTCATTTCCTCGATCTGAACTCCATGTCCCGAGTAGTACACGACCGTGACGGCGGGGCGCGCAGCGCTGATCTTGCTCGTGAACTCATCGATCAGCGAATAGGCGCTGTCGCGTTCAAGATCCGTCCCCAAAGTAACGTCGAATTTCAACCGCCTTAGGGCACTCGCCACTTGTTGCGCGTCGTTCTTCGGGCTTTTCAGGAAGTACTGACCCGGGTACGCGCTATTTCCAAAAACCAAGGCATGTTTGATCATTTGCGCGTGGCTCCCGAGCTTTTCGTAGGGGCCGTCCGGCCGGCAAAAAGTCGACACCGTGATTGTAGCTGTGCCGCAATGCTCGTGCAACGATTGGAAGAGTGAGGGCGCTACCAGATTTTCGAACGGCCGAAATTGGCGTAGCCAATGCCGTTTGCCAGCCGGGAGTTGGCCCGGGTTGGCGCCATCTCGTCGACGGTCACTTTGTCGGCACTGTTCTACCGAAGCAGCTCCCGGGCGATCACCACGCGCTGGATCTGGTTGGTGCCTTCGAAGATCTGGGTCAGCTTGGCGTCGCGCATCATGCGCTCGACCGGATAGTCCATGGTGTAGCCGTAGCCGCCGAAGATCTGGACGGCGTCCGTTGTCACCTTCATGGCCATATCGCTGCCGACGCATTTGGCCATGCTGGCGAGCAAATTGAGGCGTTTCCAGTCTCCGGCATCGCCGGCCCGGGCGCATTCGTAGATGAGGGCACGTGCGGCCTCGATCTGCATGGCCATGTCGGCTAGCATGAATTGCACGCCCTGAAATTCCGCGATCGCCTTCTTGAACTGTTTGCGCTCCTTGGCGTAGGCAACGCACGCGTCGAGCGCGCCCTGGGCCAGGCCGACGGACTGGGCGCCGATGGTCGGCCGGTTGAGGTCGAGCGCGCGCATCGAAGCCCGGAAGCCCTTGCCTTCTTCCCCGACGAGGTTCTCCGCGGGAACACGGACATTGTCGAAGAAGATCGGTGTATTCGGCGCGCCGCGGAAGCCCATCTTGCGCTCGTGGCGTCCGAACGAGATGCCCGACATCGTCTTCGGTTCGACGATGAAGGCACTGATCCCGTCGGCGCCCGGGGCGTCGCTGGTCCGGGCCATCACCACGATGTAGTCGGCGACGACGCCATAGCTGCACCATTGCTTGCGGCCGTTGAGGACGTAGCTGTCACCGTCCTTCCGGGCACGGGTGTTGATCGCGGTGACGTCGGAACCGGCTTGTGGCTCGGATATCGCGATCGCCGTGACAACGCCGCCCTTGGCGATAATGGGTAGGTATTTGGCGCGCTGCTCCTCGGAACCGAAGTGAAGCAGCGGCATGATGAACATGGTGTTGAGGGCTGCGATCGAGGCGCAAGCCGGCGAGACCCTGGATATCTCCTCCCGGGCGAGGCAGGCCAAGGTCAGGTTGCCGTTCGGACCGCCGTAGCGTTCCGGCACCCAGAGCTGCATCAGCCCCATCTCGCCGAACAGCTTCACCAGTTCGAGCGGGAAACGGTCGGTCTCGTCGATCTCGGCCGCGACAGGCGCGACGTGCTTTGCGACCATCTTCCGCACGGTGTCGCGGAACGCGATCTGCTCCTCGGTGAAGCTCATGTTGATCCCCGGGTCATCTTTTCTTGCCGGAAGTTTGAAAAAGGGACTTCCATTGAATGGGTGATCCATTTAATAATTCACCCCATGAGCACCAAGTCAAGCCCTCGCACGCCCGCCCGCCCCAGGTCATCGACGCCCAACCGGCGCGAAAGGGTCCCCGATCACCGCGCGGCTGGAGCGCCGGCCGCGCCGGCATTCCGCCCGATCCACACACGGCGTGCGTTCGAGGAAATCTGCGAGCGCATCCGCGAGCAGCTCGCGCTCGGCGTCCTCAAGCCGGGTGACAAGCTGCCGCCCGAACGCGATCTGGCCCAACAGCTCGGCGTCAGCCGCAACGTGCTGCGCGAGGCCTTGCGGAGCCTCGAGATGGCCGGCGTGCTTCGGCTGCAGAAGGGGGTCAAGGGCGGGGCCTTCATTCAGGAGGGCGACACCAGCCGCATGAACGGCGTGATGCGCGATATGCTGTCGCTCGGCACGATTTCCGTCCGGGAATTGTCGGAAGCGCGCGTTCACGTTCTCGATCTCGTGGTGCGGCTGGCGTGTGCCAATGCACGAAAAGCCGATCTCGACGCGCTCGAGGCCAATATTCGGCGCACCGAGGATGCGACGCGGGAAGGGCGGCTGCTGGACCGCGTCGAATGCTCGCGCGAATTCTACAAACTGCTCGCGGCGTCGACCGGTAACAAAGTGATCGCCATGATCATGGATTCGGTCACCGAGATTCACATGCGCTTCGTCTACGCCAAGGTCTCGTCGAGCGGCGTCGCGATGGCGCGGCTGGCGGAAAAGCGACGGCAATTCCTGGCGGCGCTGGGTGAACGAAATGTTGCGTCGGCGACGCGCCTGATGCGTACCCATCTGGAATCCGTGCAGCGGATGCTGGAGCAGGACCCCGGCGCGATGTCGCTTCACGTCGCGTTGGCGGAGGTGCAGCCCGGAATGCGCAGATAACAGAGAGTGGCTCGATCCACCCTCGGAACAATTATAACAACGGAGGAAAATGTGTCCCAATACGCCAGATACGAATGCCTGTCGGTCGAGGTCGCGGACAAGGTCGCGACCGTGACCTTGAACCGGCCGCAAGCACGCAACGCCATCAATCAGAAGCTGATCCGCGAACTGCGGACCATCTGGGACGACCTGGCCGACGATCACGCCGTCCACGTCGTGGTGCTGACGGGCGCGGGTGATTTCTTCAGCGTCGGCGGCGACGTGAAGGCGATGTCGGAGCGGCCGGGCGGCGATGTCCTCGAAGAGGGCGAAGTCCACGACCCCATGATCAGCCGCCGTGGCGTGACCCGCCAACTCGAACTCGACAAGCCGATCATTGCAGCGATCAACGGCGACGCCATCGGCCTCGCCGCAACCCACGCGCTGCTTTGCGACATCACGGTGATGGCGGAGGACGCGCGCATCGGTGACACCCACGTCTCGCGCGTCGGCCTGGTCGCCGGCGACGGCGGTACTGTGATTTGGCCGCTGCTGATCGGCATCAACAAGGCCAAGGAGTATCTGATCCGCGGCACCCTTCTGAAAGGTGCGGAGGCTGAGCGGATCGGGCTGGTCAATCATGTCGTGCCGCGCGCGGAGGTGCTCGCCAAGGCCCGCGAGATCGCGATTGAGCTCGCCAACGGCCCGACCTGGGCCATTCGCTGGACCAAGCTGTCGATCAACCAGATCGTCAAGGATCGCGTGAATATGATGCTGGAGGCCTCGATGGCGCTCGAGCAGGTGACATTCGAGACCGCCGACCACAAAGAGGCGACCATGTCGTTCAAGGAGAAGCGCAAGCCGAAATACGGCAAGGCATAGTCTCCCATGGCTGCGGCCGCGCCTCCGAGCGACGACACCGCCAAAATGCTTCGGGATTCCCTGCGCGGGTTTCTCGAAGCGCATTGGGCCGCGGGTGGCGGCAAGGAGCGGCCGTCCCCGGACGATACCTCGGCGATCTGGCGCAAGCTCATCGGGCAGGGGGTGGCTGCGCTCGGCTCCGGCCGCGACGAAGGCGGCCTTCGCGAGATCCTGGTGGTCATGGAAGAGCTTGGCCGTGCCGCGTGTCCGGCCCCGATGTGGTCCGTCGCGCTGGCCAACTTTTCCCTCTCGGGCTCGCGGACCGACGCCGCCGTGGAGCTGTTGAAAAAGCTGCATGCTGGCACAGCGGTGGCTGCTTTCTCCTTCGGCGCCCGCGACCCTGATGTGGGTGCAGGATCGATCCGGATTGACGGCTCGCGCGCAACAGGCGTGCTTCGTTTCGTCGAGGCGGCTGGTGCCACACATCTTCTCGTGGCCGTTGACGCGTCCCATCTTGCCCTCGTCCAACTGGATGCATCAGGCATTGTCCTCACGCCGACGCGCGCCATGGGCGCATGGGGGCTCTGCGAGGTGCGGCTGAATTCGGCGCCGCTGACGCTTCTTCCGCTGGAGGCGTTCGACCTCGACGATATCAGCCTCAAGGCCCAGGTCGCATTGCTGGGGCGGGCACATGGCGCCGCCCGGCGCGCGTTCGAGCTGGCCACGGACTATGCCAAGGAGCGTCACCAGTTCGGGCAACCGATCGCAAAGTTTCAGGCGATCCAGCACAAGCTCGCCAACGGTCTGATCGCGCTCGAAGGCGTCCGCCTGATTCTGGACCATGCGGCCAGGCTGCACGACATTGATGACCGCAACTGGCGCTATTTCGCCGATTGCGCGGTTGCCTTTGGCGGGCACGCGCTGCGGCGCGTGTCGCTCGAGACCCAGCATATTTTCGGCGCCATCGGCTATGCCGAGGAGCACGAGGCCGCGCGACATTTCAAGCGCGTGCACCTGGACACGGTCGCGCTCGGCGGGGCGCCGGGTGCGCTGCGGAGGCTGGCTTCGTATTTGCTGGATCGCGGCGGCGCGCCGTTGCCGCAATACGATCTCGGTCCGGCCGGCAACGAGCTGCGCGAACAGGTGCGGCGCTGGCTCGATCAAAACTGGTCGGGAGACCGGAAGGCGAGGTTCGACCAACAGCCATTTGAAAAGCGTGAATTCGACGCCGAGTTCGCGCGCGATATCGGCAAGACCGGATGGATCGGCCTCGGATGGCCAAAGCAATTCGCCGGGCAGGGCCGTTCCCCGTTGGAGCAGATCGCATTCATGGAGACGATGGAGCAGGGCGAAGCACCGCGGATCGGCGCGTCGATCCAGGCCAACGCCCTGATGATGTTCGGCACGCCGGAGCAGCAGCAGAACTACCTGCCGGAAATTCTCCGGGGCGAGGCCATGCACGGCATGGGTTACAGCGAACCGCAAGCCGGCTCCGATCTCGCCGCGCTGCGCACCAGCGCGGTGCGGGACGGCGAGCACTGGGTCATCAACGGCCAGAAGATCTGGACCACGACCTGGTGGGGCAAATACATGTTTCTCGCAGCCCGGACCGACAGGAATGCCAAGCCGCCGCACGCCGGCATCAGCATGTTTATCGTCCCGATGAATGCGCCGGGCATTACGATCCAGCCGGCGAGCACGATGTATGACGGCACGTTTGCCAACATCTTCTACGACGACGTTCGCATCCCCCTGGAAAATATTGTCGGCGAGGTCAATGGCGGCTGGAAAGTCCTGACGGGCGCACTCGCCTTTGAGCGCGGTCTGGTCGGCGGCGGCATCGTGTTGAAGGTGGCCCACGCCTTCGAGCAGCTGCGCCGGCATGTGATGGCGGCCGAGGGCGATCGGCCGCCGCCCGCTCAGGATGCGATCGTGCGCGACAAGATGGCGACGCTTGCCTGCGAAATCGAGGTTGGCCGGCAACTGATGATGCATTGCGCCGAACTCGCGGCCGATGGCGTGACGCCGCCGGAATATGGCGCGATCAGCAAGGTTTATTCCGGCGAACTGATGGAACGCTTCGGCGAGGCGGCGCTCGACATTCTCGGGATGCGCGCCGCGATTTCCGAGCAGATGCCGGGCGCGATCGATAATGGCCGGTTCGAACAGAACCTGCGGCATTCGCTGATGTGGGTGATCAGCATCGGGACCAACGAGATACAGCGCAGCCTGATCGCCCAGCGCGGGCTCGGGCTGCCGAGATAGGAGGCGGGCAGTATGCAGGACCGAACATCGACATCGGCCCTCGAGGGCGTGCGGGTGCTGGATTTCTCCATCATGCTGGCCGGGCCCTATTGCGCGCGGCTGCTGGCCGATGTCGGCGCGGAAGTGATCAAGATCGAGCCGCCGGAAGGCGACGAAATGCGGCTGCGCGCGCCGGTGCGTGACGGCCACAGCGCCTATTTCGGCCAGCTCAATGCCGGCAAGCGGAGCATCGCGCTCGACCTGAAATCGTCAGATGCGATCAAGCTCGTCCACCGTATGGTCGAAGACACCGATATCCTGGTCGAGAATTTCCGACCCGGTGTGATGGAGCGCCTGGGTCTCGGATATGAGACGCTGCGAAAGATCAATCCGGGACTGATTTACTGCTCGATCTCCGGCTACGGCCAGACCGGTCCGCAGGCCGAGCGCGCCGCCTATGCGATGATCGTTCATGCCGAGAGCGGTTTCGATCGCACGCTGATGCGCTATGCCGGCGACCGCGACCGGCCGGCGGCGGGTGCAGTGTTCGTCGCCGATGTTCTCGGCGGCATTTTCGGTTTCTCGGCCATTCAGACGGCAATGGTGCAGCGCTCGCGCACCGGCGAAGGACAGCGCATCGATGTCGCCCTGATGGACTGCATGCTGAATCTCCAGGTGTATGAGCTGCAGGAAGCGCAATTCTCCAAGCCGATGCCGCGGCCGACTTACGGGCCGGTGCGCACTGGGGATGGCGACATCCTGATCGCGCCGGTGTCGGCGCGCAACTTCGCGGCCCTTCGCGACCTGACCGGCCTGCCGGAGCTTTTATCCGACCCGCGCTTCACATCGGTGCCGAAGCGCGGTGCGAACTGGACCGCGATGATGCAGGTCATCGAAAAATGGACCATGCAATACACAATGGACGAATGCCTTGCCATGCTCGATCAGGCCGGCATTCCCTGCGCGCGCTTTCGTGATCCGGCCGAGGCGCTGGACGATCCCGATCTTGCCGGTCGCGGTACATTCGCGCCGATCGCTGACGCCGCCGGCGAATTCAAGGGCGTCAACGCGCCGTGGCGAATGTCGGGTGCGCGTAGTGCGATCGGGCGGGAAATTCCGTCCATAGGGTCGCACCGCGACGACGTGCTCGAACGCGTGCTTGGACTGTCCGCGGATGAAATCGCAAAACTGGCCGCCTCCGGCGCGTTCGGAAAGGTCGCCAGAACGGCAGCGGAATAAAGCGACCGGAGCAAAAGACTTCGTCAAAAAAAGAGACTACCTGATGGGAGGATCGACGTGAAACGACTTCATTTCTTCGCGTTTGCGCTCGGGCTTGTGGTTCTTGCCGGAACTGCCGCCGCAGACAATTACCCGTCGCGGCCGATCCGGCTCATCGTGCCATATCCCGCCGGCGGTTCGACCGACATCATGGCGCGCGCGCTGCAGGAGCCGATGGCAAAGATCCTCGGCCAGCCGCTCGTCATCGACAATCGCGGGGGCGCGGCGGGCACGACCGGCGCCAACGAAGCCGCCCGGGCGGATCCGGATGGCTACACCCTTTTGTTTGCAAACAACGGCCCGATCTCGATCGCCCCACTGCTTCAGAAGGGTGTCGATTTCGATCCGTTGAAGAGCTTTGCACCGGTCTCGCTGGTCTCCAAGGCGCCGCTGGTTCTGGTTGCGAGTGAAAAGGTGCCGGTGAACGATGCCGCCGGCCTGATCGCCTACGCCAAGGCGCAGGGCAAGCCGATGCTGTATGCGACCGCCGGACCTGGCTCGCTCGGACATCTCAGCACAGAGCGCTTTCTCAACCAGGCCGGGCTGCAGATGGTCCACGTCCCGTACCGCGGCCAGGCACCGACAACGCTCGCGATCTTTGCCGGCGAGGTCGACATCCTGCTCACGACAACATCCGACACGCTGAACGAACATATCCGCTCCGGCAAGGTGAAGCTGCTCGGCGTTTCGTCGCCTGAGCGCTCCGCCGTTGCTCCCGGGGCCACGCCCATCGGGAACGTCTTGAAGGGGTATTCAGTCGAAACCTGGTTCGGGCTGTTGGCGCCCGCGGGCACGCCACCTGAGATCATCAGCAAACTCAACGCTGCCATCAACACGACGCTGGCGATGCCGCAATTGCGCGACCGCTTTCTGGCCTACGGCGTGGAGGCCGCGACCAGTACTCCCGCCGAACTGTCCGCCATCATCGCGGCCGAAATTCCCGCGTGGCGCAAGGTGATCGAGGAGCGCCATGTCAAGACCGAGTAATGGCCGGCAGATGATCGAGCTTTGTTCGAATCAGAACGTGCCGGGATAGGCGCCGCCGTCGATCAGAATGTTTTGCCCGGTGATGTAACCGGCTTGCGACGAGCACAGGAACGCGCAGGCAGCGCCGAATTCATCGGGGTGGCCGAACCGCTTGGTCGGGTTGGCCGTTCTGATCTCTTCGGTCACGGCGCCGACCTCGCGCGACGAATTCCGGGCCAGCGCCGTCAGATTGGACTTGAGGCGGTCGGTATCGAACGTGCCCGGCAGCAGGTTGTTGACCGTCACGTTGTGCTCGGCGACCGACCGGGCCAGTCCCGCGACAAAACCCGTCAAGCCGGTGCGCGCGCCGTTGGAAAGCGCAAGCATCGCTACCGGCGCTTTCACGGCATGCGAGGTGACATTGACGATGCGACCGAACTTGCGCGCGATCATGCCGTCCAGCGTCGCCTTGATCAGCGCGATCGGCGCCAGCATGTTGCCATCGAGCGCCTTGATCCAGTCCTCACGCTCGAATTTGCGGAAATCTCCGGGTGGCGGCCCGCCGGCATTGTTGATGAGAATGTCGGGAGCCGGGCAGGCGGCGAGAATGGCATCGCGGCCCTCTTTGGTGGTGACGTCGGCAATGACGGTTGTGGGCCGTTTTCCGGTTGCAGAGGCGATCTCCTCCGCGGCACTCTCCAGCACATCCCCGCGGCGGGCCGCGATGATGAGGTTGACTCCTTCGCGGGCGAGCGCCATCGCGCTCGCCTTGCCAAGGCCCTGGCTTGCCGCGCACACGATCGCGGTGCGTCCCCTCAATCCCAGATCCATTTGTTCTATTCCAATCAGGAGTTCGGCAAAGCCATGCCCGCGGGTTTCGAACCCCACATGCAGAAACTGGTCGGCTCAAAGCCGAATTGCCGCGGCCGGTGCGTCGCCTCGTCCTCGATCTCGTCGACGCCGACCGAGTATTCGAAGATCATGCCGTCCGGGCCTTTGAAGTACAGGAAGCGCGCGCCCGAGGTTGGATGGCGGCCGGGGCCGAACACGATCGGCACGCGCCGCTCATTGAGGAAGTAGTAGGAGCGCAGCACGTCGTCGCTGGTCTCGACCTGGTGGTTGATGTGCTGGATGCCGGCCTTCGGCGCCCGCACCAGCGCAATGGTGTGATGGATCGCATTGACGCGCATCAGCGGAATATCGCCGATCCGGTCGCTGACGCGGGCGTTGCACACCTGCGTCCAGAACCGCTCATCGCGCGCCGGATCGGTGGAGTTGAGGCCGATATGGCTGAAGCCCGTGATCCCGGCATCTCGGCTGGCGAAATAGCGCCGGCCGCTGCGTTCCGGCCGCGCCACCAGTTCAATGCGATTGCCGGTCGGATCGCGAAAGCCGATGAAGGCTCTTACCTTGCGCCGCTCGGATTCCTGCGCAGTGCCTGCGTGGACGGCATGCCCGAGCTGTTCCAGCGTGGTGGCCGCCTCCTGCAGGCTCGCCTCGTCCTCGACTTCGAAGCCGACGGTCTGGTCGTCAGGGTCGCCTTCCATGTAGCACAGCGTGTGCGCACGCTCGTCGGAGCGAAGGTACAGGTCCTTCTTGCCGCGCTCGGCAATCTGCAGGCCGAGACAGGCGGTCGCGAAATTCTCGGCCGATTCGAGATCGGGCGAACCGAGGCGGACGTAGCTCACATCCTTTAGCTGGATCATGTTGTTCTCCTGTTCATCGGCCCGGCGCTCAGTTCCGGTACATCCTTGCTTTCGCTGCCCCAGTCGCAGAGCGAGGAGGCAGCAAGCGGGAATTGCCGCGCCAGCCGCGGCTTGCCGTCGATTTCAGTCATTCCGTTCACATAAGAGAAGATCAGGCCGTCCGGGCCTTCGACGTGCAGGAACATCTGGCGGGAGGCGGCCTCGCGGCCCGGGCCCTGCACGATCCTGATCTGGCTTTCCTGCATGAAGTAGCTGTTCTGCATGATCTGATCGAG
The DNA here is from genome assembly GCF_018130205.1 of Bradyrhizobium sp. AUGA SZCCT0222. Lineage (NCBI taxonomy): Bacteria > Pseudomonadati > Pseudomonadota > Alphaproteobacteria > Hyphomicrobiales > Nitrobacteraceae > Bradyrhizobium > Bradyrhizobium sp. AUGA SZCCT0222. Next base: position 22,025 of record NZ_JAFCLX010000069.1, read on the forward strand.
CGCCTCGACTTCGAACGCCGCATAGAGCAGCCCATTGCGGTTCGATGGATAGAGCGCGATGCGGTGGTGCAAGCCGTCGATCCGCAAATAGGCGATGTCGCCAACCCAGTCGCTGATCTCGGCGCCGAGCGCGCGCCAGAATGCGAGGTCGCGTGCATGATCGGTGCTGCGAAGGCCGACGCCATGAAACGCGACGATGCCGGCATCGCGCGGCGGAAAATACCGCCGTCCGCTTCGCGTCGGCCGCACCGCCAGATCGATTCGGTTGCCGGATGCGTCTTCCGTCAGCAGCGCCGACTGCACGTACCTGCGCTTGCACTCACTGGCTGATGCCTCGTTCACCACAAAGCCGAGTGCGCGCAATCGCCCGCCGATTTCCGCCAGCGCCGTATCATCCCAGACCTCGATCCCGACGCTGGCGCCATCTGCGGCGTTCTGGCCGAGGCTCACTGTGCGAAACCGGTCGTCGGAACGAAAGGCGATCTCGCCATCCTGATCGGCGACGCGCTGCAGGCCGAAAATATCGGACATAAAGCGTGCGCTCGCGCCAGGCTCGCTAACGGCGAGGCGTACGTAGCAGACCGAGGTGATCAGGGGGGTAGCGCGGCCGTTGTTCATCGCGCCCGCGCCTTCGGATGCTGGGATTCCAGGAAAATCTTGATCATCCGCCGCCACACCGCGAACAGCTCGTCGAACCATTTGGGATCGTTGTCCCACAGCGTGCGCAGCGCCATGCCGCGCACCAGACTGAGTGTCAGGGCCACGATATCGGCCGACAGCGAAGGCGGTACGCCGCTCGCGGCCAGCGCTTCGGTCCAGGCCGTCTCGACCGGCCGGCGCGCCTTGCGGGAGATATCCAGGATCTGCTTGCGCACGGCCTGATCGGTCGACGTCGACAGCACGATGTCGATCGCCACCATGAAATGTTCGCTGAAGAAGAACTCGCGCGCGTCCTCGATCACGGCTTCGATCAGATCACGCGGCCGATTGACGGCCGCCGCGCGGCGACGGCTTTGGATCTGCGCCTGCTCGAAGACGTATTCCAGGGTGGCGACAACAAGCGAATCCTTGGTCGGAAAATGATGAAGCTGCGCGCCACGGGACAGGCCCGCTTCGGCGGCGACGTCGGCGGTCCGAAAGCGGGCGTAACCGCGCCGGCGAATGAGTTCCGATGCAGCCTTGAGGATGCGCGTGCGCGTTTCCTCGGTCCGTTCAGCCTGGGTGCGCCGCCGGGCGGTGCCGAGCGGGCGGCGCGCGGATTTCAGCGGGGCGGGGACACGGTCAGGACGGTTCGCCATTTCTAGACCTCGATCTGAACGTTTCCGTCAACGATAGTGACGGGGTAGGTTTTCAATGCGATCTCGCAGGGCATGCCGGTCGGCTCGCCGGTGGTCACGTCGAAGGTGCCGAAGTGGAACGTGCACTCCACGGTTTTGCCGGTAATGATGCCTTCTTCCGCAAGCGATGCCTCTCCGTGAGTACACATGTCGGCGGTCGCGTAGATCGTGCCGTCGACCCGATACAGCGCCACGTTGGAGCCATCGGGCAGGGGCGCCTGCTTGATTTCACCTTCGACCACTTCATTGGCCGCGCAGAGAACGACTGTTTCACCCATATCAAGACCTAGAGCATGGTGCTGCCGCCGTTGACGCTGATGACCTGTCCGGTCACGAACGATGCTTCGGCGGAAGCGAGATAGGAAACCATCGAGGCGACTTCCTCCATTTCGGCCGGACGGCCCATGGGGATGACGCTGACGAATTTGGCGGCAAGCGCGGGGTTGCTCTTGGTGATCGCCACCATCTGCGGCGTGTTCACCGCGCAGGGGGCGACCGTATTGACCGTGATGCCATCCTTGGCGAACTCCCGCGCCATGCCTGTCGTGAGGCCGTGAACGCCGCCCTTGGCGGCGTTATAGGCGGCATGATCCCACAGGCCGTTGCGGACTGAATCGGCGCCAAGGTTGATAATGCGGCCATAAGCCTGTGCGCGCATCCTGGGGACCGCGTACCAGGAGCACCACAGCACGGTCCACAGATTGCGATCGATGGTGGTTTTCAGCGTTTCCGGCGTTTGCTCGGTGAAGGCCCTGATGATGCCGCCGCCGGCGTTGTTGATGAGGATGTCGAGCCGGCCGAAGCGCTCGCTCGCGAGATGGATGGTCTTCTCCGCCGTGCCCTGATCGGAGAGATCGCCGGCATGGCTGGTGACCTCGGCGCCGAACTCCTTGCTGAGATGGGCGGCAGCCTGCTTCAGCCCGGCCTCGTCGAGGTCGGCAAGCACGAGCTTGGCGCCGTCCCGCGCCAACCGCTCGGCGATCGCAAGGCCAATTCCCTTGGCCGCGCCCGTGACGATGGCCACATTATCCCTGAGCTTTTGATCCATTTCTTGCTTTGCTTTCACAGAATGATGCTGACGCGGCCCTGGGCGCGAAGACCTTCGCTGTCCAGCAGGCAGCGCTTTTCCTTGATCCGGAACGTGCCGTTGCCGGGGACGAGACGATAACGGTTGCTGCCGAAATAGGTGTCGGTGACGCCGTCCTTGGTGCGATAGGTGATGAAAGCCGAACTCACCTCGATATCGTCGCCTATCTGCTTTCTGATGCGGACATTACTAACGAGGTGCCGCGTCCTCGAATGCGGGAACTCGGCATGCGCGGTTCGCTTCATCAAGCGCTTGACCCGCTCGCTGAGGCGGAATCGGTCGTCGGCGACATAGAACAGGTTGTTGTCGGGCGAGGCGTCGACGGCGAGGTCCGTCGCCGGGACGTAATAGATCGCGTCGTCGGTGAATAGCTCCAGCCATTCCGGCAGACGCCATTCATCCAGCAGTTCCGCTTCGGCGAACAGGAAATCCTCGACGTCGGTACGGGCTATGGCGGGCATCGCGGTTACTCCATCGCTCATGCCGGCACCCTGAAAATATGCTCGTTCCAGTTCGACCAGAACGCGCGCATCTGCAGTTCGTCGTCGTAGGACGGGTTTTCCTTACCCATGCCTTTCGAGATGTCGTTCCACTGTGCCTCGGCGGAGTTGCGAAAACCGCGCTGGCACTGCTCGAGCGCTTCGACGTCGTCAGGCGTTGCAAAGCCGCCGGGCCCGAGAAATTCGAGGAAGTTGAACAGCCGGTATTTCCGTGCCCATTCGGTCTCTTCCTTGGGGGCCAAGGCCCAGGCGCTGATGTTCATGAAGTCGGGCGCGGCGGGATAATAGGTTCGTACCGTCACGGCCATGATGTCGTTGATCACCAGGTTCGGAAAGATAAACAGATTGCGGTTGAAGGTGGCGATGCGATCGGCGCGCTCCTTGCCGAACCGCTTCACCAGGCCATCATAAAGACGGGTAAGCTCGCGTTTTCCTTCCTCGCCCCATGAGGGAATCCATTGCGCGACGGGGCGGCCCCAGGGCGCCTTGTATTCGAGCACGGCATGGCCTTTGCCGAGATCGCGTGCAGAGCCCTCAAAGGCGACCTGAGCCAGCGCGCCGCTCGCCGATTTCAAATAGTCCAGATAGGTCGCATGCGTCGTCAACGCGTGGTAGCCGTCGATGCTGTTCTCGGTCAGCAGCTTCCAGTTCGCCCGCATCGAATATTCCTGCGTGCCGCCGACGATGGTCATTCCCATCTCGGCCTGATCGCAGATCACATCGAGATACTCCTTCACCGGACCCAAATAGTCCGAGAGACTTTCAACGCCCTTGTCGAAGCAGATGAAATTGAGATCGCGGTAGCTCTCGAACCGCGCCACCTGCTGCATGTTGGAGGTCGAGCGCTCCTTGAAATCCTCGGCGTAGGAGGACTCGCCAGGCTGGCTGCGCAGCGTTCCATCGAGCCCAAATACCCAGCCGTGATAGAAGCATTGGAAGGATTTGGCGCTGCCGTGCTTTTCGCGGCAGACCTGCGCGCCGCGATGCGGGCAGGTGTTGAGCATCGCCTTGAGATTGCCCTTGCCATCGCGCGCGAACAGAATGTTCCGCCCCCCGACCGAACGCGTGACAAAATCCCCCGGCTTGGCGAGTTCGGAACTATGGCCGAGGTAGAGCCAGCATTTGTCGAAGATCTGCGCCCGCTCGGCCTCCAGAATATCGGGATCGACAAAGGCCCGGCGCGAAACCTTGAATATCTTCTTGCCTTCATCGATCATGAGCGCGGTATTCATCCGTTGGAACGCGTTCATTGCTGTTTCTCCCTGGAAAGTTCTTTGCTTTTCATTTCAAGGCGGCCCGCAAATCGTAGGCGGGCGATTCAAGATCAGCACGTGACGGCTTGGTGTTCGCCGCGATCACGCGCTTGAGCATCGCCATCTCCTTGGCGGCATTGACCGACAACGCGCCGACCACTTCCGAGCCGCGCATCGCTACAACCGAGAATTTCCCGGAACGTTCATCGCCGCGGACGATGTGATCGCTGTCGAGCATGTCGCCGGCGACCTGGATGTTCAGGTCGTATTGGTCGGTCCAGAACCAGGGCGGATCGGTGTATTCCTTTGTCTCGCCGATCATGTTCGCCGCGACCGAAATCGCCTGGTTCTGCGCGTTGGCCCAGGTCTCGACCCGGATCGCGCGGCCGTGACAGCGGCTCCATTGCAGAGCGGCATCGCCGGCGCAGAACACGCCTGACGCCGCGGTGCGGCCGCAGGCATCGACGGCGATCCCACCCGCCGTTGGCAGGCCAAGCCGTTCGGCGACCGTCGGCACCGGTTCAACGCCAATGCCGATCAGCACCAGATCCGCCTCGACCTCTTCGCCATTGCTGAGCTGAACGCCATCAGGCGTACTTCCGGTGACGGTCGCGCCAAAGATGAAGTTGACGCCGTGGCTGCGATGCTTGGCGGCGACGATGTCGCTGACGAGCGGCGGGAATGCCCGGGCTAGCAAGCGCGGCTCGCTCTCGATCACCGTAACGCGACATCCGTTCTTTGCGGCTGCGCAGGCCGCCTCGAGCCCGATCACGCCGCCGCCGACGATCGCGATCCGGGATTGATGTTGAACGGATTTGCGAAAGCGCAGCGCATCCTCGACGTTGCGCAGGTACTGAATTTCAAGGCCCGGGTGTTCCAGAGCAGCAAGCCGGCGAGGCCGCGTTCCGGTCGCGATCAGCAGGCGATCGTAGGCGAACGAACGGCCATCGGCTGTGGTAACCGTGCGGCGGTCGGCGTCGCAATCAGTGACTGCCGCGCCGGTTTCGAGCCGAACGTTCAGGACGTCGCTCCAATCCCGGGCCTGCTTGATGTAGGCTACCGGCGCGTCCGGGCTGCAGAGCATCGCCTTGGACAATTGCGGCCGCTCATAGGGCGGATGAGGCTCTTCGCCGAGGATGGTGATGGCGCCCTGAAAGCCGCGGGCGCGCAACGCTTCCGCCGCACGGCCGCCGGCCTGGCCTGCTCCTGCAATCACGATGTTTTCGACTGGCGCCGTCAATTTTCCGCTTTCACTCCCTGACGCGATCTTGATCGTCGCGTCCTTTCCGCAAGTCGGTTGAGCGGAGGTCCGCAAAACCCTGCAATTCGTTTCTTTGATTGCATCCATATTAAAAACAGTCCAACCTGCTTGTAAAGTAGCATCGCAGGTTCCGCCCGGAGAATGTGGGCGGTGAACACTGGTGCGGTGCATAACAATATCGAGGAAGCGCGTTGTGGCCGAGGCCATCGATATCCATACCCATTTCGTTCCCGGCAGCATTCCGCAGCAAGCCGGGCGCAATCCGCTTTGGCCGTCGATCGAACGCAAGGGGGCGGATAGCGCCGCGGTGATGGTCGGCGGCAAGGTGTTCCGCGTCATCGATTCCCGAAGCTGGGACGCCAGGCGCCGCATCGACGACATGGCGGCCGACGATGTCGACGTGCAGGTCGTCTCGCCGATGCCGGAACTGCTGTCGCACTGGTTTCCGGCCGCGGATGCCGACGCGCTGTGCCGGCATATCAATGAGGGTATCGCCGAACTCTGCAATGCGAACCCCGGGCAATTCATCGGCATCGGCATGGCGCCGATGCAGGATGCGTCTCTCGCCGTCAAGCGGTTGGACGAGATCAAATCGCTTGGCCTGCGTGGCATCGAGATTGGCAGCCACATCAACGGTATTCCGCTCGGCGATATCAGGCTGCACGATATCTATGCCGCGGCCGAACAGGCGGGCTTGATGGTGATGGTCCATCCGCTGCATCCGCTCGGTCTCGACCGCATGGGCGGTCGGCCGGAGCTGGCGGCGGTAGCGGCATTTCCGCTCGAAACCGCTTTTGCAGCGGTGTCGCTGATGACCAACGGTGTGACCGAGCGTTTCCCAAATCTGCGGATACTGCTGAGCCATGGCGGCGGCGCGCTGCCTTGGATCCTGCCACGGCTGCGGCACGCCCGGAGCATCGGGCCGCCCTTGGATAGCCTGTTTCCGCGCGATCCCGGCGAGATGGTAAAGTCGTTCTTCTACGACACCATCCTCTATGACGATGTCGCGCTGGACTATCTGGTGACCAAGGTCGGCAAGGACCGCATTGTGGCTGGGTCGGACTATCCGTTCACGATCAAGCAGGATCGGCCGGTGGAGTTTGCCGAGCGGGCGCTGGGCCTCGCGCGTGAAACGTTTATGAGCAATGCGAAGGGCTTGTTGGGTCTCGACATCAGGGCCCCGGCTTGAAGCAAACCTGAAGGGAGGCTGTTCTGGCTACCTGCTATTCCTATCGTCAATTCTGTTCGCTTGGGCTTCTCCCACCGCGTACGCCGGCAAGGCCGGACCCGCAGGTGCCGCGCGACCGCGCATTGGGACCGTGCGCGCATGGCAAAATCGGTGCATTTTATTTCTATGCGGAAGGCTCGCGCGACGATCCCGCCTTCGGCTTTTGCGACATCGAGGTTTCGATCCAGGCGGTAGCGACCGGCAAGGTGCGGGTCGAACTCTATTGCATCGCCGATGGCTACCAGAGCGCGCGCGGTGTCGGCGCCAGGCATCCGCTCAAGATCGCGGTGATGGCAAAGGACCGGGTGGTGGCCGTGGCGGCCTGGCATTTCGCCGACGTGATCTGCGGCCACGCCGATCCCATGAACTTCGCAACCGATCTTGATATCGCGGATGAATTGTTTGTGCAGATCGACCGGATTGAACTGCAGGAAACCAAAGGCGAATCCAGAGCGTGTGAGTAGAAGGGTAGGCCGTGCTGATGCGTGCCGACGACGCTACCTACGGGCCCACGACAAAAGAAACCGGCCAACTTGCTTGTAAGCTAAAAATTAGTATGCTAGTGTACCGTTAAATTGAGATCCGTTCAAGCGGGCTTAACGGGGAGGGAAGCATGATCCGGAAATTTAGATGGACGGCCGCGGTTGCCGTGATGGCCGTTGCAACGATCGGTGACCTGTCGGCCGCCGAGAAGAAATACGGGCCTGGCGTCACCGATACCGAGATCAAGCTCGGCCAGACCGTGCCCTATAGCGGGCCGGCATCGGCGTTCTCCAGCTACGGCCGCGTGATGACCGGCTATTTCAAGATGGTCAACGAGGCCGGCGGCATCAACGGCCGCAAGATCAACATGATCTCGCTCGATAACGCCTTCAGTCCGCCGAAGGCAATCGAACAGACCCGAAAGCTGGTCGAGAATGACGAGGTGCTGGCCGATGTCGGTACCGTGGGCACCACGCCGAATGTCGCGATCCAGAAGTATCTGAACGGCGCCAAGGTGCCGCATATCTTCGTGTCTGCCGGTGGCCGGCGTTTCGCCGACCCGCAGAACTTCCCCTGGACCGTGCCGATGTATCCGGGCTTCGAGATGGAGGGGAAAACGTTCGGGCAGTACATCCTCAAGCACAAGCCGGCCGCCAAAATCGGCGTGCTGTATCAGAACGATGATTACGGCAAGGACTTCCTGGTCGGTCTGAAGGCTGCGCTCGGCGACAAGATCAAGATCGTTGCCGAAGTGACCTATGAAATAACCGAGCCGACCATCGACTCCCAGATCGTCCGCCTGAAGGATTCCGGCGCCGACACGTTGCTGTACTTCTCGACGCCGAAATTCACCGCGCAGGGCCTGCGCAAGGTGAAGGAGACGGGCTGGACGCCGCTGCAGTTCCTTGCCAGCCCGACCAATTCGGTCAAGACCGTGCTGGAGCCGGCCGGATTCGACAACGCACAAGGCATCATCACGACGCAATTCACCAAGCAGGCTGGTGATCCGGCCTGGGCCGATGACGCCGAGGTGAAGGAATATGTGGAGTTCATGAAGAAGTGGGTGCCGAACGACAATCCCGGCGATTTCGTCGCCCTGTCGGGCTATGTCAACGTGCAGGGCATCGTCCAGGCGATTACGAAGTGCGGAGACGACCTGACACGGGAAAATCTCCTGAAACAGGCGACCACCATGAAGGGCACGCGCCTCAAGATGATGCTGCCCGGAATTCAGCTCAACACCACGCCGCAGGACTACGCACCCTATGAATCGCTGCGCATGGCAAAGTTCGAAGGCGCTTCGTGGAAGCTGATCGACGAAGCCGCAACATCGGCCTCGGCCAAATAGCGGCATTGATCCGGAGTCCGGCCGTCAGCGAATCTTGATCAGCCGCTTGCCGGTGTTCTCACCGCGATAGAGTCCGGCAATGGCTCCCGGCGCGTGTTCGATACCTTCGAGCACGTCTTCGGAATAGCGCAGTCGTCCATCGCGGATCCACTGGGCCAGACGGGTGACGGCCTCTTCGAACCGGGGCGCGTAGTCGAAGATGACGAAACCCTGCATGCGCGCACGTTTGACCAACAGGTGACGCTCGGCGCGCGGACCATTGGGCCACGGATTCCAGCTTGAGACCGAGGCGGTTCCGCAAATGACCACGCGGGCGCCGACGGCGAGATGGCGAAGCACGATGTCGCTGATCGCGCCACCGGTGTTGTCGAAATAGAGGTCGACTCCCCTTGGGCAGGCCGTGGCAAGCGCGGTCTCCAGGCTGTCGCTCTTGTAATCGATCGCCGCGTCGTAGCCGAACAGTTCACGACACTGGGCGACCTTGGCCGGCCCGCCGGCAATCCCGACCGTCCGGCAACCAGACAGTTTTGCGATCTGGCCGACCGCTGACCCCACCGCGCCGGCCGCGGTCGACACCACAACGGTGTCGCCGGGGCGCGGCTGGCCAACGTCCAGCAGCCCGAAATAAGCAGTGATCCCGTTGAGACCGGTGACGCCGAGCGAGAGCGAAAGCGGCAGTCCGTCTTCCCCGATCTTCCGTGTGACGGCGGCAGGTCCGACGACGGCGAACTCCTGCCATCCGAACATGCCCATCACCTTGTCGCCCGGCTTGAAGTCGGGATGTGTCGATTGCAGCACCTCGCCGGCGGCGAATGAGCGCATCACTTCGCCGATGCGCACCGGCTCCGAATAATTGGCGACATTGCTGACCCAGCCGCGCATGGCAGGTTCGACCGACAGATAAAGGTTCTGCACCAGGATTTGCCCGTCCCGCAGATCGGGAACGTCGGACTCGACGATTTCGAAATTGTCGGCCTGAGGAATATCGGCGGGCCGGGATTTCAGGATGACCTGACGATTGCGATTGTTTTTCATGGCCAACGGTTCCTGTTGGGCGGGTATGCGGTGCGCGAAGGCGACTAGCCCATTGCCGCCGATCCGCTTGCATTAGTCCGCAAAGATAGTACGTATGTGTACTATATCGGACAAGGACCATATGTCGAGGTCGATCCGGAAGGTGATGCCGCCCAAACGCCAACAGGGGAGAGACAGCTTGAGGGCCAATTTAGCGCGGGCTATCGCTGCCGTCGTACTTCTCCTGGCCGCTTGCTTCCCGGCGGCAGCTGCGGAACCCTATCCCTCGCAGCGTATCACCCTGATCGTTCCATTCCCGCCCGGCAGCGCGACCGACAGCGTAACGCGGCATCTGGCCGAAAGTATTCGTGCAACCACAAACGCGACCGTTGTCGTTGAGAACAAGCCCGGCGCGGACGGCAATCTTGCGGCGCTGGCTGTCCTGAAGGCGGAGCCCGACGGCTATACGGCATTTGTGACGACGAATTCGACGCAGGCGGCGAACATCAGCCTATTCCATTCATTGCCTTACGATCCCAAAGCGGACTTCGCGCCGGTCGCCGGCATCATGACGATACCGATGATGCTGACGGTAAGGGCTGATTTTCCGGCCAAAACCGTTGCCGAATTCGTCGCGCTGGCGAAGCAGCGCGAAAAACCCTTGTCCTTTGGCAGCGGCAACACATCGAGCAGAGGCGCGGCCGAGCTATTCAGGTTTCGCCAGGCCATCGAAATGCAGCACGTGCCGTATCGCGGCATGCCGCAGGCCTTGACGGATGTGATGGGCGGTCAGATCGATTGTGTCTTCGCTGATCCCGCGAGCGCGCAGGGACTGGTCCAGGACGGCAAGCTGCGGGCCTTGGCCGTGACCAGTGCGAAGCGGCTGGAGACGATGCCGGAGCTGCCCACCATCGCGGAAAGCGGATTGCCGGGTTACGAATTGACGGCCTGGGTTGGCGTGTTCGTTCGAAGCAAGACGCCAACCGAAATCATCGCAAGGCTCAACACACTGGTTACCGGCTTCGTCAACAGCGCTGAGGCGAAAAAGTACCTGACCACGATCGGCGCTGCGCCATTTCCCTCGACGCCGCAGGAACTCGGGGCCTTTCAGGAAGCGGATACCAGGCGCTGGGCTGAGATCGTCGCGACCGCCAAGATCGAAAAGAAGTGAACGGCACTCGGCCGTTCGTCGAAATGCGCAAATGGCGCTGCGGCGATGGCGAGATGTCGTGAGTGTATGTGTCAGTGAAACGAAACGATCCAGGAATGATGAAAATGGGAAATCTGTGTGCGGGACGTGTTGCGATCGTGACGGGCGCGGGCCGCGGCCTCGGGCGCGAATACGCGCTGATGCTGGCCGAGCAGGGGGCGAAGGTGGTCGTCAACGATCTCGGCGCCACCGCGGCCGGTGAGGGCGCCGACCTGACGCCGGCGCAGTCGGTGGTCGAGGCGATCAGGAACGCCGGTGGCGAGGCGATCGTGAACGGCAACGACGTCAGCGACTGGAGCGGCGCGAAGGCGCTGATCGACGAAGCGGTTGGGACATTCGGACGCCTCGACGTCCTGATCAACAATGCCGGCATTCTGCGGGACCGCATGATGGTCAACATGACCGAGCAGGAATGGGACAGCGTCATCAAGGTGCATTTGAAGGGGACGTTCGCGCCTTCGCACCATGCGGCGCAATACTGGCGGCAGGAGGCCAAGCGGCACGGTTCCCCGGTGAGCGCGCGCCTGATCAATACGTCTTCGGCCTCCGGCCTGTTCGGCAATGTCGGCCAGAGCAACTACGGGGCGGCCAAGGCAGGCATTGCCGCCTTCACCATCATCAGCGCGACCGAGCTCCGGCGGTATGGCATAACGGTCAACGCCATTGCGCCGCGCGCGCAGACCCGGATGACGGAAGGGCTGCGAGAGCGTACCGAGGAAGAGATCAAGCGGCGCAATCCGCGCTGGGTCGCGCCGATCGTCGTCTGGCTGGCCAGCGAGGAATCCCGCGACGTCACAGGCCGCGTGTTCGAAGCCGGTGACGGCATTCTCAAGGTTGCCGAGGGCTGGCACGCAGGTCCTGGAATAGAGCCGCTCGAGGATCCGAACGAGCTGGGTCCAAAGATTGCCGAGTTGATGAAGCAGGCCCGGCCCAATGCCGACATTTGGGGGCGAGACGTCGTGTAATAGAGCATCACCGCATCGCTAACGATCGATGCGGTCTGCTCAGCGAGGGATCAGCGGCTAGAGCGTTTTCCAGCGAAGTGGACACCGGTTCGCGTAAAGAAAACGCGTCAAAAAAAGAATCTAGTGTCCCGAATCTGAAGTTCAGCGGACTCCAAATCGACTCGAAGATGGCGGACTCTCCGCATTTTGGGGAGGA
>NZ_JAFCLX010000007.1:0-236320 GCF_018130205.1 Bradyrhizobium sp. AUGA SZCCT0222
AGGACCCCTGCGGAGTCCTTTGCCCAAGTGTTGCACTTCGAGTGTGAATCCACCTCCCGGCCTTCGCCGGGACGACGAAAGCGGGGTGCATTCGTGCAACCCATGCTGCCGGAGACGCTAGCTCGTGGTCGACGGGCGCACCACGCGCTTGATCTTGTCGGTGGTGTAGCTTTGCCCGCCGATCGAAAGCAGCGGCGGGGAGGCGCTGAGATCGACCGAATCCACGACGCCCTGGACTTCGGTGGAGATCGCCACGTTGTTGCCGGAACTGTCCTTGCCGGTGGCGGTCAGTGTGTAGGTGCCGGCCGGCCACTGCACGCCGTCATTGCCTTTGCCGTCCCAGACGAAACTGCTGCCGCCCTGTTTCAGCGCGTAGTTGCCGCTGTAGGCGGTCTGTCCCGCCGAGTTGGTGATCGTGATGGTTGCCGAGGTGTCCTTGTCGCTCTGAAAATTCCAGGTCGCCGACTTGTCGAACGCCGCCTTGCTGCCGTCGACCGCAACCGTGTTGCCGACATAGACCAGCGCCTGGGTCGCCTGGGCGCTCTTTTCGATTTCGAGCAGCGACTTCAACTGCTCGTTGGACTTGAGCTGCTGCTCGACGCCGGCGAACTGCACCAGCTGCTGGGTGAACTGGTTGGTGTCGAGCGGATCCAGCGGGTTCTGGTTCTGCAGCTGCGTCGTCAGCAGCGTCAGAAAGGTCTGGAAATTATCCGCGATCCCCGTCGTCGCGGTCGAGCTCGTGGAGCTGCTGGAGCTCGAACTGCCCGTTGCGGGCGCCGAGACGATCGTCGTCGGCATGGTTGCATCGACTGCCATGGTGCTCTCCGTTAAACCCTGATGTCCACGCCGCCACTCGCTCCGAGCATGCGGCCGTAGTTGCGGCCGGCAACTGCTGCCGGAATGCTGTCTTCTTCGCTGACGACCAGGCGATGGGCGTTGGGATTGGACTGGTTACCGTCGTTCTGGCCCTGCGAGGATTGATCGCGCAGGCTGAATTGCAGCCCGCTGTTGCCGGTCGAAAGTCCGGCGTTGTCGAGCGCGCGCTGCAGCTGGTTGGCGTCCTGGCGCAGCATCGACAGCGTCTCCGGCCGCTCCACCGTCAGATGCGAGGTGACGTGGCCGTTGCGATCGACATCGATGCGGACGTCGATGCGGCCAAGCTCGGCCGGATCGAGACGGATTTCGAAACGGCTCTTGCCGCTCTTGGCCGACGCTGCGATTTCCATCGCAAGCCCGCTGAGCGGCACCGCTGCCGATGTCGCGACGGCGACGTTGAGCTGGGGTGCCGGGACTGGTGCGGTGGAAGACGCCGGCTGCTGCGTCTGGATCGCGCCTGCGGCCTGCAAGCCGTTGTTCGATGCGCTAAGCAACGTCTGGCTGGCGTCGGCTGTGACCGGATGCGCATGCGTGGCCGCATGGGCCGATGGTGCCGCCGCACCGTTGCCTGCGACTTCCGCCTTGGCGGCGTCGATGACGCCGTTCTCGGCTTTCGGTTGGCCTGTGACCTCGGCCTGCGGCGTGACTGATGGAACGATGGTGCCGGGCGCCGGAGCCGCGGGGGCGGCGATCGTGCCGGCTGTCTTGTCCGGCTCGCCTGATGTCGCAGCAGCTTCTTTCGTGGCGACCGTCGTCTTGGCTTGCGTTGCGTTTTTCGACACGCCGGCGGCCGTCGCAGCTGCGGATGCAGCCAATGCGATGCCTGACGTGACCGTGGTGTCGGCGGGCGCGGCCTGCGCGGTGACGGCTATGCTGACCTCGGTCTGGGCATCGATCTTCGCGCCCTCTGTCTTGGCGGCGTTGGCGGTCGCAGCCGGATTTGCGCTGGCATCGGCCGCCGGAGCGGTTGCCCCGGTGAGCGTGGCGGTGGCGACAATGGCGGCGGCGGCGATCGCAAGCGGCGCCGTCGCGGTATCGGTGGGAGCTTTTGCGATCGAGGCTTCCACTGTTGCCGTAGCGACAGGAATCACGGTGGCCACGGCGTTGGCCGTTACCAGTGCTGCCGTATCCTGTTTCGCTTCGGTCTGATCGGTGGCTGCAGCGTCCTCGCCGGAAGCGGGCTTGCCTTCCGCCTTGGTCTCATCCGGTTTCGAGATGTCGGACTTGGAAGAATCCGATTTCGTCTTGGAGCGGCGGGTTGCGTCAGTCTGGGTGTCTGCCTCGGCGTTGTCGCGGGCATTGCTGCCGGCATCGCGGCCGCTGGAATCCTGGCGCGCGTCGCTGCGCGCGGCCTTGTCGGATGCCGCTTTGTCCGAAGCCGCCTTGTCCGATGCGGCGGTGTTGTCGCGCGCCCGGTGGTCCGCCGGGCTTTGCGAATCATCGGCGCGTCGCGGCGCGGTGTCTCGTGGCGCAGTGTCCTGGGTACGGTTGTCGCTGTTGGCAGCGGCCTTGTTGCTATCGACCAGCGCGGCAAAGCTGTCGTTTCCGGCCGTTTGGTCGGAATCCGGTCGCCCCGACCTCGCCGTCGCGCCTTGAAAAGACACGTTTGCCAATAGTTCTGACGTGACACTAACCACGGGCGACCCTCGCGCTGAAACCTTGGCTACCTCTGAGCAAGGACCGGGCCATGCTGGATCTCCAAAAAATATCGTTTTATTTCAATGCCTTGTGGTGAAGCCGGGTCGCCAGCGGAGGTCCTGGGCCGGCCTCCTTTTCTGCCCGGCGGCAAGATTTGCCGTCTATTGCCGGGCCAAACCCGGTCCGGCTGATTGCCTCCCGGGAATACGGCCTATATTAAAGAGCGGACTTCCGGTCCGGCCTGAGATGGCCGGAACGTGCCTTAAGGCCTTATATAAAAAGGCTTTTTTGAACTCTTGCCGCGCGGCGCTGCCTCGCGATTGAAGCCGATTGACCCATGCCGAACAGTCTGGACCTCGAAGGCCGCCCCCAGGACACACGGATCGTGGTCGCCATGTCTGGCGGCGTCGATTCCTCGGTGACGGCTGCCTTGCTGAAGTCCGAGGGCTACGACGTGGTCGGAATCACGCTGCAGCTCTACGACCATGGCGCGGCCACCCATCGCAAGGGCGCCTGCTGCGCCGGCCGTGACATTCACGATGCCCGCAATGTCGCCGAGCGGATCGGCATTCCGCATTACGTGCTCGATTATGAAAGCCGTTTCCGCGAGTCGGTGATCGACAATTTCGCCGACAGCTACGCGCTCGGCGAAACGCCGGTACCGTGCATCGAGTGCAACCGCTCGGTCAAATTTCGCGACCTGCTGGCCACCGCGCGCGAGCTTGGCGCCAGCGCACTCGCGACCGGGCACTACGTCGCCTCGCGGCGTCTCGCTGACGGATCGCGGGCGCTGGTGTGTGCGGCCGACGCCGATCGCGACCAGAGCTATTTCCTGTTCGCGACCACGCGCGAGCAGCTCGACTATCTGCGCTTTCCGCTCGGCGACATGACCAAGCCGCAGGCGCGCGAACTGGCGCGGCGCTTTGGGCTCGAGGTCGCCGACAAGCAGGACAGCCAGGACATCTGCTTCGTCCCGACCGGGCGCTACACCGACATCATCGGCCGCCTGAAGCCCGGCGCGATCGAGCCCGGCGACATCGTCGATCTCGACGGCCACGTCATCGGCCAGCATCAGGGCATCGTTCATTTCACCGTCGGCCAGCGCAAGGGGCTGGGCATCGCGTCAGCCGCGCCGCTCTATGTCGTCAAGCTCGATGCCGCCAGCCGCCGCGTCGTGGTGGGACCGCGCGAGGCGCTGCGGATGGACCGTATCCAGCTGCGCGACGTCAACTGGATCGGCGACGGCGCGCTGGAGCACGTGATCGGCGCAGGCATCGAGATGTTCGTGCGCGTGCGCTCGACGCGCCCGCCGCAGCCGGCGTGGCTGCGCGCGGTCGATGGCGGCTATGAAGTCGAACTCGTCGCCGGCGAAGAAGGCGTTTCGCCGGGTCAGGCCTGCGTGTTTTACGACGCGCCCTCGGGGCAGGCGCGCGTGCTCGGCGGCGGATTCATCAGGAGTGCGACCGCACGGAAGGTTGCGAGGGCAGGGGTGCAGGATATAACGGCGCCACCGCTCGCCGAGGTGATGCGCGGCTAAAAAAATGCGGGGCATAAGGGCGGGGGCTTAAGGGAATGACTGCGGACATCGACCGCGAGGGGGTCGAAAAGGCTTATGGGCGCTGGGCGCCGGTCTACGATCTCGTGTTCGGCAAGGTGTTCGAGCACGGCCGTCAATCGACGATCGCGGAAGCCGACAAGATCGGCGGGCGCATTCTCGACGTCGGCGTCGGCACCGGATTGTCGCTATCGGATTATTCGCGCAGCACCAAATTGTGCGGCGTCGATATTTCCGAACCGATGCTGCGCCGGGCGCAACAGCGGGTTCGCGCGCTCGGCCTTTCCAATGTCGAAACGCTCGCGGTGATGGATGCCAAGAATCTGGCGTTCAAGGATTCGTTCTTCGATGCGGTGGTGGCGCAATATGTCATCACCGCGGTGCCGGATCCCGAACGCACGCTGGATGATTTCATCCGCGTGCTGAAGCCCGGCGGCGAACTCATCCTGGTCAATCACATCGGCGCCGAAAGCGGCCCGCGGCGCGTCTTTGAACTCGCCTTCGCGCCGCTGGCGCGGCGGCTCGGCTGGCGGCCGGAATTCCCCTGGGAACGATTGACCAATTGGGCCGCCAAACATGGCGGCGTCAGCCTGACAGAACGGCGGCCGATGCCGCCGATGGGGCATTTTTCGCTGATCCGCTTCCGCAAGTCCTGAAATTGCAGGTCCTGGAATTGCAAGTCCTGAAACTGCAAGTCTTGAAATCAGCGGGGAACCTCCGCGGCTGCGGACCGTTTTCCTTCCATGGCAATAAAACGCTCGCTCTTTCTGTCGTGTGTTCTGATGGCGGCCTCCGGCGTGGCGGCGGCGCAAGCCCCGCCGGGTCCGGCCACTCCCCCGGTTCCGACCGCGCCGCCATCGGCTGCGCGGACCGCCAATTGCGCGCCGATGCATCCAGCGCCGCATTCCGGCGCGGCAGCATCGGAAGGCACCACCACCGGCCAGCGGGCCGAACCGCTCGGCGAAAGATTGGCCCGCTCCGATGGTGTACTTTGCCCGCCCGCCGGCATTGATCCCGAAATGCATGCACCGGCGCCCGGTGGCGGCAAAACGCCGGTGATTCCGCCGCCCGGAAGTCCCGGCGGCGATCCTTCGATCCGGCCCAAATAGCGCCGTTTGCAGGCCCTTTTCCAGCGAGGCGGGGTTGCTTGACAGGTGCCCGACCGACTCCTTATATGCCGCGCGTTCGCGACTGCGGCATATTGAGCCGTGACGGTGAACCGTGGCGAGGTAGCTCAGCTGGTTAGAGCACGGGAATCATAATCCTGGGGTCGGGGGTTCGAGTCCCTCTCTCGCTACCATCATCACCCCCCGACAAATCGGCGGGGCTTAGCCTGAAGCCAAAAACTCTCCGTGTCGGGGGCTGTGACGGTAGCGCCCCCTCGCTACCAATCGTACGATTTTGTACGCCGATCTGCGATGTTCTCCGATCGCTAAAGAGTTGAGTGCGTGATAGCGATCTGACCGCTTCAACAAACGCGGAACCTCAGCCTTCGGCCGCCGATTTTGCCGCGGGCATGTAGATCTGAGCGTAGCCTTCCTTGATCGCCGAGGTGATCTGATCAAGGCGCCGATCGATGTGCTTCTCGAGGACCGGCACGCACTTGGCTTCGTCGCGCGCCTTGACGCCCAGCAGCACGGCGCGATGCTCGGCCTGGGTCTTGGTGCGGTTGATCCGATCCATGTCGATCCAGCGGACGAAGCGAATGCGCGCATTGACGTTGCGCAGCACGCGCAGCATCTCGCCATTGTTCGACATGCTCAGGAGCCCCTCATGGAAGGTCTCGTCGAGCCGGACCAGCTCCATCGAGGTTCGCTCGCCTGGGTCGGGTCCGGTATCCCGCAGGAAGGTGAGCAGCGCGTCGATATCCTGGTCGCGGGCGCGCTTGATGGCCAGGCGGACCGCGGCGATCTCGATCGACTTGCGCAGTTCATACAGGTCGAAGATCTCCTGGGCGTCGAGCTCGCGGCAGAAGAAACCCTTGCCGGGCATGAAGCGCAGAAAGCCTTCGGTGTTCAGTCGGTTCAGCGCCTCGCGCAGCGGCGTCCGGCTGACGCCCAGCTTGCTGGCAATGGCGCCCTCGTTGACCCGCGCGCCAGGCTTGAACTCGAAGCTCACGGCCATCGCCTTGAGCTGTTCATACACCCGGTCGACGACGCTATCGGAGGAAATCTCCAGCTGTTTGATCATTACTGAATGTACTTTCGAACACACTTCATTATGCGAACATGTACGTTGAGCTTGCAATCACGGCGCTGGCGTTTTCAACGGCCCCGTGACGGGCAGGGCGCCGCCTGGGGTCAGGAAAAAGCGCGGGGGCGAAGGCCCGCATGAAACCAGGTGATCATCGAATAGATATCATAGACCGGAATGCCGACGGCGGCCTGCAGCGCCGCCGCATAGGGCGGCATATTGGTGCATTCCAGCACGATAGCGCCGACATCGGGATTTTTGGCGACGAGCTGTCTGCCGGCCTCCACGACGTCCTGTTCGGCGAGTGCCACGTCCATGTCCTCTTTCTCGGCCTTGATCAGCACGCGAAAAAACTCCCGGCCGTTCTCCGTGCCGACCAGCGGCGTATCGAGCGGCACGCCGGCGCCTTCGAGATGCGCCGGCGTCAACGTCGAGCCCGAGACGGTGACCAGTCCGACACGCTTGCCGGGCGGCAGTGTCGCCTGCACCCACGGCACCTGCATCAGCGAGGAGGTCGCGACCGGCACGCCGGTAGCAGCCGCGATCTCTTTCTGGAACAAGGATAGGAAACCGCAATTGGTGGTGATCGCCTCGGCGCCGAGCCGCACCAGATCCTTCGCCGCATCGATGAAATCCGGCAGCAGGCCGGCCGCGCCCTTCAGCACTACTTTTTCCGGGCTTGCACCTGATACCACCCGGTAGAGCACGGGAAACGGCCATGTCGTGCCGTTGCCCATGTCGCCGGGAATCCTCGGAAACCTGGCTTCCAGCATCAGGATGCCGAGCGGCGCGCCATAGATGGCCTTGCCGCCGCGGGCGATGCGCGGTGTGAGGACGGGGGACGAATGCGCGGTCATGGTCTGGTTCTCTTCACTGCGACGAAAAATCAAAGGTAGCGTTTCGGATCGAACGGCGCGACCGGGATCTCGGGTTCGCGACCGCCGATGAGTTGAGCCACAACGCGCCCGGTGCGGGCCGAGCTCACCAGGCCGACATGGCCGTGGCCAAAGGCATAGACGACATCGCGCGAGACACTGGAATAGCCCAGGCACGGCCGGCCGTCCGGCATACTCGGCCGGTGTCCGAGCCAGCTGCGAATCGCGGCCGGCGGCAGGTCTTTCGGCAGTTTTGGAAACATGCCGAGCAGATGATCGCGCAGAATCTCCGCGCGTTTCCAGTTCGGCGCAGCCGCGAGCCCGGCGATCTCGACCTGGCCGGCGGCGCGCAGGCCGCGGTCGGTCCAGTTCACCACCATCTTGGCGTCGGAGGCCATCATCGATGTGCGCGGACCGGTCTCGGCGCTTTCGATCATGACGTGATAGCCACGCTCGGTCTCCAGCGGCAGGCGGTCGCCGATCGACGCCGCCAGCGGCTTCGAATGGGCGCCGGCGGCAACCACCACCGCGTCGCAGGTCACTTCACCCTTGTCCGTCAGCACCGACACCGGCTTGCCGTTCGCGTGCCGCAGGCCCCTGGCCGTCGCAGCGACAAATTCCGCGCCCAGCGAACGAGCGTGATCGGCAAGGGCCGCGACATAACCGCCGGGATCGCGGCAACGACCGGCTTCCTCGACCAACACGCCAAACTGATAGCGCGGATGCAGATCCGGCTCGCGCTGCCGCATCTCGTCTGCGGAGAGTTCCATCCAGGTCACGCCGACGCGCTTGCGGATGCTCCACCCCAGGGCATCGGCGTCGAACGCCGCGCGCGACGGATAGACGTGCATGACGCCCTGACGTTCGATCAGCTGACCAACGCCTGCTTCCTCGGCGAGCTTTCTGTGCAGGGCCGGTGCATCGATCAATAGCGGGCGGAGCGCGCGCGCCGTCGCCTCGACGCGTGCATCGGTCCAGCCCGAGAGCAGATACTGCACCAGCCAGGGCAACGCCTTCGGCAGATAGCTCCAGCTGACTGCGAGCGGGCCGAGCGGGTCGTTCAGAAATTTCGGTACACTCTTCCATGTTCCCGGCATGGCCGGCGGAATCACCGAATGTGTCGATAGCCAGCCGGCATTGCCATAGCTCGCCGCCTGTTCGCCACCCGGCGTTGCGGGCTCGATGACCGTGACGCGATGACCATCTCGCAGCAACTCGATGGCGCTGATCACGCCGATGGCACCGGCTCCGATGATGGCGATGTGACGGCGGGCGGGCTCGGTCATGGGGCTGCAACCTGCTGTGGCACGAAATCCTTCGCATGGGATTGCGCGCGCGGATCGAGCAGGCAGTGCAGGATCGCGGGCTTGCCGGAGGCCAGCGCGCGTTCGAATGCGGGTGCGAATTGCTCGGTCCGCTCGACCCGCTCGCCGTGACCGCCGAACGCCTTGGCATAGAGCGCGAAGTCCGGATTCTGCAATTGGGTGCCGACCACGCGGCCTGGATAGTCGCGCTCCTGATGCATGCGGATGGTGCCATACTGGGCGTTGTCGACCACGATCACGACAATCGCAGCAGCATATTGCGCGGCGGTCGCGAACTCCTGACCATTCATCAGGAAACAGCCGTCGCCGGCAAACGCCACCACCACGCGCTCCGGATGCTGGCGCTTGGCGATCACCGCCGCCGGCACGCCATAGCCCATCGAGCCGGAAGTCGGCGCGAGCTGGGCGGCAAAGGTGTGAAAGCGATGAAAGCGATGCAGCCAGCCGGCATAGTTGCCGGCGCCGTTGCAGACGATGGCATCCTTCGGCAGCCGGTCGCGTAGCCAAGCCACCACTTCGCCGTACTGGAAGTCACCGGGCAGCGTGCGCGGCGTTGCGGTCCAGTCGAGATAGTCGGCGTGGGCTTTGGCAGCTTCGCCCGACCAGGCCGGCGGCGCGGTCGGCCTCAGTTCGTCGAGGGCGACAGCAAATGCCGCCGGGCTTGCCTGAATGGCGAGCTGTGGTTGATAGACGCGTCCGAGTTCTTCGGCGCCCGGATGGACATGAATCAGCGCCTGACGCGGCGAGGGGATCTCGAGCAGCGCATAAGACGACGACGGCATTTCCGACAGGCGGCCGCCAACCAGCAGGATCAGGTCGGCATTGGCGATGCGAGCCTTCAGGCGAGGGTCGGGACCGATGCCAAGATCGCCGGCATAGTTCGGATGCTCCGCCGGAAAAAGCGAAGCGCGGCGAAACGATGTCGTGACCGGCAGATCGAAACGCTCGGCAAAGCGCGCGATCGCACGACACCCGTCTGCGTCCCACCCCGAGCCGCCGAGGATAACGATCGGCCGCTTTGCCGCTGCCAACATGATTCCGAGCCTGGCGATATCGGCTGGCGCCGGCCAGGCCTTCGCTGGTTCGACGCGCGGCGCGTCGATCGCGGTAGCCTGCTCGGCCAGCATGTTTTCTGGCAGTGCGATCACCACCGGGCCGGGCCGGCCCTGCATGGCAATACGAAATGCGCGTGCCACCAATTCCGGAATTCGGTCCGGCCGGTCGATCTCCACGACCCATTTCGCCAGCGTGCCGAATGCCGCCTTGTAGTCGACCTCCTGGAACGCCTCGCGCTCGCGCATGCCGGTGTCGACCTGACCGATGAACAGGATCATCGGCGTCGAATCCTGCATGGCAATGTGCACGCCATGGCTGGCATTGGTTGCACCCGGGCCGCGGGTGACGAAACAGATGCCGGGCCGTCCGGTCAGCTTGCCATAGGCCTCGGCCATCATCGCAGCGCCGCCTTCGGCGCGGCAGATCACGACGTCGATCGGGCTGTCATGCAATGCATCCAGCGCGGCGAGATAGCTTTCGCCGGGCACGCAGGTGACGCGCTCGACGCCCTGCATAACGAGCTGGTCGATCAGGATCTGGCCGCCGGTACGGCTGTTGATGGGTGGCTGCTTGGTCATGACAACTCCATGGCGGCTGCCGAAATGCGTCCGATCGCCTCGATGAGGTTCGCTTCGGAGGCTGCATAGGACAAGCGGATGTATGGTGCGAGGCCAAAGCAGCTGCCAGGAACCACGGCGACATTATGCCGTTCGAGCAGATAGCGACAGAACGCAGCGTCGCTGTCGATCACGCTGCCGTGGGCAGTGTGCCTGCCGATCAGTCCAGCGCAATTTGCGAAGACATAGAAGGCGCCTTCCGGGCGGCGGCAACTGATGCCGCTGATGGCATTGAGCCCGTCGACCACGATATCGCGGCGCCGCTGGAACGCGATGCGGCGTTCAATCAGAAAGTCCTGCGGTCCGGACAGTGCGGCGATGGCCGCGGCCTGGCTGATCGACGACGGATTGGTGGTGCTCTGGCTCTGTACGACGGCCATGGCGGCGATCAGTTCCTTCGGGCCGCCGCCATAGCCGAGACGCCAGCCGGTCATGGCGTAGGCCTTGGAAACGCCGTTCACGGTGAGCGTGCGGCTCTTCAGGCTGGGCTCGAGCTGGGCGGGAGTGACGAAAGGCAATCCGTCGTAGATGAGATGCTCATAGATATCGTCTGATATGAGCCAGACATGCGGATTGCGCTTCAGCACCTCGAGAACCGGTCGGAGCTGGGCTTCCGAATAGGCCGCCCCGGTCGGATTGGACGGCGAGTTCAGCAACAGCCAGCGGGTGCGCGGCGTGATTGCGGCTTCAAGATCGCCGGCGTCGAGGCGAAAGCCGTTCTCCTCACGGCAGGTCACATTGATCGGCGTGCCGTCGGCGATCAGCACCATGTCGGCATAGCTGGTCCAGTAGGGTGCGGCGAGGATCACCTCATCACCCGCACTCAGCGTCGCCATGAAGGCGTTGTGAATGATTTGCTTGGCGCCGGCACCGGCGGTGATCTCGTCGGCGGCGTAGTTCAGTCCGTTCTCGCGGCTGAACTTGCCGGCGATCGCGGTCTTCAGCTCTGCGGTGCCGTCGAGCACGGTATATTTGGTCTGGCCGGCGCGAATGGCCTGTTCGGCCGCCGCCTTGGCGTGATCAGGCGTATCGAAATCGGGTTCGCCGGCGCCGAGCACGATGACAGGCCGGCCCTCGCGCTTCAGACGGGTGGCGATGGCTCCGATCCGCAGGATTTCCGAGACACCGATAGAGCGAAGGCGCGGCGCCGGACGGAAGCCAGACTCGACCGATGCCAAAGGTGACATCGAAAGCGCATTTGACGAGAACGACATGGAACCTCCATACGGCGGCGCCGTGGCCCTGGCGCGGAATCAGCGCGCCGCGATCACTACGATTTCGACGCGATAAGCGGGATCGGCCAGTTCGACCTTGCCGCAGCAGCGCGTCGGCGTGTCGCCCGGCACCACCCAGGCGTCGTAAACAGCGTTCATGCCTTCGAAATCGTCCATGCTCTTCAGCCAGATCTGCACGCTGAGCGCGCGCGACTTGTCGGTGCCGGCCCGCGCCAGCATGTCGTCGACCTTGGCCAGCGCCTCGCGGGTCTGGCTGGCAATATCCCCGCTCTTGTCGTCGGCGACTTGGCCGGCGAGGAAAACCAGATCGCCGAACACGGAGGCGCGGCTGCGCCGGGCGTTCTGATCGATGCGAACGATGCTCGACATGGACGTCATTCCTTCTGCAATTTTCAACGGCCGGTGGTGACGATACGGCGGCAGTGATCGAGCGCCGCCCCAATGAGATTGTCGCTAGCCTCCGGCGTACGGAATGCGGAGTGGGCCGACAGCGTGACGTTCGGCAGCGTGGTCAGCACGTGCCCGGCCGGCAGCGGCTCGGTGACGAATACGTCGAGCCCGGCGTGACCGATCTGCCCGGAGCGCAGCGCCTCGACCATGGCGGCTTCGTCGACCACAGCGCCGCGTGCGGTGTTGATCAGGATGGCGCCCGGACGCATCGCTGCAATGCGCTCTGCGGACAGGAAATCCTTGGTGTCGTCATTGAGCAGTAGATGCAGCGAGACGACATGACTTTCGGCGAGCAACCGCTCCAGCGTCACGAACTCGACGCCGGGATGCGTCTTCGGTGTGCGATTCCACGCCAGCACCTTCATGCCGGAGCCGGCTGCGATCCGCGCCACCTGCGCGGCGATGCCGCCAAAGCCGATCAGGCCGATGGTCTTGCCGGTCAGTTCGATGCCATCGCTGCGCAGCCAGTTGCCGGCGCGCATCTCTCGGTCCATCCGCGCAAAACCCCTGGCGGCGGCCCACATCAGCGCGATGGCGCATTCGGCCACCGCGGTGTCGCCGTAGCCCTTGATGATGTGCACGGCAATACCGAGTTCGGCGAGCGCCTCCGGGTTCATGTAGCTGCGGGCGCCGGTGCCGAGAAACACCACGTGCTTCAGGCTTTTGCATTGCCCGGCGATCTCCGCCGGCAGATGGGTATGGTCGATGATCGCGATCTCGGCCCCGCCGAGCACGGACGGCAGTTGCTCCGGCGTCACCGACGCATCGCGGTTGACGATCACCTTGGGATCATCCGCGCGCACCAGTCTTTCGGTGACCGCAGCAAGGGTTTCATTGGCGTCGACGAATACGGCTCGCAACGGTCTCTCCTTCAATCATCCAAAAGCTGATCAATTTCGGCCAGGCTGGGCCGGGAAGGCGGCGCGACGATCGGCAGTCGTTCGTCGGCGTCGCGGCTAACTGCGCTCACCACTGTATTCAGAATTGAATTCCAATGGCAAGCGGGATTTGTCGCGCCGCAACGCGTCCAAACTGAGCCATTTTTCAGCTATTGCGTATAAATTGGGCGACGATTTGGAGCTGCCCTAGCCATAGTCATTTTTATAAAATCCCGTCTTGCATTTCATCCTGAATACAGAAATAGTTTGGGCGGGCCCGTGGGCAGGAACGCCGAGGGCAAGATTTCAGCGGGGTTCAGACCATGAATCGTAGGGAAGCCTTCACGAGCGTTGCATTGGCCGGCGTTGCTATCGCCGCCGGAGTTGATCTGGCTGCTGCCCAGTCGGCAGTTCCGGGCTCCACGCTGGAGCGCATCAAGCGAAGCGGTGTGCTGCGCGTTGCCGTCATCGTCGGCCAGGAGCCGTATTTCCACAAGGATTTGCCGACCGGCAAATGGTCGGGCGCCTGCATCGACATGGCGAACGACATCGCCGCCAAGTTGAGCGCAAAAGTAGAGACGGTCGAATCGACCTGGGGTAACCAGATTCTGGACCTGCAAGGCGACAAGGTGGATCTCGCTTTTGCGGTAAACCCGACGCCGGAACGCGCGCTGGTGATCGACTTTTCGACCCCCATCCTGGTCCACTCCTTCACGGTCATTACCCGCAAGGGCTTTGCCAAGCCGCAGACCTGGCAAGAGATCAACAAGCCCGAGGTCAAGATCGCCGTCGACATCGGCTCCACCCATGAGATGATCGCGCGACGCTATTGTCCCAAGGCTACGATCCTCGGGTTCAAGAACCGCGATGAGGCGATCCTGGCGGTCGCAACCGGCCGCGCCGATTGCAACGTTTCGCTCGCCGTCCTCGCCGTCTCCACGCTGAAGAAGAATCCGAATCTCGGGGAACTGGTGATCCCGCGGCCGCTGCTGACACTGCCGACCAACATGGGCATTCGCGCGGAGTCCGATCGCCGTTACAAGGACTTTCTCAGCGCCTGGGCGGACTATAACCGGGCCATGGGTCAGACCCGGGAATGGATGCTGAAGGGCTTTGAGGCCATTGGCCTCGCGGCGGATGACATTCCGCCCGAAGTTCAGTTCTGACGAGACATCAACGATGTATGTGTGGGACTTCGCAGCGCTCAGGCCGTATTGGGGTCTGATCTGGCAAGGGCTCGGTGTCACCGTGTTTTACACGCTGGTCACCGTTCTCGCCGGTCTCGCAATCGGTCTCGCCGTTGGTATCCTGCGCACCGCCGGGCCGCGCTGGGTTTCGATCCCGTTGCGCGCCTACATCGAGGTGTTTCGCTGTACGCCACTGCTGGTTCAGTTGGTCTGGGTCTACTATGCCCTGCCGGTTCTGATCGGTGTTGACATGTCGGCGACCACGGCCTGCTTCCTGACACTCTCGCTGTATGCCGGCTCGTTCTATGCCGAGATCTTTCGTGGCGGCATCGAGGCCATTGATCGAGGTCAGTGGGAAGCCGGTCACGCGATTGGCATGCAACAGAGCAAGATTTTTCGGCGTATCGTACTCCCGCAGGCAATTCAGGTGATGGTCCCGTCGCTGATCAACCAGACCATCATGCAGCTGAAGAACACCTCGCTGGTGTCGACCGTCGCGGTCGGCGATCTGCTCTATCAGGGATCGGTGATAACGGCGGCGAGCTATCGGCCGCTGGAGGTCTATACCACGATTGCCGTGCTCTACTTCGTGGTGCTGTTTCCGCTTACCCTTGTCGCCGATCAGGTTGAGCAGCGCATGGGGGCACACCGATGACGCAAGCGGCTCCGATTCTCGTCGCAAGCAACATCCAGAAGGCTTTCGGCACCAACCAGGTGTTGAAAGGCGTATCTCTCTCGGTTGCGCGCGGCGAGGTCGTGACGTTGATCGGCGCCAGCGGCTCCGGCAAGTCGACGTTCCTGCGCTGCTTGAATCTGCTTGAATTGCCGCAGAACGGTGAACTCGCGATCGGCTCCCATCACTTCGCATTCGGCGATGGCAAGCGAGGGCCCGACAAGACCCGGCTCGCACTACTGCGCCGCGATGTCGGCATGGTATTCCAGCACTTCAATCTGTTCCCGCACATGTCGGCGCTCGACAACGTTATCGAAGGTCCGGTGCAGGTGAAGAACATGGCCAGGGCCGAGGCGAAAGAACTTGGTCGCGACCTGCTGGCCAAGGTCGGGCTGGCGGACAAGGCAGATAGTTTTCCGAGCCGGCTGTCCGGCGGGCAAAAGCAGCGTGTGGCGATTGCGCGTGCGCTTGCCATGAAGCCCGATGTGATGCTGTTCGACGAGGTGACCTCAGCGCTCGATCCGGAACTTGTGGCAGAGGTTCTTGCGGTGATCAGCAAGCTCGCCGCCGACGGCATGACCATGATCCTGGTCACCCACGAAATGGCGTTCGCCGCCGATGTGTCCAATCGGGTCGGGTTCATGAGCGAGGGCGTGATGGCCGAGATCGGCGCCGCCGCGAGCGTGATCCATCGGCCGCAAAATCCCCGGCTGATTGCGTTCCTGAATCGATTTCACCAGCGAACGATTGTGCCGAATACGGGGGGCGTAGGCGCACCTTAAATGTCGACCATTAGCGCGTGTCGGTATCGGCGGTTGTGCCTCCGGGATTTGAACCTATTATTCGACAAGTTTCTTGCGCTTTAGGCGGACGATCGAAGGAAATTTCGCAGATCTGTGTTGTGTGGGGAAAGGCAGTAGCGGTCTCTCGTATCGTCAATCGCCCCTATAGAACCGGCGGGGAACGCGGGCATCCCCGGCTGGTTCGGACAGCTTGGCTTTGATCTCGATGGAGAACGCCAGGCGCATCGAAGGCGTTGGCCACAGTCTTGAGAAGGATATTGTGCTAGTTCTGTGAACTCATCAGCAAACGTCTTGTAGCATGCCTTCAGAACTAACGGTCGCCATCGAGGAAGCCTACCGGGTCTTCGGCGCCTATCGATTGGGCCATCACCTCATCGTATGCCATTGCCGTTGTTGCATGACCGAGGAGGAAGAGCGACAGCTGGTCAACACGCCGTTGCGGTCAATCCCGGCCGATCTGCTG
Organism: Bradyrhizobium sp. AUGA SZCCT0222; assembly: GCF_018130205.1. Taxonomy (NCBI): domain Bacteria; kingdom Pseudomonadati; phylum Pseudomonadota; class Alphaproteobacteria; order Hyphomicrobiales; family Nitrobacteraceae; genus Bradyrhizobium; species Bradyrhizobium sp. AUGA SZCCT0222. Next base: position 15,825 of record NZ_JAFCLX010000007.1, read on the forward strand.
GCCGAGTACACCAACTCCGCGCATGACGATGACGATGATCAGGTCGCCCGGGAGCTACGCTGCTTCCTGCCGCGTTATTTCGAGCTGATCGCCGCGCATGATTACCCTGACCACATCGGGCTGGATATCTGCCTGCGCCGGCTTGGCCAGGCCGACTACCGGAACAAGTGGCCCCGGGCGGAGGTGGAGAGCATCGACCGCTTCTTCGATGCATTCCTCAAGCACAGCCTGACCCGCCTCGACCTGGAGCCTGTTGGATATCGCCTCGCCTTCAATATCAGGAGCGTCGTGACGCTAGCTGTGACCGCAGGCGGCGATATCGATCGGCTGTTGCATAGTTGGGCCGGTGCTGAGGACCCGGCCGCTGCCATCCATATGGCCGCGTTGCGCGAGTATGTGATCGAGGAGCGGGACAAGGCCTATCTCCACTCTGCCTGCCTGGAGAGCCACGAGGAGGCGGCCAAAACAGTTGGTGAATGGCTGTTGCAGCCGAACCTGACGGCACGAATAGAAGCCGCGTTCTTCGGAGTAGGCGATCCCAGATTGCAGGTGATCCTGTCCAACGGAATGAGAACGGCCTAGAGATCAGCTGCTCTGACGCATGGCTGGATCACGCCAGTTGCGAATTGCAAGGGCGGCCCGCTTCATCTGAAGAAATGGACAAGTCCGATGCTCAGGCCGAGCAGCAGGAGCAGCGACAGCGTGACGGCGGCGGTGACCCTTCCGCCGACCGTTGAGAGAACGCGCACATCGACACCAAGCCCGAGCGCGGCCATCGACAGCACGGTAAGGATGGCCGCGGTTTTTGTCACCGGCGCGACCGCGATATCCGGCACGAGCTGAAGCGAGCGCAGCGCGGCGAGCACCAGAAAGCCGATGATGAACCACGGCACCAGCTTGAACGGGCTGATCGCAACCGCCCTCGTCGCGTCGGCATGGCGCTTGCGGCGGTGCGCGGCGACGAGCGAGAGTCCGACCACGATCGGCCCCAGCATCAGCACGCGCACCAGTTTCACCAGCGTGCCGATCTGCGTGGCTACGATACCGGCGGGGACGGTCGCCGCCAGCACCTGCGGAACGGCATAGACGGTCAGACCCGCCAGAATGCCGTATTGCGTCGCGGACAGCGCGAGCAACGGGATCAGGAGCGGCAGGCCCAGCACCATCAAGACGCCGAGGATCGCGGTGAAGGAGATCGACGAGGCGACATCGTCGCCATCGGCGCCGATCACGGGCGCCACCGCGGCGATTGCCGAATTGCCGCAGATCGAATTGCCGCAGGCGATCAGGATCGACAGTTTGGTCGGCAGGCCGAGCATCCGGCTGAGGCCGTAGCTGACAGCCAGCATGATGACGACGGTAGCGACGATCGCTGCGACCAGAAGGTAGCCGGACGCCACGATCGCGGCAAAGCTGACGGAAGCGCCGAGTAACATGACGGCGACCTCGAGCAGCTGCTTGGCGCTGAAGGCAATGCCGGAGCGCCAACGCTCGGACGGTTGCCAGGCGGTGCGAATTGCCATCCCGAGCAGGATCGCGATGACGAGCGCTTCGACATAGGGGTGGGCGAAGACGCGCTCCTCGACCAGTTGGGCGCCAAGCGAGACGGCGGTGATCGCGCCGCAAAGTGCGATGCCGGGAATGAGGGCCAGGCTGCGGCCGAGCGCGCCTGGGTCCGACCTTATCCCGTCCGTCTCGTGGTCTTGTTGCGGCACACGCCCCCCGTTTTGGAGAACAGTTTATGCGCCGGCCTGCTCGGCTTCACCAATAAATTTTCGATTCAGTGAGATAGGGAGAGTATTCTTCTTCCGGCTTCCAGCAGGGGCGGCCGCATCGCGTGCGCGCCCTAGAGCAACCCGAACAGGCCCTGCGCCCACGCCACGGCCTGCCCGAAGCTGAAAGCGCCCGGTTCGAAGTACATCGCGCGTGCCAGCACGATGACGCCAACCAGCCCCCAGAACAGCCCGACACCGGCCGATTTCAACCAGTTAGAGCCACGCTCCGGCGCGGCCGCCGAATCGGCGGTCGGGACCAGTTCTCCAAAGGGATCGAAGGCGGGCGGACTCATAACGGCTTCCATTGAACGAGCCCCTAATGTCGCCCAGTTCGGCCCGGAAGCAAGGGTAGCGGTATGCAATCTGCGGCCAGAATGTGGAAGTCCCTTTCCCGCCGCCGTTCGGGGGGAGGGTTTTCTTCTCCTGGCCCACAATTCATGCCGCTTGACCCGGCCGTATTCCCAGCCACACTGGTGCGAATCCGAAACAGGAGCCGTCCATGGTATTTCTCATTACCGCGCTCGATACATCGGGAACCGTGACCTTGCGGCGGGAGTCGGTGCTGGCCGCGATGAAAAAAGCCGATGAACTGATATCGGACGGCTGCTGGGACGTCGAAATCGTTACGCCTGACGGCGCCACCTACCATTCCGGCGAGTTTGACCAGTTGAGAGAACGGGTGTCAGGCCGCCCAGCACTGTCCGGCGCCGTCGACGCGCAGCACCTGTCCTGAGACGAACGCCCCCATCGGCCCCGCGAACATTTCGACGACGCGCGCGACTTCATCAACGGTGGCGATGCGATCGAGCGTGCCGGTTTCGACCAGCCTGTTCTGGTCGACCGCGCGCGTGCCCATGAAGCGGCCGGTACGGGTGTCGCCCGGCGCGATGCAGTTCACATTGATGTCGTAGGCGCGCAGCTGATCGGCGAGGCAGCGCGTGTAATGCGTCATGCCGGCTTTGGCGACGGCATAGATCGAACCGTTGGTGCGGCCCTTGAAGGCCGCGACCGAGCCGATGGTGACGATGCGGCCCTGGCGCCGCTTCATCATCTCCTGCGCCACCGCCTGGCAGGTCAGGATCGTGCTGAGCAGATTGCGATCGAGCACCGCGCGCACGTCCTCTTCCTTGATGCCGATGGCATCGTTCGGATCCGGCTTGCCGCCCTTGGCCGCGATGTCGCCGCCGGCATTGTGGACGAGGATCTCGATCGGCCCCAGCTCTCGCGTCGTGGTCTCGACCACGCGGGCGATGTCGGCACCTTGCGTGAGATCGCCGAGCACGCGAATGGTGCGCACGCCATGCGCCTTGGCGATATCTTCCGCGACCGCCGTCAGCGTCGATCCCTCGCCATATTCCGCCGGTCCGTTCTCGCGCATGCCGTGGATCGCGACGTCGGCGCCCATCGCAGCCAGTTTTTCCGCAAAGGCGCGGCCGAGCCCGCGGCCCGCGCCGGTCACCAATGCAACCTTGCCCTTGAGCGTCCGTGCGCCGTCGCTGGATGTCATGATGTCTTCTCCTGGATGTGAATGTGTCAGTGTGATCAGCGGCGGCATCCGCGGGTGCCGGAATGCGCCTTAATTCTTGATCGCATAGAGCGGCGTCCTCACCGTCAGCTGATAGGACGGCTTCGGCGTCCAGGCGATCTGCGCGGTGACGCCGAACAGGCGGTTGTCGTCATCGTCCATGCGATCGAGATCGAGCCGTACGATCGGCTGGGTGAAGGCCGGGAACGGCGTGAGATTGAGAAGCTGCGCACCGCCGAACGATTGCACGCCGAAGCGGCCGGTCAGCTTCCAGTTGTTGTCCCACTGATAGTAGCCGCCGACATAGCCCACATAGCCAGGCTTCACTTCAGCGAAGATGGAATCGACGATGATTTTTGTGTACTGCGCGCCGGCGAGCAGTCCCCGCGTTTCGTCCGGGTTCAGCGCGTAGCCGAATTCGAGGATCGTATTGTAGGAGGTCGTGGCCAATGGCGCGTCGGAAATCGATCGCGATGCATTGCTTTGTATCGTCACCGTTGGAAACATGCCGCCGTTTTGCTGATAGAGGTCGGCCTGAAATCCGACCGTAAAACCGTAGATATCGAACGACGACCAGGGCAGGCTGCCCGATTGGGACGAAGCGCCGCTGACGCCACCATAGACCGACAGCCACTCGTTGACGTCAACCGTCACGGGAATGTCGAGACTGACGCTTCGGCTGGACGGCGACGATAGGGTCCCGAGCGACGTCAGGCCCGACAGCGTCGACAACAGTGGCGGCGCGTTGAAGCCGATCGAGAGCGTACCGGCCGGCAGGGTGGTGTAGATCGTTCGCAAGTCGAGATAGATGTTAGGCAATACCGGCTTCGGCTTGGCCGGTTCATCTTCGTCCTCGCCATTGTCCTTGCTGTTGTTTTGGCCGAACGCCAGACCGGAACAGCACAGCGACAGCAATATCCCGAGCGCCAGCCGTCGGCCGGTTCGCGCCGGCCGGGCGTGCGCAAATCTCATTTTCAATCGAACTTGCACCGGCCCACTCGCATCCATAGCAGCCGCTTTCCGTCAACAGCTACGCAAGCCCCATGCTAACGGATTTGCGGACGCCGCACCATGAGGACCGGGCGAGCCTTACCGGCCGTTCTTGTCCGCCGCCTTGATGGCCACCGCCAGCGCCAGCTTGGTCTGCTTGACGATATCTTCGACCAGCTCCTCCCGGCTGACATTGGCAAGCTGGCCGGTGAGAAGTCCCTGTTCGGCCAGCATCACCACGCCGTGCAGCGCGGCCCAGATTTGCAGGGCGCTGCGTTCGCGCAGCAATCCGACCGCGGGCGCTTCGAGGGATTCCAGCAGCAGCTCGAAGGTTTCCATCGCGGCAACATGCAGCTCGCTGCCCTTGGGTGCGCATGCCATGATCCGTGAGGCGAACATCAGGCGGTAGACGCCGTTGCGGCGAAGACCGAAATCCAATGTGGCTTGCGCCAGGCGCGACAGCTTCGAACGCCTGGAGGGTTTTCCGATCGACTCGCGCAGGATGGCGTTGAACTGGCGGAAGGCTTCGGCCGTTACCGCCGTGAGCAGGCTCTCGCGGTCGGCAAAATGCTTGTAGGGAGCCGGCTGCGAGACGCCGAGCCTCTTGGCCAGCGCGCTGATGCTGATCGCTTCGGGGCCGCCGAGTTCCACTTCCCCGAGCGCGGCCTGAACCAGGGCATCGCGGAGATCCCCGTGGTGATAGGTATTGAGCGCTTTACGTGCGGGGCGAGGTGGCATTCAGTGTAATGATCTATAACTTTCCGCTTGACAGCACAATCGCGACGATAATGTAATACGGTATAACTTGAAGAGGCGGACCGGCCGCGGTTGGTAACGCCCAAATCAACATGAGGAAATGCGACGCGCCGGTTGAGCGCGCGCGGCTTGAAGGAGCGCTCGCATGCCGGGAAAGCTGAAGATCCGCGTCGATCAGGACAAATGTCAGGGACACGCACGCTGCAAGTCGCTGGCGCCGGAACTGTTCGAGCTCGACGAATTCGGCAATGCCCATGAAGTCGGCGACGGTTCGGTCCCCGCGGGCCTGGAAGACAAGGCCTGGCTCGCCCAGACCAATTGCCCCGAAATCGCGATCGAAGTGCAGGAAGAATAGGGGCGGTAGTCCGGTCCTGAAATCAAGCTCGTCCTGAACGAACCAAGCAAAAGGAATTTGCGCGATGTCCGATTCCGTCAGCATGATGCCCGAACATCCTCCGGTCACCGATTGGGTCAACGATTTCGATCATACTGATCCGCGCTGGACCGAGAATCCGTTTCCGATCTGGGACGAGTTGCGCAACGAATGCCCGGTGGTGCACACCAAGCGTTTCCTCGGCTGCTATCTGCCGACCACCTATCAGGCGGTGAAGGAAATCGCCTACGATACCGAGCATTTCTCGTCGCGGCGCGTCATCGTGCGCGACGTGCGGCCCGAAGTGACGCGAAACGCCGCGCCCCCGATCACGTCGGATCCGCCCGAGCACAAGCCCGCCAAGCAACTGCTGCTTCCGCCGTTCACGCCGGACGCGATGAAGAAGCTGGAGCCGCGGGTCCGCGCCATCTGCAACGAGCTGATCGACGAATTCATCGCCGACGGTCAATGCGACGCCGCGGCGCGCTACACCAAGCATGTGCCGGTGCGCGCCATCGCCCACATGCTCGGTATCCCCGAAAAGGACGGCGATCTCTTCGTCAACTGGATCCACATGATCCTCGAGCTCAGCATCAAGAACGAGAGCATGCTGATGCAGGCGGTGCAGGAGATGAGCGCCTATTTCGCCGGCCATATCGAGTATCGCAAGACGCATCCGACCGACGACCTGATCTCGACGCTGATGAAGGCCAAGGACAAGGACGGTAATCCGCTGGAGGATTCCCAGGTGCTGGGCTCGCTGCGGCTGCTGCTGATTGCCGGCATCGACACCACCTGGAGCGCGATCGGCTCCTCGCTGTGGCATCTGGCGAACACGCCCGCGGACCGCGACCGGCTGATCGCCGAGCCGGAACTGATGCCGAGCGCCATCGAGGAATTCCTGCGGGCCTATTCGCCGGTCACGATGGCGCGCGAAGTGATGAAGGAAACCACTATCAGCGGCTGCCCGGTCAAGCCGGGCAACATGGTGCTGCTGTCGTTCCCGGCGGCCAACCGCGACCCCGCGATGTTCCCGGATGCCGACAAGGTGGTGATCGACCGCAAGGAGAACCGCCATGCCGCGTTCGGCCTCGGCATTCACCGTTGCGTCGGCTCCAACCTCGCGCGCATGGAAATGACGGTCGCGATCGAGGAATGGCTGAAGCGGATTCCGGACTTCAAGCTCGATCCGGCCGGCAAGGTCACCTGGTCGGAAGGCACGGTGCGTGGCCCGCGCCAGCTTCCGGTGCTGTTCGGCAAGAAAAACTGAGCAGGAACTGAGCCTGCTTCGGGCGCGGCGCGCCGGCAATTTCGGCCGGATCGCCCGCGTGTTCACTTGATCTCGATTTTGGCTTCTCTGGCGACCACCTTCCAGGCCTCGATGTCGCGAACGTTGATGTCGCGCTGCCGGTCTCCGGGGATGAAGTCCGCGGTGACGCCGAGCGCGAGCAGCCTTTCGGTCATATCCGCTTCGGCGATCGACTCCTGCAGTGCAGCTGAAAGCTTCTTCGCGGCGATGTCGGGGATGCCAGCGGGCGCGTACATGACCCAGGACAGGCTGCGCTCAAAATCGATCCCCTGGTCCTTGTAGCTCGCGACTTCAGGCAGGCTTGGCGATCGATCCCCGCATGTGCCCAGCGCCTTTACTTTTCCATCCTTCACCAGCGGCGTCGCCGTCGCCATATCCAGCGTGCCGAGCGAGATGTGGCCGCCGATCAGATCATTGGCAACCTTCGCCGCGCCGCTGAACGGCACGTGTTCGAGTTTGATGCCGGCTTTCTGCGACAGGATTTCCGCGCAGAAATGTCCGGTCGAGCCGACGCCCCAGGATCCGTACTGGATCTGATCGCCCTTTTTCGCCATCGCGATCAGGCCGCGCAGGTCGTTGGCCGGAAAATCCTTGGAGGCCACCACCAGGATCGCCGACGTTCCGATGCGGCCGATGACCGCAAAATCCTTGATCGGATCGTAGGGCAGGCTGGTATAGGACGCGGGCGCAAGTACATGCGTGGTCATGCCGCCGATCATGATGGTGTAACCGTCCGCCGGCGAGGTCGCGACCATCTGCGTGCCGATGGTGCCGGCCGCTCCCGTGCGGTTTTCGACGAAAATGGTCTGCCCCAGGCGCTTGCCCATCTTGTCGGCCAGCAGCCGGCCGATCACGTCGCCGCCGCCACCGGCCGCGAACGGCAACAGCATTTTTATTTTTCTGGAGGGGTAGTCCGACGCGTCCTCGGCCCTTGCCGAACAGGTGGCCAGGACGAGCATCAGCAACGTCAGCATCGTTGTGCGGAACTTCATACGCAACTCCCTTGGGTTTCCCGGTACTTGTTTTTTTGTTAGCGATCGTCAAAGCTGGCAGATCGGCAGGGCAGGCAACTCCTCAAATCACTTGGCGCGCGGCTCGGCGCAGGAATGTCGAAGGATGAATCGGGTCGGCAGATAAATCGGCCTTGTGTCCTGGGCCTGATCGCAGTCGCGCACCCGCTCAAGCAGGGTTTTTGCGGCGATCCTGCCGATTTCGCTCAAGTCCCATGTCAGCGTGCTGATTGCCGGCGTCGCGTGCCGGGCCAGATCCGTGTCGCCGATACACACGAGCGAGATGTCGCCCGGATAGCGAATGCCGTTGCTGGCGAGCGCGTCCATCACGCTGGCGAGCATGTGCGTTCCCAGCGTGATGATCGCAGTGGGCGGCGCAGGCCCTTGCAGCAACTGGCAGACGTCGCTGAAGGCGATGCCCGAGCCGTGCACCTGCGGGCGGACGAGATCGAGATCGACCTCAAGTCCGGCTTCGATATGCGCCTGCCGATATCCGGCTACCCGCTCCGTACTCGGTAGCACCGCCGCAGGCCCGGTCAGCAGCGCGATACGGCGATGGCCGAGGCCGATGAGATAGCGCGTCACCTCAAAGCCGCCGCCGCGATGATCGGCGCGCACCGACGGCGCGCCCGGCACCTCGCGGTCGATCCCGACACAGGGCAGGTCGAGCGTAGCCAGCGCGCTTGTAAAATCCTTGTGGGTGTTGTCTCCGGCGAACAGCAGCAATCCATCCATCCGCCGCCGGCGCACCGCGGATATGAACGCGGTTTCGCGTTCCTCGGCGTGCCGGGTTGCGCCGAGCATCAGGACGTAGCCGGCGCGTTGCAATTCCTCTTCCGCGGCGTTGACCATCTCGCTGTAGAGCGGGTTGGAGATATCGGAGACCATGCAGCCGATCGTGTTGCTGGCGCGCGAGCGCAGCGCCTGCGCGGCGGAATCTGGCTCGAAGCCGAGGCGGTCCACGACGCGCATGATCCGGGCGTGCAGTTCAGGACTGATGTGCGGCTCGCGGTTCAACACCCGGCTGACGCTGCTGACCGACACGCCGGCTTGCGCAGCGACATCGCGGATGGTCGGCCGAAGGGATGGGGTCGGCTGGGTTCTGGCCATCGGTCCTGCTTGCCCGCTGTCTCGTCCTAAGTGCCCGGATTCGTTTGCATTCGAGCCCGGTCGGCTCAAAATCAGCTGCATCTGGAAACGTTATTTGATGCACTTTACCTATTAATATTGACATCAGTGGAAACATCAAGCTCAATCATGGAAACGTTTCCAAGAACAACCCTCGACCGGGCCGGGAGGATTTTGCGTGAACGGGCAGAGCGCATGAAACGGCGGGTCGAAGGCAAGGTCGCGCTGGTGACCGGCGCCGCCAACGGGATAGGGCGCAGCGCGGTCATTGTGTTGGCGCGCGAGGGCGCGAAGATCGTCGCGACCGATCTGCAGGACGAGAACGGCGAGCGCCTGCTGGGCGAACTGCGGTCGGCTGGATGCGAGGCGGAATATCTCCATCACGACGTGACCAGCGAGGAAGACTGGCAGTCGGTGATCGCCAAAACCAAAGCACGGTTCGGCCGGCTGGACGTGCTCGTCAACAACGCCGGGATCGGTCTCTCCAGTCCCGTCGTCGACATGTCGCTCGCCGACTGGCGACGCCAGGTTGCCGTCAATCTCGATGGCGTCTTCCTCGGCGTCAAAACCGCGCTTCCGCTGATGCGCGCAGGCGGTGGCGGCAGCATCATCAATGTTTCCTCGATTGCGGGCATCAAGGCCTCGCCAAACGTGTCCGGTTATTGCGCGACCAAGGGCGGCGTCCGTCTGTTCACAAAGTCCGTCGCGCTGGAATGCGCCGCCGCCAAGGACGGCGTCCGGGTCAACTCGCTTCACCCCGGCATCACCGAAACCGCGATCTGGGACACGCTGATCGGCACCGCCGAGGAGGGTTCAAATTCAGGGCCGCCGCGCGGCGCGACCCTGGACAAGCTGACCGAACGCGCGGTGCCGCTCGGTTTCAAGGCGATGCCGGAAGACATCGCCAACGGCATTCTGTGGCTCGCCAGCGACGAGAGCCGCTACGTCACGGGCACCGAACTCGTGATCGACGGTGGCCGCTCTATCGGCTGACAGGAAATAGACCATGGCAACTCAAGCGAACAAGCAAGACACGGGGGATCGCGCCGAACGCGCGGCGGTCGAGGGCGACTATGACGCGGTCGTGGTCGGCGCAGGTTTTGGCGGTCTCTATGCGTTGCACCGGTTGCGTGAGAAGGGCCTATCCGTGATCGGGTTCGAGGCCGCCCCCGAAGTCGGCGGCACCTGGTACTGGAACCGCTATCCCGGCGTGCGCTGCGACGTTCCGAGCCTCTATTATTCCTACACATGGTCGGAGGAGTTACGGCGGGAGTGGCGCTGGTCGGAGAAATACGCGGCCAGGCACGAGATTCTGGACTACGCCAAATACGTCGCCGATCGTTTCAAGCTGCGCGATTTGCTGCGGTTTCAGACCCGCGTCATTTCGGCGTCATTCGATGAAGCCAGCGGGCGCTGGCTGGTGCGGACCGATCGCGGCGACCAGATCCGCGCCCGCTTCTGCATCATGGCATCAGGCGCGCTCTCGGTGCCGAACAGCCCGAAGACGCCAGGCCTTGAGAGTTTTCGCGGTCCGATCTACCACACCGCCCGCTGGCCGGAACAGGAGGTCGACTTCTCTGGTCTGCGCGTCGGCGTCGTCGGCACGGGGTCATCGGGCGTGCAGGCGATTCCCCTGATCGCGGAAGCCGCCAAACACGTCGTGGTGTTCCAGCGCACACCGAATTTCTCCGTGCCCGCGCGCAACCGCGCGCTTGGGGACGAGGACTTCGAGCAGTTTGATGCGGCCTTTCCGGCCTACTGCGAGAGCCTCGCAAGTCCGAATGCCGGCCGCGTGAATTCGTCCGCCTTCGAGGCGCCGATACCCTCGCGCGACGAACAATGGCGGCGCTATGAGGAGCTCTGGCAGGAAGGCGGCGGCGGGTTTTTGCTGTCGTTCCCGAATCTCCTGACCCACGAGGCCGTCAACGGCGTCGCCTGCGATTTCGTGCGCGAGAAGATCCGCCAGATCGTCAAGAATCCCAAGACCGCCGCGGCGCTGAGCCCCTCGGGATATCCGTTGGGCGTCAAGCGCATCTGCGTCGATACGAACTATTACGAGACCTTCAACCGCGACAATGTCGAACTGGTGAATCTCAAGGAAGAGCCGCTCGAGGCGCTGACGGCCGACGGCGTCAAGACCTCGGCGCGCCAGTTCGATCTGGACGCGCTGGTGTTCGCTACCGGCTTCGACGCCATTACCGGTGCGCTGTTCGCGATGGACATTCGCGGACGAAATGAGCTTCGTCTGCAGGATGCCTGGGCCGAAGGACCGCGCGCCTATCTCGGCATCGCCGTGGCTGAATTTCCCAACCTGTTCATCATCACCGGCCCCGGCAGCCCGTCGGTGATCGGCAACATGATCAACGCCTGCGAACAGCATGTCGACTGGCTGACCGACTGCATCGACCATATGCGGGCGCAGGATCTTCGGATCATCGAGCCCGATCCCGCAGCCGAGCGCGCCTGGATGGCGCATGTCGCCGAGATGGCCGAACGCACGTTGTTTCCGAAAGCGGACTCCTGGTATCTCGGCGCGAACATCGCCGGAAAACCGCGCGTCTTCATGCCCTATGTCGGGGAAGGCTACCGGCACCGCTGCGCGCAGATCGCCGCGCGTGGCTATGAGGGTTTTCACCTGACCTGAGGCGCGGAAGCGGAAACAACATCAGGCGCGGCGATCCGCAAGAAGCGGGCGAACGCCGCCGACAACGGAGGTATCATGAGTCGCATTTTTGGCGCCGTCTGTCAGAACGGATATGTGGTGCGCGACATCCGCGCCGCGATGGATCACTGGATCAACGTGATGGGCGTCGGGCCCTGGTTCTACATCGACCGGGTCAAGACCGACTATTTCCGTCACCGCGGTGCCGAGTCCGGCGTGGAGATGAGCATCGCGCTCGCCAATTCCGGCGATCTTCAGATCGAGCTCATTCAACAGAGGAACGACGCGCCTTCCATGTACAAGGAGTTCCTCGATTCCGGCCGCGAAGGCATGCAGCACATGTCGTACTGGACGAGGGATTATCAGGCTCTCTACGACCGCGCGTTGTCGCTGGGCTACAAGGTTGGGCACGAGGGCCAGATCGGCGGCGAGCAGGGCCGCTTCTGCTATTTCGACACGGAATCCCATCCCGGCACCATCGTGGAGATCTCCGACATCAGCGGTGGCAAGGGACGGTTCTTCGAACATATCAAGCAGATCGCCGCCGGTTGGGACGGCTCCGAGCCGATCCGTGACGTCAGAGCTCGCTGAGCCGCCGGTCAACGTCGAAAAAACAGCAAACACAAGGAGACGCACATGGCCAGATTACCCCTGATCGACCCCGAGAAGACCAGCGGCGACACCCGCACGGCCTTCGACAGGATGCCGGTGAAGCTGAACATCTTCCGGATGCTGGCGCATGCCGAAACCAACTTCATTCCCGCGATGCGGTTCGCCAACTCCATCCTGCACAAGCAGAAGCTCAGCCACGTCAATCGCGAACTGCTGATTCTCCAGGCCGCGCAGCGGGAAGGCGGCGCCTATGAGTGGCGCCAGCATGTCCCGATCGCGCTCGGGGTCGGCGTCACGCAGCCGCAGATCGACTGCATCGAACAGGGCAATTACGCCGACGCCGCGTTCAATGCAGCCGAACAGGCGCTGCTGGCTTTCGGCCGGGAAGTGGTCGACAATGTCCGTGTGCCCGAGCCGGTGTTTGCCGGGATGCGCGCGCATTTCAGCGAGCAGGAAGTCGTCGAATCGATCATGACGATCGGCTTCTACATGATGATGGCGCGCCTGACCGAGGCGACCGAGACCGACCTCGATCCCGCCGCCGGGATGACCGTTTACGAGAGCAGCAAGCGCGGGAAGGCCGCCTCTGCGGATTGACCGCGCCGTCGGCACCAGCAATCATCGCGACCGGTTTGAACGGTAAAAGGCGGAGCGGTTGCGATGAGCGAGTTGCCGGAGAAGGATGGTCCGCGATCCCTGAGCGAGATCGCCAGCTACCACGCCCACATCTATTACGATCCGGCGACGACGCGGGGCGAGGCCGAGCAGTTGCGCGGCTGGATGGGCGAGCGCTTTTCGGTGACGCTCGGCCGGTGGCACGACGTCAAGGTCGGTCCCCACGATCAGGCGATGTACCAGGTGGCCTTTGCCAAAGAGGTGTTCCCTGAACTGGTACCCTGGCTGATGCTGAATCATGGCAGGTTGAGCGTTCTGGTCCATCCGAACACGACCAATCCGCGCCGCGACCATCTTGCCGATCCGATCTGGATCGGGCCCGCGCTATCGGTGCATGCGGACAAGCTGCCGGAACACTCGGAAATGGAACAGGCACCGGCACCGAATACCAGCCCGACGCTCCGGCCCTGAACGTGCCCCTAACACCGGGAACCGGCGGCTGTTTACCAAGATTGCCCGGGTCGCTGCGGATTCGATTGATGACCATAGCCGTGGTCCGGTGTCTCGATTATGCCTTACTTTGAATTGCATTATATTTGGGCTTATTCGGTGAATCCCTTGCGGAAACAGGTCTGATTCCGAAGCGCCGAGCCGGGGACGGATGGATTACAGGACCACGAGCACGACCGGGCATGCTTCGAGCCGCGGTTTTCCATTGGTCGGCAAGGCCGCCTTTGCCGCTGCCTTGCTCGTGGTGACGTCGGCGCTGGCCGCCTGGACGATGAATGTTGATCTCGCGGCCTGGCTACGAAATCCGCAAGCCGCCAAGAGCGCCGGCGCATTCTCGTTCGATGACAGGTTCGGATCGGGCGCGGCGCGCAACGCGCCGTCGATCAGGTATCCCTCGCGTCCCGTCTTCCGTCCGGCGCGAACGGATTTCGACGCCGAGTTCGGTCACATCGAAAGCCAGCTGGCCGAGCAGTCGCCGGATGCGCAGGCCGACCGGCCCGCCGCGCCGGCCGGGCCTGCGATTCCGCTGCCGAGGTCGCGGCCCGCCGAAGCCGTTCTGGCGCTGAGGGTTGATCCGCCTCCGCCGGCGCGGTCGGACGACCGGACCATGTTCCAGAAGCTGGCCGATATGGTGCCGATGCGTTTTTCGCTGGCGTCCCTGACGCCGGGCGACGGCCTGTTCGGCAACAAGCCCGATCTTGGCGCGCTCGGATATGACAACGTTACCGCGGTCTACGACATCTCGGCGCGGACCGTTTACATGCCGAACGGCGTCAAGCTCGAGGCGCATTCAGGGCTCGGCGGCCTGATGGACAACCCCGCTTCTGTCAGCATGCGCATGGTCGGGGCGACGCCGCCGAACGTCTATGATCTGAAGCCGCGGGAGAAGCTGTTTCACGGTGTCGCGGCGCTTCGCATGACGCCGGTGGGTGATGCCGACACCCTCGGACGAACCGGATTGCTGGTGCACTCCTACTTGCTTGGGCCCAATGGCGATTCCAACGGCTGCGTCTCGATCAAGGAGTACGACAAGTTCCTGCAGGCCTATCGAAACGGGCAGGTCAAGCGCCTCGTCGTGGTGCCGAGCCTGGGCGAGGGCTTGACCGCGTCGCGGCGTTCGACATCGCCATCATGACTGCGAATAGCGTCTCCAATTCCGAAACGCCGCTGCGCGCCACCTTCAAGATCAGCTTGAACGGCAAGACGGTATCGATTGGTACCGTCGGCCAGGCCTATCAGTTTATCACCAATCTCAGCTCGGTCGAATGGATCGAGTTCAAGTCGTTGCACGCCGATGCGGTGCGTACGCTGCAAGGCGCCGCTGACAATGCGATGCTGACGGTGCAGGCGACCACCGCGTTGCGCGCGCTGTTCGTTCGCGCCAAGCTGCTTTGACGATGTAGTCCCACAAGAGCTATCATTTTCGTTGGCCATCTCGCGGCGTGGCCAGTCATTTCAAATCGATTTTTCTCAAGGATGGCAGCTGCATGAGTCTCGGTGACATTCGCAATCTCGACTACACCGTTCTGCTGTGTTCGAAGATGCAGGAGACCAGGCAATTCTATCTCGACGTGATGGGCTTTCCGCTCGCTCACGACAGTGAGAACTGGGTCAGCTTTCAGGTCGGCTCCGCGCTGCTTACCTTGAGGCCGCGCGGTCCCTGGGCTGCGTGGCACGATGGTCCGTTTCCCGCCGGCTCGGCTGCGGTCCAGCTCGCCTTCCGGGTCGCGCCGCATCTGATCGATTCCTGTTATGCGACGTTGCAATCCAAGGGGGTGACGATCCTGAGCCCGCCCCGGGATATACCGAGCTGGCACCATCGCGCGCTGTTCTTCCGCGACCCCGAGGGAAATGTCATCGAGATCTACGCCGAGGTTTGAGTGCGAGGAGCAGCACGCTAGCTGATCTCCCTGCGTACGATTGCAGCCGCCTCGCACATCGCCTTCAGCTTTCCGAATGCGACGTGGCGCGGCATGTATTTCATGCCGCAATCGGGTGCCACCACCAGACGTTCGGCCGCGACATGCTTGAGGCCGTTGCGGATGCGGTCGGCGACGATGGCGGCCGTCTCGATCTCGGGATTACCCAGATCAAGCACGCCCAGCATGATCTTCTTCGATGAGAGATCCTTGAGTACACCGAGATCGAGCTTCGGCTGCGCGGCTTCGATCGAAATCTGTTCGGCGCTGGTGTCGGCGAGTTCGGCGAGGAACGAATAACCCGCCGGCTTGGTCGAACCCGGCACGACCGCGGCATAGCCGAAGCACAGATGCACGACCGTCGGCACGGTGATGCCGGCCAATGCGCGGTTGATGGCCTTGACGGCATAGCGCCTTGCGAGGTCCGGATCGTTGCGCACCCAGGGCTCGTCGAGCTGGATCACGTCGGCGCCGGCCTTCTGCAGGTCCAGCGCTTCGGCGTTGACGGCCTCCGCAAACGCCATCGCGAGTTCTTCGTCGTCCTTGTAGAACTCGTTCCTGGCCTGCTGGCTCATCGTGAACGGGCCGGGCAGGGTGATCTTGGCCGCGCGGTCGGTGTTCTTGCGCAGGAACTCCATGTCGGGCCGTTCGACAGGCCCGCTGCGCCTCACCGGGCCGACCACGCGCGGCACCGGCGTTTGATGCCCGCTGCGCGAGGTGATCATGTCAGGCTTTTCGTCGTCGATGCCGTCGAGCGCTGTCGCAAACCGGTTGGAGTAGCTTTCGCGGCGGATTTCGCCGTCGGTGACGATGTCGATGCCCGCGCGCTCCATGTCTCTGATGGCGACGATGGTGGCGTCGTCCTGCGCTTCCTGCAGATGCTCCGGCGGCAGCCGCCACATCGCATGCATGCGCGTCCGCGGCACCACCTTCGACAGCATCGCACGGTCAACCAGCCATTCCGGCTGCGGATAGCTTCCGACCACGGTGGTCGGCAGCAAATGCGTTGGCAGGTTCATCACGGTATCCTTGTTCTTGTCGTTATGGCGTCGACAGCGTTTTCAAGCGAAGCATGCCCTCGGACTTGATCCGGGGGTGGATTCCGGTTCGCGTGCAGAAAACGCGTCAAACAGGTAAAGCCTCGGGCCGCGCGAGTGCGTCCTCTTGCAGGCGGTGGCGATCGTGGCTTTTGACCTCATGGATGGCATCATAATTGCCCAATCGGATGCCTGGATAGGGCTTAGTGTCGCTTCGCGCCGCGAGAACGGGAGAAAACCGTCGACTTCCGATCGCAACAGGAACAGAGTCGTTTTGCCGCTGCTCGTCGCAATCCGTCGGGTTGACGCGGTGGATTGGGTGGATGAGTTTTGACGACCTCACGTGATCAATAGACGGCAACCGGCGCGTCTACCAAAGGCGGTGTCGGCATGACCACGCCCTGGTGGCAGAATGGCGTGATCTATCAGATCTACCCGCGTTCCTTTCAGGACACCAACGGTGACGGCATAGGCGACCTCAGAGGGATCGCGCAGCGGCTCGATTATCTTGTCAGCCTTGGCGTTGATGCGATCTGGATCTCCCCGATCTATCCGTCGCCGATGGTTGATTTCGGCTATGACGTTGCCGACTATTGCGACGTCGATCCACGCTTTGGGACGCTGGCAGACTTCGACGACGTGCTGATGCAAGCCCATCGGCGGGGGCTCAAGGTTCTGCTCGACTTCGTGCCCAACCACACCTCCGACCAGCATCCATGGTTCGTCGAGAGCCGCGCTTCGCGTGGAAATCAGAAAAGAGATTGGTACATCTGGCGCGATGCTGCGGCTGACGGCGGACCGCCCAATAACTGGATCAGCGATTTCGGCGGCTCGGCCTGGGAATGGGACGAAACCACCGGACAATATTACTACCACGCCTTCCTGAAGGAGCAGCCGGATCTCAACTGGCGTCATCCAGCCGTGCGGGCCGCGATGTATGACGTGATGCGTTTCTGGTTCGATCGCGGCGTCGACGGCTTCCGCATCGACGTGCTCTGGCACATGGTGAAGGCCGCAGACTTCCCGAACAATCCGCTCAACCCGGCCTATCGGCCCGAAATGGGTGAAATGCACCGCCTGCTTCAACTCCATTCCACAGACCAGCCCGAGGTGCACCGGATCGCCGCCGAAATGCGTGAAATCGCCGACGGCTACGGCGCCAGGGGACAAGGCGAACGGGTTCTGATCGGTGAGATCTACCTGCCGGTCGATCGTCTGATGCACTATTACGGCGGTGAGCGCCCGGAGGTGCACTTGCCCTTCAATTTCCAGCTCATCGATACGCGGTGGGAGGCGCGAGCCCTGGCTGCGGCGATCACCGGCTATGAGGCAGCACTACCGCCGGGTGGTTGGCCAAACTGGGTGCTCGGCAACCATGATCGGCCGCGCGTTGCGGCCAAGCGCGGGCAGGCCCAGGCCCGCGTCGCGGCGGTGCTGTTGCTGACGCTCCGTGGCACGCCCACGCTCTACTACGGCGACGAACTTGGTTTGAGCGATGTCATGATCGAAGCATCGCAAGTGCGGGACCCGCGCGAGTTGCGTGAGCCCGGTCTGGCGTTGGGGCGGGATCCCGTGCGCACGCCGATGCCATGGGATGACAGCGAAAATGCCGGTTTCACCACAGCGAATCCGTGGCTGCCGCTCAATGCCGACTGGCCGACGCGCAACGTGGCGCGGATGTCGGAAGATCCTCACTCAATCCTGACGCTTTATCGTCGGTTGCTTGTGTTCAGGCGCGATTGCCCGGCTTTGTCGATCGGTGACTTCGTACTGTTGAATGTGGAGGACGAGATGCTGGTTTACGAACGCCGGCACGATTCGGAGCGGCTGATTGTGGCGCTCAACCTCGGCGCACAGTCGCATCGATTGCCGTTGCCGGATTGGGGGCGCGGGAGCCGGGTGCTGCTGTCCACGGTCGCGGATGCGGCGCTGGTCGAAGACGGTGCCCTCCTGCTAGGGTCGAATGAAGCTGTCGTGCTCGAGGCCGGATAGCACACAGCAGAGAAGGATGGTCACGTGCGCATTGCCATGCTGGCGCCGATCTCCTGGCGTACACCGCCGCGCCATTACGGCCCCTGGGAGCAGGTGACGAGTCTCTTGACGGAGGCTTTGGTCGCGCGCGGCGTCGACATCACGCTGTTCGCCACCAAGGACAGCAGGACGGCGGGCAAGCTCGATGCCGTCTGCCCTGCGCCCTATTCCGAGGATCCCGCGATCGACGCAAAGGTGTGGGAGATGCTCCATGTCGCCCACGTCTTTGAGCAGGCCGGTCAGTTCGATTTGATTCACAACCAGGCCGATTTCGTCCCGCTCGCCTTCTCGCGGCTGGTCGGAACCCCAGTCGTAACGACGATCCACGGTTTCTCTTCCGCGCGCATCCTGCCCGCCTACAAGGAATACGAAGAACGCGTCCACTATGTTGCCATCAGTGACGCCGATCGCCATCCGGACCTGCGCTATGCCGCAACAATCCACCATGGCATTCCGCTGGAGGATTTCCCCTTCGATCCGCACGGCAGCGAAGATCTGCTCTTCTTCGGCCGCATTCACCCGGACAAGGGGGCGGCTGAAGCGATCGCTGCGGCAGATCGGTCCGGCCGGAAATTGATCATGGCCGGCATCGTCCAGGACCAGAATTACTACGACGAGCAAGTAGCGCCCGCACTCGACGACAAATCCGTGGTCTATCTTGGCCCGGTTGGCGGAACGGTGCGCGCGAAGACTCTGGGCTCCGCGCGCGCGCTGCTCCACCTCATCAATTTCGACGAGCCGTTCGGTCTGTCGGTGGTAGAAGCGCTCGCCTGCGGAACGCCGGTCATTGCCCGCAACCGCGGATCGATGCCCGAGCTCATAGATGATGGCGTGACCGGATTTCTGGTCGACAGCCTCGATGCGGCGGTAGATGCGATAGCTCGCATCGACGAGATCGATCGCGCTGCTTGCCGTGCTGCCGTATCGGCGCGATTCACGGTGGACCGCATGGCTGATCGATATCTGGGCCTGTACCGATCAATTCTCGGCTGAGAACCGGGGCGCGCGCCCCTCGCGGTCACTCCGCCGCCAGATTGTAGTCGTGGCGTAATGCCTTCTGGATATCGAGCGCGGCGCGTGCCGCCGCGTTGGCATCGGCGTCGCCCGCGGACACCACGCACATCGACCAATTGTTTTCAGCCCGCTCATCCGTGGCGCGATTGATGGCGATCTTGCGAACGTTCGAGCAGCCGGGTTGATTGCGGAGCTCTGCCAACGCATGCGCTTGCAAGTCTTGCATCGAAAGCAGGATCTTTGCCATGCCGGTCTTTACCTGTGCGAGGCGTTACTTCGTGGATTTCGCGATCTTGTGTTCGAGATGGCCGGTCTCGTAATCCCGGCGCAGCTGGCTCAGCGACGTCTCGTTGAGCTGAAGCAAAACGTCGCTCAGCTTCTCGGTTGCCGGATAACCGGCGGCGAAACCCTGTCCGTAAATCTTGCGAAACGTGCCAACCAGCGTGGCGCCGTGCTTGTGGCTGATTTCGCCGTCGTGGTTGCGGTGGCGATTGTCGAGACCTGTCTTGCTCATGTCGCGCTCCCTTTGCCCATGGCCGACAGCATCCTCCCGCCGGGATCAAAGGGCAACCAATGACTTGGCTGCCCTCTTGGAACGCTCTCTTGGGCCGGGCCGCCGCCTTGGGGATCGCGCGGATGCTCGCATCCGGGGCTGCCAGTTCCAAAGGCTGGCGTCCGGTCGAGATGTGGTCCGGGGAACTACGTACGACTAATCCGGAAATCTTAGCCGCCCGTTATTCTTAAGGCCGATTCATTCCTTGTTTACCGCTTTTTATAACCCCCGGTTTGGCGGCAAAACGTCAACTTGGTCCGCGACATAGGGGATCGATGATGTTGCGTACCAATTTGGCGCGCATGTTCGGAGCGCTAAGCGCCACCAATGAAGCCATCCTGCGGGCCAAATCGGAGGATGAGCTTTTCCAAAGGGTGTGCGACGCTGCGGTGTTTGGCGGTAAGTTCCTCGGCACGGGCATGCTGCTCGCCGACGGCAGCGGTCGTTTGCGTTGTGTTGCCGGCGCCGGCCTTGGCGTCGATACGCTGAAGAACGCGGACAATGCCAGTTCGGTTCACGCGGAGTCGGACGATGGAACGGGCCTGGCTCCGTCCGCATTTCGCACCGGCCGCTCGTTCGTCTCCAACGACTACACCAACGACGAACGGACCAAGCGCTGGCATGTCCAGGCACGTCAGATCGGAGCCCGGTCGGCCGCCGCCGTGCCGATCAAGCGGCACGGAAAACCGATCGGCGTGCTGCTGTTTTATCTGGAACAACCCGATGCGTTGAACGAAGAAACGGTCGGCCTGCTCGAACGCATGGCTGAAAACGCCTCCTTTGCACTCGACAATTTTGACCGCGACAATGCCACGGCGCGCATCACCCGAATGTTCGCCGCGCTCACCGCGACCAACGAAGCGATCATGCGGGCGCGCTCGGAAGACGAGATGTTCACGCGGGTCTGCGAGGCCGCCGTCGAGCAGGGAAAACTGCTGGGCGCCGCCATCTTCTTGCCCGAGCCGGATACCACCTGGTTCAGGCTGGCCGCGCAGGCGAGCGTCTATCCCGAAATCACCGCGAGCCTGCGTTTCTCCTGCGATCCCGCGATCCCGCAAGGACAGGGCATGGGCGGGACGGCATTCCGGACAGGCAAGCCTTGTCTTAGCAACGACGTGCCCAACGATCCGCGCTCGCGCCCGTGGTTGCCGCTGGTGGAAAAAGCAGGGCTGGCGGCGTGCGCGGTGTTCCCGCTGTTCGCCGGCGCCAGGACCGTAGGGGTCATGTACTTCTTCTTCGGCGGCGGCGACCGGCTCGATGACGAGATGACCGCCCTGATGGGGCGGATCGTCGAAAACGTCTCGTTCGGGCTTGATGTGCTGGCGCAGGAGGCCGAGCGCAGCGCCGCCGAAAGGCAAAAGGAGCGGATTGCGCGCCTGCTGGCCGCCCTGGGCGCCACCAACGAAGCGATCATGCGGGCAACCACGCGCGATGAGCTGTTCCGGCGGGTATGCGAAGCGGCGGTGCTGGGCGGTGATTTCACCTCCACGGTCATTGCGCTGGCGCGCCCCGACAGCGAGTTTCTGGAGGTGGTCGCGGC
Organism: Bradyrhizobium sp. AUGA SZCCT0222; assembly: GCF_018130205.1. Taxonomy (NCBI): domain Bacteria; kingdom Pseudomonadati; phylum Pseudomonadota; class Alphaproteobacteria; order Hyphomicrobiales; family Nitrobacteraceae; genus Bradyrhizobium; species Bradyrhizobium sp. AUGA SZCCT0222. The sequence continues at coordinate 37,184 of NZ_JAFCLX010000007.1, forward strand.
AGCGGGTCCCGGACGGGATCGCGTGATCGATATCCGCTTGTCCGCGCATGCGCATCACCCGGAAGGACAGGGCGTTACCGGCATCGCGATGCGTACGCGCAAGGCATGCATCAGCAATGACTATCTCGCCGACTTTCCGGTGAACAGCCACTTCTACAATCGCGCCAAGGATCGTGTGACCATGTCGGGCGCGGCATTGCCGCTGATGCGCGGCGGAGAGGCGCTTGGCGCGCTGTTGTTTCTGTCGAGAGAACGCAACGCATTCACTCCTGAATTGACCGAGCTGCTGCAGCGTCTTGCCGACAATGTTGCGTTCGCACTGGAGAATTTTGAGCGCGCCGACGCGAAAACGATCGCGGATCAGCGCATCGAATACCTCGCCTCCCACGACAGCCTCACTGATCTGCCGAACCGTGAGTCGTTCAATCAGCTATTGCACTTTGCAATCGAGTCGGCGCGGCGCCAGGATCGGCAATTGGCCGTGTTGTTCATCGATCTCGACCGCTTCAAGGTCATCAATGATTCGCTCGGCCATGACGCCGGCGACCGGCTGTTGACCGAGATCGGCGCCCGGCTGCGGCGCAGCGTGCGCGCTTGCGACGTCGTCGCCCGGCTTGGCGGTGACGAGTTCGTCCTTATTCTGGAGGATGTTTCGGGGCGGGAGGACGTCGAAGGCGTCGCGCGAGACCTGCTGAGGATTTTAAGTGAGCCGATCCAGCTCAGCGGTCACGAATGTAACGTCACCGCCTCGATTGGCGTGGCGATCTATCCTGCTGATGGCACCGACATTCAGACCCTGACCGCGAATGCCGACACGGCGATGTATCTCGTCAAGGGCGATGGCAAGGACGGATTCAGATTTTTCACCCGCGACACCAGGACCCAGCCCATCGAGCGGCTCACGATGGAGACCAACCTCCGGCATGCGCTGGAGCGCGACGAGCTGCTGCTGCATTATCAGCCCAAGATCGATCTGAACACCGGCGAGATCACCGGCGTCGAGGCGCTGTTGCGCTGGCGCGCGCCGGACGGAGCCATGTTGCCGCCGTGCCAGTTCATTCCGCTTGCCGAAGAAACCGGCCTGATCGTTCCGATCGGCCGTTGGGTGCTCAGGGAAGCCTGCGCGCAGAACATGATCTGGCAACGCCAGGGGATGCGGCCGGTCTCGATGGCGGTCAACCTGTCCCCGCGCCAGTTCGTCGACGAGCGCCTGTTGCAGGACATCGATGCGGCGCTGGCGATCAGCGGCATGCCGCCGAACCTGCTCCAGCTCGAGGTCACCGAAAGCATGGTGATGCAGAACGTCGCGCGCGCCGTGCGTGTGCTGGACGGGATCGAGGGGCGGGGCATTCATATCGCCATCGACGATTTTGGCACCGGTCACTCCTCGATGTCGCTGATGAAGCAATTCCCGATCGACACCATCAAGATCGATCGATCCTTCGTTCGCGACCTCGCGGAGGACATGGAGGACCAGGCGATCGCGCAAGCCATCATCAGCATGGGCAAGGCACTCGGCATGACCGTCGTGGCCGAGGGCGTGGAGACCATCGAGCAGCAGGCGTTTTTGCGCCGGCACGGCTGCGACGAGATGCAGGGCTACCTGTTCAGCAAGCCGCTGCCGCCGGGCGGCATTGCGGATCTGCTGCGGCCGTCTCATACGGTGTCGCCGTCGCTCCAGCCGGGCGCCGATGGTGAAGTCAAAGCAGCAGAGCTTGCGATCGACCAGTGAAGGCGATGGCTCGGGGCGATCGATCTAGATCAGCGCCGGATACGATCCGCCATCCAGATGGAGGTTCTGGCCTGACATAAAACCTGCCAGAGCGCTGCACAGGAAGGCGCAGGTCGCGCCGAATTCCCTGGGATCGCCGAGCCGTTTCGCGGCGATCGATTCGATCTGGCGCGCACGAGCCTCTTCATAGGAAATATTCTCGCGCGTCATCGCGGCCTTCGCCATCTGGTGCTGGCGGTCGGTGTCGAACCGCTCGGGCAGCAGATTGTTGATAGTCACATTGTCGCGCGCGACCTCGAGCGAGAGCCCCTTCATTGCCGCGGTCAGGCCGCCGCGCGCGCCGGAGGACAGCGTCATGTGCGGACGGGGCGTCGTTACCATCGCGGAGGTGATGTTGACGATGCGTCCGAAGCGCCGCTGCCGCATCGTCGGCAGTACCGCGCGGATCAGCATCAGCGGCGCGATCATGTTGGCCTCGATCACCGCCAGCCAGCGGTCGCGCTCGATGTCGGCGAAATTGCCGGGCGAGGGACCTGCATTGTTGTTGACGAGAATGTCGGGTGAGGGACACGCCGCGAGCAGCCGTGCCTGGCCGTCCGCGGTCGTGACATCGGCCGCGACCGCGGTCACGTTGCCGCGGGCCGTCTCGCGCAGCGCGGCGGCTGTCGTGTCGAGTTTTGCCGCTTCGCGCCCGTTGATGACGACGTGGACGCCCTCCTGCGCCAGGGCTTGAGCGCAGGCCAGCCCGAGCCCCTGACTGGACGCGCAAACCAGCGCAGTGCGGCCTTCGATCCCAAGATTCATGTGTCTCGCTCCCAGAGCTTATTGTTTGAAAACACTTGCCTTTTTGTCGAATGTCGCGCTATTCATCCATTTGAATAATCGATTATCAAGAAAATTACTATTGAAAATCGATTATTTTTCCGCGATGACTCCCATCAACGCGGTGGCAGCGGCGACGTCAAACCAGCCGCTGCATCATGGGGAGGACAGGATGACGCGACTTTGCATGGCATTGCTGGCGTGGTTTGCAGCGTTCCTGCCGCTGAATGCGGGCGCCGAGCCGGTGATGCTCAAGCTGTCGTTCTTTGCATCGGACACCGAGGTCAATTACGCGCGCGCCATCAAGCCATGGATCGACGCCATAAACGCCGATCCGAGTGGCGCGGTGAAGATCGAGGCCTTTCCGAATGGCGCGCTCGGCAAGGCGCTGCCGGCGCAGCCGCAGCTGCTGCTCGACGGCGTCGCCGACATCGCGTTCGTCAATCCGAGCCTGGGGCCCGGCCGCTTTCCGGACGATCAGGTGTTCGAATTGCCGGGACTGCTGCAAAACCTGAAAGAGGGTGTGAAGCTCTACGAAGAGCTGCTGAAGGCCAATCTCTTGCGCGGCTATTCCGACTATTACGTCGTGGGCGCCTTCATGAACCCGCAATACATGGTGTTCGCCCGCCGCCCGATCAAATCGCTCGCCGACCTCAAGGGCATGAAGGTGCGCATCAACGGCGCGGTGATCGGGCAGACCGTCAAGGAACTCGGCATGGTGCCGGTGCTGATGCCACCGAATGAGGTGGTCGAGGCGATGGGGCGCGGCACGATCGACGCTACCACCACCGTTCCGGCGGCGATCGTCGATTTCGGCATCGACCGCGTCACCAGCCACGATTATCTGCTGCCGCTCGGCGCGGGTCCGCTGGCTGTCCTGATGAATCGCAAGAAGTTCGAGTCGTTGCCGAAGCCGGCGCAGGACGTGATCGCGAAATACTCGATCCGCTGGATCGACGACACCTATATCCGCGACCTCGGGCAATACAACGACGAGCTGATCGCAAAGTTCAAGGCCGATCCCAAGCGCACCGTGGTCGCGCCCTCGCCGGCGGATCTCGCGAGCCTGCAGCCGGTCTATCAGAAGGTCACCGCCGAATGGGTCGCCAAGGGCCCTGGCAATGCCGAGCTGCTAAGCAAGGCGCGCGAACTCTTGACCCGGATCAGGGCCAACTAGCGTGAAGGCGGCGCGAACCATCGTCACCCGCGTCGCGAACGCGTTCGCCGTCGCCGGGTTGTCGTTGCTGCTGATCCTTGCCGTCTTCACGCTGCTCGACGGGCTGCTCAGGGCTGTCGCGAACACGCCGATCGACCTGGTGCGCGAGATCGGCGACATGATAGCGGCGATCTGCGGCACCTGCTGCCTGCCGATCGTGCTGCTGCACCGGAACAATATCGTGCTGCGGATCTTCGATCGGATCCTGCCGCGATCCGGTGTTCGCGTCATCGACACAGCTGCGGCGCTGGTGATCGAGATCGTCATGATCGGCATGGCCTGGCAATTCTGGCGCTTCGGCATCAAGACCATGCAGGCGGGCGACGTCACCTGGCTGCTCAACTGGCCGAAGGCGCCGTTCTGGTTCGCCGTTGACGGCATCCTGTGGGTGGCGGTGGCCGTGCAGACCTTCGTGCTGATCGAGGAGATCACCGGTGCTTCCCGGCGCCGCGATCCGGAGCCCGCGGCATGACCGCGACCGGTATCGGCATCGGCGGCATCGTGGCGCTGTTCGTGCTGGTCGCAATGCATATTCCGCTGGCGTTCGCCATGATCGTCGTCGGCGTCGTGGCGTTCGCGCTGCAGACCAACTGGGCTTCGGCGCTGACGTTTCTCGCCACCGAGCCGTCGCAGGTGCTCGGCAGCACGGATCTTGCGGCCGTGCCGCTGTTCCTGATGATGGGCGCGTTCGTCAACGTTTCGGGCTTTGCGCGCGATCTTTATGCGGCGGCCGCGGCGCTGCTCGGCCACCGGCGCGGCGGGTTGTCCTATGCGACCATCGGCGGCAGTGCTGCGTTCGGGGCGATCTGCGGATCGTCGCCGGCGACGGTTGCGACCTTTACCCAAGTGGCGCTGCCGGAGATGCTCAAGCGCGGTTACTCGCCGGGATTTTCCGGTGCGACCATCGCCGCCGGCGGCGCGCTGAAGGCGCTGATCCCACCCTCGCTCAGCATGATCCTCTATTGCGTGGTGGCGCGGACCTATATTTTCGATGTGTTCATCGCCGCCGTCATTCCGGCGCTGATCACCATAACGGCCAATCTGATCGCCATCGCCGTGATGGTGCGCCTTGATCCTGCGATCGCGCCGGTCTCCGAGCGCGTGTCGCGGCAGGACAAGCTCGCGGCCGTGCGGCGCGCCGCGCCGGCGGCGTTGCTGATCGCGATCATCTTCGCCGGCCTCTACAGCGGCGTCTTTACCGTCAACGAAGCGGCTTCAGTCGCAGCCGTCGTATCATTTGCATTTGCGCTGATGCGCCGCACGATCACGCCGACGAATCTGGTTTCCAGCCTGCGCGAGACCGCGCTGATCGCCGGCATGATCTATTTCGTGCTGATCGGCTCGTCGATCTTCACCTATTTCATCAGCCTCGCAAAAATACCGGAACAGCTCATCGCGTTGCTGGCGCATGTCAATCTGCCGCCGATCGGCATCATCGTGCTGATGCTCGCCGCCTACCTTGTGCTCGGCGCCGTGTTCGACGAACTGGCCGCCATGGTCGTCACTCTGCCGTTCGCGCTGCCGATCATCGTGCATTTCGGCTATGATCCGGTATGGTGGGCGATCATCAATGTGATCATCGTCGAGCTCGGCCTCGTGATCCCGCCGATCGGTCTTGTGATCCTGATCATCAATGCGATGCGGCCGGATATTCCATTGCGGGCGCTTTACCGCAACATCGTCGCCTTCGTGGCGGCCGACATCGTCGTGCTGGCGTTATTGACGCTATTTCCGTCCCTGGCGCTGTGGCTGCCGGCCTTGCTGCGCGGCTGATCCGACAAGATGCAACGAAAGGCGAGCGAATGAGCCTCCCAACCACGAATTTCGATCCGGGATTTCACGTCACCCGCGCAAGCCATGTCGTGCTCACCGTCCGCGATCTCGCGGCGAGCCGGCAGTTCTATTCCGAGGTGATCGGCCTGATCCTGACCGCGGAGGAGGACGACACGCTTTACTTCCGCGGTGTCGAGGAAGCGTGCCATCACAGCCTGGTGCTGCGAAAGGCCAAGGATGTCTCATGCACGCGGATCGGGTTGCGGGTGTTCACGGACGCCGATCTCGAAAAGCTCAAGGCCTTCTTCGAGGCCCACGGCTGCCCGGCTGCGTGGGCTGACGTGCCGCATCAGGGCCGCACGCTGCACGCGACCGATCCGGCCGGGACGCCGCTGGAATTCTGCGCCACGATGCCGGTGATGCCGCGTATGATCACCAAATTCACGCGTCACGCCGGCGGCTCGGCGCTGCGGCTCGACCACTACCAGATCCTGACGCCGGAGGTTCGCAAGACCTGCGAGTTCTATATGGCGGCGGGCTTCCGCCTGAGCGAATATATCGCACCCGCAGGCACGTTCGACCTGCGCGGCGTGTTCCTGCAGCGCAAGGGCAACCCGCATGACATCGTGTTTTTCAACGGCACCGGCCCGCGCCTGCATCATTTCGCCTTCCTGGCGCCGGAGGTGCATCATCTCTTGCATGCCTGCGACGTCGCCGGTGAACTCGGCTATGGGACCCGTATCGAGCGCGGCCCGGGGCGGCACGGGCCCGGACATGCGATGTATGTCTACATGCGCGACCCGGACGGCCATCGCGTCGAGCTGTTCAACACCCACTACCAGATCATGGATGTCGAGAACGAGCCGGTGGGCTGGGATCCTTCGGATCCAGCGATTGCCCACCCCTGGGGATTGCCGGCGCGCCAGGCCTGGTTCGAGGAAGCAACGCCGTTCGCGGGCGTTACCATGAGCGAGCCGCAGATCAAGCCGACCCCGATGACGCTCGAGAAATATCTCGCAAAGCAGAATAACTAGAGGCCACCCATGCCCGAGATCGCGCTCGACAGCCCGGAAACCGCCAAGGAGACGCTGGCCTCGCACGTCTATGACCGGTTGCGCCAGGATATCATCTCGGTTGCGATCGAACCGGGCGAGAAGCTGCATATCCGCTCGCTGTGCGAACGTTTCGAGGTGGGCTTAAGCCCGATGCGCGAGGCGCTGAGCCGCCTGTCGAGCGAGGGGCTGGTCGCGCAGAGTGATCACCGCGGTTTTGCGGTCGCGCCGATGGGCGAGGAAGACCTCGTCGACATCACGCGCGCGCGCTGCTGGCTCAACGAGCTTGCGATCCGCAAATCCATCGCCCATGGCGATGCCGCCTGGGAGGAGCAGGTGGTGCTCTCGTTCCATCGGTTGTCGCGGACGCCACGCTTCGAACCTGGCCAGGAGCGCGAGCGCAGTCCGAAATGGGAAATCGCCCATCGTAATTTCCATTCCAGCCTGATCTCGGCCTCGGGTTCGCGGCGGCTCGAGCAGTACTGCGAGCATTTGTTCGATTCCTCCGAGCGTTACCGCCATGTCGGCCGCAAGGCGGGCATCAAGGGCGTGAACCGCGAGAAGGAACATCGTGCCCTGATGGAGGCGGTGGTGGCGCGCGACGCCGATGCGGCCGCGCGGCTGATCACTGACCATTTCGAGCGCACCGCCGAACTGGTTCGGCAGGTGCTGAGGGACCGCGTGCCTTGAGCAAGACCCCGGAGTATGACGTCGCCATCGTCGGTTATGGACCCGTTGGCGCCATCTTTGCCAATTTGCTGGCGAATTATGGCCTGAAAATCGCGGTGATTGAGCGCGCGGCGGCCGTTTATGACAAGCCGCGCGCGATCACGCTGGATCACGAGGCGCTGCGGGTTTTTCAGGCCGTTGGCCTCGCCGAGGTCATGGAGAATGCGATCGCGCCGCATAACGGTTCACACTACCTCGGCGTCGACGGCGAAGTAATCAAGATGTTCGATCCGATGCCGCCGCCTTATCCGCTCGGCTGGATCCCGAATGTGACCTTCGTCCAGCCTGATGCCGAGCAGGCGTTGCGCGACAAGCTCGCCGGATACCAGGGCGCCGATGTTTTTCTCTCGGCCACCGCCGTAGCTCTGGCGCAGGATGAAGCATCGGTATCGCTGCAGGCGAGGGCAGAATCCGGCGACGCGTTCGAGATCCGCGCGCGCTATCTGGTCGGATGCGACGGCGCCAACAGTTTTGTTCGCAAGCACCTCGGTATCGAGCTTGAAGATCTCGCCTTCGACGAATGGTGGATGGTGGTGGATACGTTGACCAGCGAGCCCGCCAAGCGGCCCGCAAGGGCCTTCCAGTATTGCTGGCCGTCACGTCCCGGAACCTTCGTGCCGGGTCCCCGCAATCTGCGGCGATGGGAGATCAAACTGTTGCCGGGCGAAGATCCGGAAGCCGCCGGCGCGCCCGACAATGTGTTGAAGTTGCTCAAGGGCTTTACGGATACCTCCGATCTGACGATCTGGCGTTCGGCGGTCTATCGCTTCCACGCGCTGCTCGGGCAAGGATGGCGCGCCCGTCGCGTGCTCCTGATGGGCGATGCCGTGCACCAGACGCCGCCGTTTCTCGGACAGGGCCTCTGCGCGGGCATCCGCGATGCGGCCAATCTCGCCTGGAAGCTGGCGCTGGTGATGCGCGGCCATGCGGGTGATGCGCTGCTCGACAGCTACGAGGTCGAACGCAAGCCGCATGTCCGCTCGGTGGTCGCCAGCGCCAAGGAGTTCGGCAAGATCATCGGCGAACTGGATCCCGCAGCTGCGATGGCCCGCGACGCGCAGTTGCGCGCCGAATTGAAGTCCGGGAAGGCCCAGACCATCCGGCAGAAATTTATTCCCGATCTTGTGGGTGGCCTGATCGCATCCGGAGCCAAGCTTGCCGGTGGCTTGTTTGTGCAGCCGCATGTACGAGCCGCCGACGGCCCCCTGAGGCGCCTCGACGATCTGCTCAAGCCGGAATTCGCGATTTTCGCAGCGACACCGGCAGCGATGTCCGGGATATCGGAAGCTTCGCTTTCGAGCTGGCGGCAGCTCGGGGGAGAACGGGTGGTCATTGCCGGATCAGGAGAAAGTTCGAACCGGGACGGCATCATGACCGTCGTGGAAAATGAACGGCTGTTTGCGGACTGGATGCAGGCCAATGCCGTCGAAGCCGTCATCGTGCGGCCCGATCGCTATGTGTTTGCAGGCGCGGAAAATCCGCAACGATTGAGTATGCTGATAGAGCAATTGATCCAGAACCTGCACGCAGGGCCATAGGCTTTTCAAGGCGCGGCTTTGTCTGTACCACCGGTGATGTGATTGCCGGGGGAAACCAATGAACAATAATAATGACGCTGCCGAATTCGATTACGTCATCGTCGGTGCCGGCTCGGCCGGTTGTGTGCTCGCCAATCGGCTGAGCGCGGACGGCAAGCATTCGGTGCTGCTGCTGGAGGCCGGACCAAAGGACAGCAATCTCTGGATCCACGTGCCGCTCGGCTACGGCAAGCTGTTCAAGGAAAAATCCGTCAACTGGATGTACCAGACCGAGCCCGAGCCGGGCTTGAACGGCCGGCAGGTGTTTCAGCCGCGTGGCAAGGTGCTGGGCGGCTCGAGTTCGATCAATGGTCTGCTCTATGTGCGCGGCCAGCACGAGGATTATGATCGCTGGCGCCAGCGCGGCAATGCCGGCTGGGGCTATGACGACGTGCTGCCCTATTTCAAGAAGGCCGAGAACCAGCAGCGCGGCGGCGACAAGTATCACGGCACAGGTGGCCCGCTGCCGGTGTCGGATTGGCGCCACGCCGATCCGCTGTCGGAAGCCTTTGTGGTCGCGGCCGCCGAGGTCGGTATTCCCACCAATCCCGATTTCAACGGCGCGACCCAGGAAGGCGCCGGATTTTTCCAGACCACGACGCAGCGCGGACGCCGCGCCAGTTCGGCGTTCTCCTATCTTCGTCCGGCCAAGAACCGCAGCAATCTGCACATCGAAACCTCGGCGCTGGCGCAGCGCATTTTGTTCGAAGGCCGCCGCGCCAGGGCGGTCGAGTACAAGCAGGAAGGCCGCGTGCGCGTTGCACGGGCGCGCAAGGAAATCCTGGTTTCCAGCGGCGCATATAATTCTCCGCAATTGCTGCAACTCTCCGGCGTCGGGCCGGCGGATCTCCTGAAGAGCCACGGCATCGAGGTGGTGCTCGACGCGCAAGGCGTCGGCAACGATCTGCAGGATCATTTGCAGGTCCGGCTGGTGACGCGTTGCGCCCAATCCATCACGCTGAACGACATCGTCAACAATCCGGTACGGCGGGTGATGGCCGGCCTGCAATATGCGGCGTTCCGCAAGGGCGCGTTGACGATCGCGGCCGGCACCTCGGGCGCGTTCTTCAAGACCAGTCCCCGTTTGGCCTCGCCCGACATCCAGATTCATTTCCTGCCGTTCTCGACCGACAAGATGGGCGAGAAGCTGCATGCGCAATCGGGCTTCACGGCCTCGGTCTGCCAGCTGCGCCCCGAAAGCCGCGGCTCGCTGCGCATCAAGAGCGCGGACCCGAGCGTGGCGCCGGAAATCCGTATCAATTATCTCGCGACCGAAACCGACCGCCGCGCCTTCATCGATGGCATAAGGATATTGCGCAAGATTCTCGCGGCGCCCGCGCTAAAGCCGTTTGCGGTCGGCGAGGTCGATCCCGGGCCGAAGGTCGCGAGCGACGACGAGTTGCTGGATTTCTGCCGCCGCACCGGCAGCACGGTCTATCATCCGACCTCGACCTGCCGGATGGGCAACGATCCCTTGGCGGTGGTCGATCAGCGCCTGAAAGTGCGCGGCATCGAGGGCCTGCGCGTGGTCGATGCCTCCATCATGCCGGACCTGATGTCCGGCAATACCAACGCGCCGACGATCATGATCGCCGAGAAAGCGTCCGACATGATTTTGGAGGATGCGCGCTAGGCTGGGATTCACTCGCAGTTTATCGCGTCATCCTGAGGTGCGCGCTCTTGCGCGCCTCGAAGGATGAAAAGCGCCCGTGGCCCATCCTTCGAGGCTCGCCCAGCGGTGCAAGTGCACCGCAAGGCTCGCACCTCAGGATGACGTCCGACTAGATTTACAGGCTCAGCCCTTATACCCCCGCACCCGCTTCAGCATCTGCTCGACATGGGCGATCGGCGTCTCCGGCTGGATGCCGTGGCCGAGATTGAAGATCAGCCGGCCGCTTGCGTAATTCGCGAGCACGTCGTCGACAGCGCGATCGAGCGCCGCACCGCCGGCGATCAGCGCCAGCGGATCGAGATTGCCCTGCACGGCGACGCGGTTCTGCACGCGCTCGCGGATCAATGACGGCTCCGCCGCCCAATCGATGCTGACGGCATTGACGGCAGTCGCCTCGACGTAAGCGGGCAGCATGGCACCTGCGCCGCGCGGAAAGCCGATGATCTTGGCATCGGGCGCTTGCGCCCGCACGCCCGCGACGATGCGTTTGGCGGGCTCGATCGACCAGCGCTGGAATTCGCGCGGCGGCAGCACGCCGGCCCAGGTGTCGAAGATCTGCAGCACGTCGGCGCCGGCCTTGAGCTGGCCGAGCAGATATTGGATCGAATTCTCGACCAGCACGTCGATGATTTTCGAGAACGCCTCGGGATGGCGATAGGCCATCATCCGGGCCGGCGCCTGATCCGGCGTGCCCTGGCCTGCGACCATGTAGGTCGCCACCGTCCACGGCGCGCCGCAGAAGCCGATCAGCGCGATGTTGGGATCGAGCTCGCGGCGAACGCGGCGCAGTGCTTCATACACCGGTTCAAGTTTGCTGAAGTCGGCCTGCGTGGCCAGGCTCGTCACCTGCTCCGTATCCAGGGGGTCGAGCCGCGGGCCTTCGCCGGCCTCGAAGCGCACGGAACGGCCGAGCGCGTAGGGGATGACGAGAATGTCGGAAAAGATGATCGCGGCGTCGAAGTTGAAACGGCGGATCGGCTGCAGCGTCACTTCGGCGGCGTATTCCGGCGTGAAGCACAGATCGAGAAAGCCGCCGGCCTTGGCGCGCAGTTCGCGATACTCGGGCAAATAACGCCCGGCCTGCCGCATCATCCAGACCGGCGGCACGTTCTGCCGATGGCCGGACAACACGTCGAGAAACGGCTTCTGGGATATCTGGGTCAACGAAAGGTTCCTGCGTGAAAGGCTGATATTTGATGCCTCTGATAACAGCAGGTTCCGGCTTGGCCAAGGCGAGATATGGAACAGGCGCAGATCGGGGGCGTTATCTCGGCAATGGAGGAACCACATGGCTGAGAAATTCAATCCCGCGGCGCATGACAAGCACGCCGATGACCCCCGTGACGCGCTGTTGGCCGATAGGGAAACGCACGAAAAACTCGATGCCGGGCTGGAGGGCAGTTTTCCGGCCTCCGATCCCGCCAGCGCCGCGCAACCGGCGCCGTCGAAACATGACGGCGATCGCGCCAACAAAACGCTGTGGGACAAGGTGCTCGCGGTTTTCCGCTAGCACTTGTTGGCAGGTGATGTGATGAAGACTGAATTCAACCATGCTGCCAACAACTCGCCGCGTAGCGGCAGTTCGAAGAAAGTCGCGCCTGTGGTCTGGGCCGCGATCGTGGCCATGATGATCGCGCTCGCGATCTGGTTTGGCGTGCGTGCATAGTGCAATTGCAGCGCGCGTGATTGCGCCGGAACAATTCATATCACCGCGAATTGCTCCCAGATAACTTACAGAGATAAATTCACAGAGAGGAACATGCGATGATCAAGCATCTTGTCATGGCTGCCGTCGCGGTAGCCGGAATTTCCTTCGTTCAGCCGGTGAGTGCGCAGGATGTCGGCGTCGGCGTCGGCGTTGGACCGGGAGGCGCTGGCGTCACCGTCGGCCGCGTCGACCGTGACCGCTATCGCGACCGTGAGGTGATCCGCGAGCGGGAGTACCGTGATCGCGATGAGACCGTGGTGATCAAGCGCAAGCGCGATTACGATCCTGACCGCAAGGTCATCATCGAGCGCGAGCGCTAGTAGAGCGTTTTAGCGTTGAGTTTGGTGGAACCGCCTCCCTGGTGGGGGCCGTTTCCCGTTGTCGCCTCAATAATGCGGCGGCCGTTCGTTGACCGGACCGGTGATGTTGCTTTCGGCATCCTGCAGCCGATCCTTCAACTCCGCGAGCTGGCGCGTCAGGGCGTCGATCTGCTTCCACTGCTCGGTGATGGTCTGGTTCAGCGTCTCGATGGTTACGTCCTGAAACGTCAGCCGCATTTCCAGTGCGTCGATGCGCTCGCCGAGCGCGTTGGTGTCACTCATGGGAGCCACCATTGGTTTGCCGCTCCTCCAGGCCGTGGCCAAGCGCGACCCGTTCGTCGAACACGAAGCATTCGCCGCGCCAGCGGCTTTGTTCTTTCGGCACGCCTTCCAGATAACGCAGGATGCCGCCCTTGAGGTGATAGACTTCGTTAAATCCATGCGCCAGCAAATAGGCGCTGGCCTTTTCGCAGCGAATGCCGCCGGTGCAGAACATCGCGATCTTGCGGTGCTTGGCCGGATCCAGCTGCCGTGCGGCAAAATCCTTGAATTGCCCAAAACTCCTGATGCCGGGATCGACCGCGCCTTCGAACGTCCCCATCGCGACCTCGAAGGCGTTGCGGGTGTCGATCACAAGCGTGTCCGGCGCTGATATCAGCGCGTTCCAGTCCGCCGGCTCCACATAGGTGCCGACCTGCCGGGTCGGATCGGCAATCGCGTCGCCGAGCGTGACGATTTCCTTCTTGAGCCGGATCTTCAGCCGCGCAAACGGCATCGCGGCGGCGTGCGAGAATTTGAGTTCGAGGTTGTCGAGCCGGCCGCCGAACAGGGTGCCTGCTTGCAACTCCTCGGCCAGGGCGTCGATCGCTATGGCGTCTCCAGCCAACGTGCCATTGATGCCCTCATGCGCCAGCAGCACGCTGCCTTTCAGCCCGAGGCCCGCGCAGAATGCGCGCAGGGGCTCGCGCAGCTCCCGGAAATCCGGCAGCGCGGCGAATTGGTAAAAGGCGGCGACCTTGAGGGGCATGGCGACCGTTTATCAGGCGGGCTGGGGAGGGGAAACCCGTCTTTGTCGCCCCGGCCTAGTGCGCAATTGCGCACGGGGGGCCGGGGCCCATAACCACCAATGCTTATGGTGGGCAAGGTATCTGCCCGAGGTGCCCCAAAGATAAGCCGCGGAGTATGGGTCCCGGCCTTCGCCGGGACGACGCGGGAAGCTAAATGCCCTGGCATACCAGCCATTGCCCTGCCGGGGATGGATGTGTCATGAAACCCCGCTTAAACCGGACGACTACTCAAAACAACGATCAAGCGAGCACTCCTGATGAGGAATTTCCATTTCGCCGGCCGCTCCACGGTCCATGCCCAGAACGCGATGGTGGCGACCTCGCATCCCGCAGCGGCGCTGGTGGCGGTCGACGTGATGCGCGCCGGCGGCACCGCCGCGGACGCCGCGGTGGCGGCCTGCGCGCTGCTCGGCGTCATCGAGCCGCAATCGACCGGCATCGGCGGCGATTGTTTTGCGCTGATCCAGCCCAAGGGCGAAGGCAAGATCGTCGCCTATAACGGCTCCGGCCGCGCGCCGATGGCGGCAAACGCCGAATGGTATCTGGAGCGCAAGATCAACTCGGTGCCGCTGACCTCGGCGCACGCGGTCAGCATTCCCGGCAGCATCGACGCCTGGGATACGATCCTGCGCGATCACGGCAAGATGGGGCTCGATACCCTGCTGCAGCCCGCGATCAAGGCCGCGGAAGAAGGCTACATCGTCGCCCCGCGCATCGCCTTCGACTGGAAGAACGGTTTTGAGAAACTCAAGAACGGCACCAACACCGCGCGCTATCTGTTGCCGCACGGCAAGCCCGCCTCCGCCGGCGATGTGATCCATCAGCCGGAACTCGGCAAGACGCTGCGCGCGATCGCCAAGAATGGCCGCGACGCGTTCTATACCGGCGAGATCGCCGCCGACATGGTCGATACGCTGCGCGGCATCGGCGGCCTGCACACGCTGGAGGATTTCGCAGCCCACTCTACCGAGACGACTTCGCCGATCGGCACGATCTATAAAGGCCACGACGTCTGGCAGTGCCCGCCGAACGGCCCGGGCATCACCATGCTGGTGATGCTCAACATCCTCTCGCGCTTCGACCTGACGAAATATCCCGCGCTGAGCGTCGAGCGTTTTCATCTCGAGGCCGAGGCCGCGCGCATCGCCTACATGATGCGCGAGCAATATATCGGCGACCCCGCGCAGGTTCACGTCGATGTCGCCGGCATTCTCGCCAAGGAATTCGCCGAGGAGCACATCAGCAAGATCCGGATGGACGGACTGCTCGACCTGCCCAACGTCGCGCCTCCGATGAATCCGTCCACCGTCTACATCACCGTGGTCGACAAGGACCGCAACGTCTGCTCGTTCATCAACTCGATCGCGCATTCGTTCGGCTCGGCGATCGTTTCCAACAACACCGGCGTGCTGCTGCAGAACCGCGCCGGCGGTTTCCGGATCCAGCCCGGCCATCCCAATTGCATCGCGCCGGGCAAGCGGCCGCTGCACACGATCATTCCGAGCCTCGTGACCAAGAATGGCCGCGCGCTGATGCCGTTCGGCGTGATGGGCGGGCAGTATCAGCCGGTGGGCCAGAGCCATGTGCTGACCAACATGCTCGACTATGGCTGCGACGTGCAGGAAGCGATCGATATGCCGCGCGGCCTGCACTACGAGGGCGTCTACCAGCTCGAGGACAGCGTCCCGGCTGACATCGTCGAGGGCCTGAAGAAGATCGGGCACAAGACCACGAGCGTGGTCGGCCCGCTCGGCGGCGGCCAGGCGATCTGGATCGACTGGGACAAGGGCACGCTGGCCGGCGGTTCCGATCCCCGCAAGGATGGTTGCGCGCTGGGATACTAAGGAGCGTTTTCCAGCGTAGTGGATACCGGTTCGCGTGAAGAAAACGCGTCAAATAAAGTTTAGAGCGTTGATTCTGATGCAATCAGAACCAACGCGCTAAGCGATCGGGCAGGTTTGCTGCCCGCCCGTTGCCTCTCACCTCATCGACTCGGAACCAGTTCCCATCGCTTTCGTTAAGCGATGGGCGCGGACGTGCGCCGGTTTGTCTCCTGCGTCAGCCCCCTGAGGTCCGTGATCAGCGTTCTCGATACCGACGACACCGAACAAGCCGATCTGCGCGGCGGCCGATCGCCGTGGTTTACGGCGGCCGACCATCCGGCCCGTCGTGAGGTCAGCGAGAATCTCAAATGCGATGCGCTGATCGTCGGCGCGGGGATCACCGGATCGCTGGTCGCCGAGCGCCTGACGCGCCAGGGCCTCGACGTCGTGATCGTCGATCGCGAGCTGCCGGGTCGCGGCAGCACCGCGGCCAGCACCTCGATGCTGCTGTGGGAAATCGACCGCTCGCTGACGGAACTGACGGAGGCTTATGGTTTCGAGCGCGCCTCGCGCGCCTATCGCGCCAGCCTGAACGCGGTCACCGGCCTGAAATCGCTGGTAGCACAGCTCGGCATCGCCTGCGACATGCATGACAGGGATTCGCTGTATCTGGCGGCCGGTGACACCGGAGGTGAATTGATTGAGGAGCATCGTTTGCGCCAGCGCGCCGGTCTGCCCGGCGATTATCTCGAACATGCCAGGCTGCTGGAAATTTATGGAATTGCGCGGGCCGGTGCGATTGTCTCGCCGGGCGCCGCCGATGCCGATCCGATGCAACTGGCGCGCGGGCTTCTCAAGGCGTCAGTTGCGCGGGGCGCCCGTTCGTTTGAAGGCGATGCCGTAGCGTTCGACTCCGCCGGCCGCTCAGTTGGCGTCGCCATGGCCAATGGCCGCGAGATCGAGGCGCGTTCGGTGATACTCGCGACCGGCTATACGATGCCCGATATCGTCAATTCGACGGTGCATGCGGTGTCATCGAGCTGGGCGATCGCGACCACGCCGCAGCCGCAGAACATCTGGAAAGACGCCGCGTTGATCTGGGAGAACAGCAAGGATTATCATTATGCGCGCACGACGCGGGCAGGGCGGATCATCATCGGCGGCGAGGACAGCGAGGATGTGATCGAGCCGGAGGCGCGCGACCGCCTGATCCCCGAGAAGTCGAGGATTCTCGCACAAAAACTCGCGTCGCTATGGCCGATCGCGAACACCGAAATCGAATTCCGCTGGTCCGGCACGTTCGACACCACGCGCGACGGGCTGCCGCTGATCGGCCCGGTGCCGGGACACAAGGGCGTCTTTGCGGCGTACGGCTATGGCGGCAACGGGATCACGTTCAGTTATCTCGCCGCTCACATGATCGGCGATTTGATTGCCGGCACGAGTTCGCCCTTGCTGCGCGATTTCGCGCTGGACCGGGATGGCGGATCGATCGGTTGACCGGTTGCACTATTGGAACCTGGCTCAGCGCCACGCGTTGTCCATGCAGTCAACAATACATGGAGGCTGACATGGGTTTCGGAAAAGGCGCGCTTCTCTGGTTAATCGGAATTCCGCTTCCGATCATTTTGCTTCTCGCACTATTCATGAATCGCTAGGTAGTGAGCGTCCGGAGCCCCTGACGGACAATTCCGCAGTGAGGCTCCGGATGCAGCTTAATCACCTTATGGCGCTGTCGAAATGATCCAGGACTTCGCTCCGTGGATCGGAGCCTGCGCCGCCGCTCTTACGTCCCTGTCCTATATTCCGCAGGTGCGGAAGGCGTGGCCGCGCGGATCGACCGATGATCTGTCGCTGACCATGCTCGTCGTTCTGACGTCAGGTTTGGTGTGCTGGATCGGTTACGGCTTGCTGAAAGGCGACTGGGTTATCGTCGCTGCTAACAGCGTCGGAGCCGCACTCTCGGCCAGCGTTCTCGCCTTCAAGTTTCGCGACCTGCGGGCCGGAAACTAGCCCGAGATTCCGACGCCATCTCAATGAACATCAGGTAGGAACATTGCGCATCCAGCAATGTTTAACGCGCATCGATTCCAAATATTAAGCTCAGGAGATCTAGATGGGACTGTTTTCAAAAGACATCAAAACCATGGACGACCTGTTGCTGCACGGCTTGCAGGACATCTATTACGCCGAGCAACAGATCACCAAGGCGCTGCCGAAGATGATCGACCAGGCGACCAACCGCGATCTGGCGCAGGGCCTCAAGCTGCATCTCGAGGAGACCAGCAAGCAGATCGAGCGGCTTGATCAGGTATTCAAGAAACTGGGCAAACAACCTTCCGGCACCGATTGCCCGGCGATCGACGGCCTGATCAAGGAAGCCAATGCAACCGCAAGCGAGATCGAAGACAAGTCGGTGCTGGACGCCGCGATCGTGGCGAACGCACAGGCGGTCGAGCATTACGAGATCGCCCGCTATGGCACGCTAATCGCATGGGCGGAAGAACTTGGCCACGACGATATCGTCCGGTTCCTGACGACGAACCTGAACGAGGAAAAGGCCGCCAACACCAAGCTGAACACGGTCGCGCTCCGCAAGGGCGTCAACCGCAAAGCCGCGAGCTGAAACTCGCCTATCGTGCCGCCCGGCGCGTTGCGCTGGGCGGTCAGGCATTGAAGGCAGATTTCGTCGATGGCCGGCCAAAACGCCAATCCGCAGGAAAACAGATCCGTAGAGCACCACGGCGGTTTCAGTCGCTTCTTCGGTGATCTCGCGAACAAGACGTCGCTGGCGGCTGGCCGCGCCTCCGCGTTCGTGGTCGCGGCGGGAGTCGTTCTGGTCTGGGCGATTACAGGCCCGTTGTTTCAATATTCAGACACCTGGCAGCTCGTCATCAATACAGGCACGACGATCGTCACCTTCCTGATGGTGTTCTTGATCCAGAACTCCCAGAACCGCGACAGCGCGGCCATCCAGGTCAAGCTGGACGAACTCATTCGCGTCAGCACCGCGCAGAATTCCTTTGTCGGAATCGAGCATCTCACCGACGACGAGCTTGAGGAAATCCGAGACAGGTGCGAGCGGCGCGCCGAAGCTGAAAAGGCCGGCGAAGAGTCCGTGAAGAAGACAGGCAAGAAAGCCAAGGAGGCCGCGGATCGCGCGGTAGGCTAGGCCGCGATCCATCGTCACACAGACAATAGCGATCACGCGCCCTCGGAAAAAACCGAGGGTGTGCTCGTTTTTGTGTTCAGTCGGTGCTTCCGATGCCTTTCGGCAAGAAGAAGGCAATGCTCCGGAACCAAAGTTCTCACAGCACATTGGTGCGGCATCTGAACAACAATGCGGCACTTGAAATATCTGCCGTCAGCTGGGAGCGCGCTATTATGGATGCAGTCGTTATTCAACCGGGAGTCGATACGGCCGAGCCGTCCGTCTCCGGCGTTTCGTGGGCCGCGGTTACCGCTGGCGCCGTCGTTAGTTGTGCGCTCACGCTGGTATTGCTGGCGTTCGGCGTCGGTCTGGGTCTCTCCGTCGTGTCGCCCTGGAGCGGGTCTGGTGTGTCAGCAACGACCTTCAAGATCGGAACGGGCCTTTATCTCATCGTCATTGCGATGCTCGCTTCCTCGATCGGCGGCTATATCGCCGGTCGCCTGCGGACGCGATGGACCGGCGTTCACACCGATGAGGTCTATTTTCGTGACACCGCCCATGGCTTTATCGCCTGGGCGTTCGCTTCCGTGCTCGGCGCGATCCTTCTGGCATCGCCGGCAAGCAGCCTGATTGGCGGCGCGGCGTCCGGCGTAAGTCAGGCGGCGACATCAGCGGCCAGTCAGTCCGGCCCGATGGACGGTTACGTCGACACGCTGCTGCGTGCGGACACGCCGGCGCCGGCCAGCACCGGCAACACGCAGGACCCGCGCGGTGAAATGACCCGCATGTTCACGTCAGGTTTTCGCAACGGTGGCGAGTAGAGCTGAAAATCCCCCGCGGTCGCGGGGGATTTTGCCTTCCTCGACATTTCGATGGACCGACGCTTGGTGCCATTGTTTCTAGCTAGGAAAATTCATGGTCAAATCTTCAAAGTCCGCCGTCAACGATAAAGCAATATCCGCCCGGTCGGTAACGATTCACGATCAGAAACTCAGTCGCGGCGAGGGCGGCGAGCTGCATCAGGTTGCGACGGCTGATGTGCCGGTGCTGACCACCGCCCAGGGCGGCCCGGTGTCGGACGATCAGAACTCGCTCAAGATTGGCCCCCGCGGACCAACGCTGCTCGAAGATTTTCATTTCCGCGAGAAGATTTTCCACTTCGACCATGAGCGCATTCCGGAGCGGGTGGTTCATGCCCGCGGCTACGGCGCACACGGCTTCTTCGAGAACTACAAGCCGCTTTCGAAATACACCCGTGCCGACCTGTTTCAGCGCGCCGGCGAGCGAACGCCGGCCTTTGTGCGGTTCTCGACGGTGGCGGGCGCAAAGGGCTCGTTCGATCTGGCGCGCGATGTGCGCGGGTTTGCCGTCAAGCTTTATACGCAGGAAGGCAACTGGGACATCGTCGGCAACAACATTCCGGTGTTCTTCATCCAGGACGCGATCAAGTTCCCGGACCTCGTTCATGCGGTGAAGGAAGAGCCGGACTGCGCGTTTCCGCAGGCCCAATCCGCCCACGACAATTTCTGGGACTTCATCAGCCTGACCCCCGAAAGCATGCACATGATCATGTGGGTGATGTCGGACCGCGCCATCCCGCGCTCGTTCCGCTTCATGGAAGGGTTTGGCGTTCATACATTCCGCCTCGTCAATGCGAAGAACGAGTCGACGTTCGTCAAATTCCACTGGAAGCCCAAGCTCGGCCTGCAGTCTGTGTTGTGGAACGAGGCCGTGAAGATCAATGGCGCCGATCCGGATTTCCATCGCCGCGACCTCTGGACGGCGATACAGACCGGCAATTTTCCGGAATGGGAACTGCAGTTTCAGATGTTCGATCAGGCTTTCGCGGATCGTTTCGAGTTCGATGTGCTCGATCCCACCAAGATCATTCCGGAAGAAATGCTGCCGCCGATCCCGGTCGGTCGTCTGGTGCTGGACCGGATGCCGGATAATTTCTTCGCCGAGACCGAACAGGTCGCGTTCATGACCCAGAACGTGCCGCCCGGCATCGACTTCTCCAACGATCCGCTGCTGCAGGGGCGCAATTTTTCCTATCTCGACACCCAGTTGAAGCGGCTGGGCGGCCCGAACTTTACCCATATTCCGATCAACGCGCCGAAATGTCCGTTCGCTCATTTCCAGCAGGATGGTCATATGGCGATGCGCAACCCGGTCGGGCGCGTCAACTATCAGCCGAACTCGTTCGGCGAAGGACCGCGCGAGTCCCCGCAGCGCGGCTTCGTGCCATTTGCGGACGTGGAGCAGGGCGCCAAACGCCGCCTGCGCGCGGAGAGCTTCGCCGATCACTACAGCCAGGCGCGGCAGTTCTTGATCAGCCAAACCCGCGGCGAGCAGCATCATATCGCGGCGGCGCTGACCTTCGAACTCAGCAAGGTGAAAATCCCTGTCATTCGCGAACGGATGGTGTCGCATTTGCTCAACATCGACGAGACGCTGGCGGGCAGGGTCGGCACAGGGCTCGGGCTGAAAGCGATGCCCAAGCCGGCCGCTGCGGCAATGCCGACGCGGCAGGACCTCGATGCGTCGCCGAAGCTCAGCATCGTCGAGAACGGGCCGCAACGGTTCGAAGGCCGCAAGCTCGGTATTCTCGTCACCGACGGCACTGATGCGGCTTTGCTGAGAGCGTTGCAGAAGGCGCTCACCAAGGAAGGCGCCACGTTCGAAATCATCGCCCCGAAGGTGGGAGGAGCCAAGGCCGGCGACGGCAGCTGGATCGAGGCCGATCAGATGATCGATGGCGGTCCCTCCGTACTGTACGACGCGGTTGCGCTGCTGCCGGCGGCTGCGGCAATGGACGATCTGCTGCAGGAATCCACCGTGCGGGATTTCGTCGCCGACGCGTTCGCCCATTGCAAGTTCATCGGTCACGTGGAAGCCGCAACACCGCTGTTTGGGAAAGCCGGGATCGCCGAGGACGATATCGACGAAGGCTTCATTTCGCTGGCTTCGGCAAAGGACGTGGCAGGCTTTGTCGGCAGGCTCGGTCAATTGCGGGTTTGGGGCCGGGAACCCGGCGTCAAGATGAAATAGCAGGGGCGATGGCGAAGGTACCCGAGCAGCATTGGACAACCCATATCGGGCAAGCGGCGGGACACCCCGCCGCCTTCCTTGGGGTCATCGCCTACGGTGCGCTGTGGTTCGCCTTTGCCAGGGATAGCTTCGGTTGGGAGGCCGTCGGCACACTGGCGGTTTTCATGATGACGCTGTTCATCCAGCGCACGAACCGGCGCGATAATCTGGCGCTCCATGCCAAGCTGGATGAGCTCTTGCGCGTGGATTGCGATGCAAGGTCGGAGCTTACTCACCTCGACGAGCAGGAGCCTGAAGAGATCGAGCGGCATCGGGATAAAGAAGTGAGGAAGGATGCCGATTGACCACGCCGGATGCGCGCCGATTCCATGCATATTTGGCTGCGCCGACGGGGTGACAACACCAGCTCCGTTGCGCTAGACACGCTCCGACTTATCCAGAAAGGCAACGAGATGCGATCTTCCAGACGCACGATCATTCAGAGCGCGTTTGCCGCCGTGGCGGCGGCTGCTACTTCAACCCTTATTCCGGCCCCGGCATCGGCCCAGACCGCAGGAAAACCCATGACCACAGCTTCAGGTTTGCAGATTATCAACAGCACGGTCGGCACCGGCGCGTCACCGAAACCCGGCCAGACCTGCGTCATGCACTACACCGGCTGGCTCTATGAAAATGGCCAGAAGGGCAAGAAGTTCGATTCTTCGGTCGACCGCAACGAGCCGTTCGATTTTCCGATCGGCCAGGGCCGTGTCATCAAGGGTTGGGACGAGGGCGTCGCCTCGATGAAGGTCGGCGGCAAGCGCACGCTGATCATTCCGCCCGCGCTGGGCTATGGCGCGCGCGGCGCCGGCGGCGTCATTCCGCCCAACGCCACGCTGATGTTCGATGTCGAATTGCTGGCGGTGAAGTAACCGCCGCTTCTCGCTTGCTGCGGCCGATGGTGCAAACAAAAAAAGACCGGTCCGAAAGGACCGGTCTTTCAGTTTCACGCAGTCAGCGCGATCAGAGGTTCTTGTTCGCCGCCGCGGCGGCCTTGTCGATGGCTTCCTTGGTGGCTTCCTTGGCGTCGCCCATCGCCTTCTGGCCCTTGCCTTTGACTTCCTGGATCACGCCTTCGCCCTGCAGTTGCTCAGAACCGGTGGCTTCGCCAATGCCCTGCTTGGCCTTGCCGATGGCTTCGTTGGTGGCGCCTTTAACCTTGTCTGCCGTGCTACCCATGGAACATTCCTTTTGATGTTTGTACTTCGATAGGGCAACGCACCAATGCGCCAGCGGTTCACTCTAAACGCTGGTTTCTGTTCACGTTTTTATGTACGCTTGGCCACCGAACGATTTTACGGAAAGCAGCGCGATGTCAGGTTCTCACGACCATCCACATGATCACTCGCACGATCATTCTCACGGCGATCACTCGCACAGCCACGACACCGAGCGCTGGAAGCATGATGGCGTCCGTGTCATTCCCGGCAATCAGCTCGATCCCAACGTGCCGTCGACCGCGGGCATGGACCGCAAGGCCGCGATCAATTTCGCCCGCGTCGGCGCCCAGAAATTATGGGCGGGCACCGTGACGATCCGCCCCGACGCCAAGACCGGCGCGCATCATCACGGCCATCTCGAAAGCATCATCTATGTCGTGAAGGGCAAGGCGCGGATGCGCTGGGGTGAGCAACTGCAGTTCACCGCCGAAGCCGGGCCCGGCGATTTTATCTTTGTGCCGCCCTATGTGCCGCACCAGGAGATCAACGCCAGCCGCGACGAGGTGCTGGAATGCGTGCTGGTGCGCAGCGACGGCGAAGCTGTCGCGATCAACCTCGACATCGAGCCGATCGAAAAGCCGGAGACCGTGCTGTGGGTCGATCCCGTGCACCGGGATCCCGCGGAGAAGAAATCGTAACTTCTCGTCGCCCCTCGCGATGACGGTTAAAGTTGTCATGCCCGGCCTCGTGCCGGGCATTTCGCTATTGGTTTGCCGAAGTTAGTTTGTCGAAGTCCTGGCAAAGCCCCGCCATGACACGGAAAATCGGACCGAAAAAATCTCCAAAACCGATGTCGGATCGGTGCCGGCTCATTCGTCCTCTATCCGAACCCCTCGAAAGTAGCCCATTCATGGCCAAAATGATCTTCGTCAACCTGCCGGTCACCGACCTTGCCCGCGCCACCGCGTTCTACCAGGCGATCGGCGCCGTGAAGAACGATCAGTTCTGCGACGACACCGCGTCCTGCATGGTGTTCTCCGACACCATCCACGCGATGCTGCTGACCCATGAAAAGTTCATGCAGTTCTCGCCGAAGAAGATCGCGGACGCCAAAACTTCCTGCGAGGTTCTGATCTGCGTCTCGGCCGACAGCCGGGCGGAAGTCGACGATGTCGTCGGCAAGGCCGAGAGGGCGGGCGGCGGCGTCGATCCCTGCCCGAAGCAGGATTACGGCTTCATGTACGGCCGCAGCTTTGAGGATCCCGATGGCCATATCTGGGAAGTGATGTGGATGGACGTCGCGGCCGCGAACGCGGCGCAACCGGCTGCGGCCAACGCCTGATCTCGCCTTGAATGCGTAGGGTGGGCAAAGGCGCGAAAGCGCCGTGCCCACCATCTACATTTCTCGCGCTGGGTGGGTGGGCACGCTTGCGCTTTGCCCACCCTACATTCCCAGCTAGTACGTGATCCGCAAGCCGACGCCGCCATGCAGGGTGTTGCCGACCGGCTGCGGGCCGGCGGTGCCGTTGACGAAGAGGTCGGCGACCCAGCCCTTGCTGATCCGGAAGCCGAGGCGGCCGCCATATTCGAACCAGCCCTGGTTTCCGATCGTCGGCACCACGGTGCCGTTGCCGGTCACGGTGGCGACGATGCCGGATTGCGTGCCGAACGATTGCACGAACCCGCCATTGATATTGGCCTCGACATTGTTGCCGAACAGATGCGTCCACTGTCCGCCGATCTTGACCAGATTGGTCTTGTCGGTGCCGCCGGCGATCGAGGCGTCGAACGGATTGAACGCGGCGGCGGGATCGGTATAGCCCTTCACGCGCTGCCACAATTGCCAGACCTCGACGGAGGCGGCGACCTCGTCGCGCGGCGACAGCCGGCTGATCCAGCCCGCGCGGCCATAGACGCCGTAATTGTCGCCGGTGGTGTGGCTGTCCAGGGATACCGCCCCCAGGCTCGTCGCATAGGTGCGGCGATAGCGTATCTTCTCATAGGGCGTCAGGATGGCGCCGATGTCGAAGAACGGCCGTGACGATCCCCAGTCGGCGAAATCGTAACGCAGCGCGAACGCGCCGATCGGGGCCGCCGTGACGCTGTAGCCGCCTTCGCTGTAATGGGTGTAGGCGATGCCCGCCAGCAGCGACAGATTGGCGGTCAGGTTCTTGCGGCCGTGAATGCCGGCCGAGAACGACCCCGCCGAGCCGAAGGCGCTGACGCAATCGCCGCAATTGACCTGTTCGTTGATGCCGAGCAGCACGGTGCCGAGCACGCGGTTGGTGATCATCTGGTTGAAGCGCTGCTTGGCCAGATCGTTGATCGATCCCGCGCTGGAATCCGCGCCGGTTGGGCCTGGACTCGGCGTTGGTGTCGGCGTTGGCGACGCAATGGGTGTCGGGGTCGGCGTTGGCGTTGGCGTTGGGGTCGACGAACCCGCGGGACACGGCACGACTTCATCGGACGCCGTGACTGTCAGGTTATTTGTGGGCGTGGATGAGGGGGAAGGTGACGGCGAGGGCGAGGGATTCGTTCCGCAAATCGTTGCCGTGGCTGCCACCGCGGATGCCGATTGCATCGGCGCCAGCCAAAACAAAACCCCCGCGGCCAGCACGACGGATGCGATGAAACTCGTGGTCCGGCTCTGCATGGTCAACGTCCACACAGCATGCCGGTGGGATCGCTGCCGTCATCGACCGGAGGCGTCACCGTCGGCGAGGCGTTGGCATATTGCGTCGCGCTGCAAAGCCCCGCCGCGGCGCTGCAGGTCTTGGCGAAGGTCCATGGCGGGTTGTTGGTCTTCTTGATGGTGGTCTTGCCGCCGCTCAGGGTGATGACGGCGGTATCGCCGGGACTGGTGAGCTGGACGCATTCGAAGCTGACGGTGCAGACCGACGCCTGGCCTTCCCTTAAGTTGACGACGGTCTGGCCGCGCTGCGACAGGATGTCGAGCGTGGTGCCGCGGACGCCGATGGTCGCAAGCGGCGTCGTGATCTTGTAGGCGGCTTTTTCCGAATTGCCGGTGACGAAGCGGAACGCGCCGGAGGTCAGGCGGATCGCGACGTCGCGATAATGGGTCTCGTCGTCGAACACGGTGCGGTCGAGCTTGAGCGACGCGCTCGGCCCGAGCGAAAGGTTGGTGCTGTCGGACATCACCAGCCGCGCGGCGCTATCGAGGCCGGTGCGCACGATTTCGTCGCGCAGCAATCCATCGCCGACATTGAGCTGGCTGGTTGCCGATCCGGCAACACGGAGAACCTGGTTCTTGACGACGGCGGCTTCGCCGACGCGCGTTTGTGCTGAAAGCGGACTTGCCGCCAGCACCGCGATTGCGCCAAGCACAAAAAGAAAAAAAGAGAAGTTACGCGATTTCATTTCAAAGCCGATCGATTATCCCGACATCGTACCGGATCGCGCGCGCAAGCGATGTGGCAGAATTATCACAAGCGGCGCCTTACTAGCCCGTCGGTTAGTGCCGTCGGATTCGAATCGCGTTCAATGCGATGGACATAAAAATCTGTACCGACCACACTCAATTTTGCCGTAATTTCATTCGGTTCGTGAAGACAGTGCCAGAATCACCAGCCTCTATTGCCAATCAGACGATTGCGCGCACCGCTATCATCGCGGGTACCCTGTTTTTTTTCGCGCATTTCGCGATGCTGATCGGCATCACCACGCCCGAAAAGTTCTACTTCGACGAAGTGCACTACGTGCCGGCGGCGCGGCAGATGCTGCTGCCCGTGATGCCGCAGCCGATGCTCAACCCGATGCATCCGCCGCTGGCCAAGCAATTCATCGCGCTGTCGATCCACACCTTCGGCGACGTGCCGCTGGGCTGGCGGTATCCGGCGGTACTGGCAGGCGCGCTCGCCATTGTCGCGGTGTATCTGTGCGGCCTCGCATTGTTCGCGGCGCAGGGGCCGGCCATCGCCGCGAGCCTGCTCGCCTTTTTCAATCAGATGCTGTTCGTGCAATCGCGGATCGCGATGCTGGATATTTTCGCGCTGACGTTCAGCCTGTTCGCCATCGCCGCGTTCATGCACGGCTTCCGGCAGCAGCGGCCGCATCTGTGGTTCGCGCTGACCGGGCTGTGTTGCGGTTTTGCGATCGGCTGCAAATGGAGCGGGCTGTTCGTGCTCGCGGTCTGCGTCGTCATCGTGGCGGTGATCCGCCTCCTGCAAGGCTGGCGTACGCAATTTGCCGACGGCAATGAAGATGACTGGTACCGGCCGGACCTGTGGCCCGGTTTCAAGGCCTGGCATTTCGCGGCCTGCTTCCTGCTGATCCCGGCGCTGGCCTATCTGTCGACCTTCGTCCCGCTCTACGGCCTGTCGGTCCCTGACATCATCGAAGCGCAACGGCGGATTTTCAGCGACAACACCACGACCGCGATCGCGGGCCACACCTATATGAGTTCGTGGCCGTCCTGGCCGTTCCTGGTGCGCCCGGTCTGGTATCTGTTCGACAAGGTCGGCGACGACAGGATTTCGGCCGTGGTGTTTCTCGGCAATCCCCTGATCCTGTGGCCGGCGCTGATCGCGCTATTGGTTTGCCTGCGCGACTGGATCGTGACGCGGCGGGCGGATGCGTTTCTGGTGCTGGCGTTCTATGTCGGCCCGTATCTCGCATGGGCGTTGCTGCCGCGAACGCTCGGCTTCATCTATTATTATCTGCCGGCCGCGACCACCGCGAGTTTCGTGCTGGTCTATGCGCTCCGTCGCGGCAACACGCCACGCTGGCTGCTATGGGCTTTTGTCGCGGTAGGGTTTGCGGGCTTCGTTGCAATGCTGCCGATCTCGGCCGGGTTCGTGGAAACATCGATGGCGACGTTCAACCGCCTGATGATTTTCCAGAACTGGATATAGGATGGCGTAGCTCTCTCAACGAGTCGTCCCGGCGAAGGCCGGGACCCATACTCCGCGGCGATAATTGTTACGGGGGATGGCTGACGTCTTGCCCTCTTCATGGGCCGCTGGTTATGGGTCCCGGCCTTCGCCGGGACGACGATGGATTTGGTCCGCATTCAAGCGCGCAAAATCCGCCTGCCGTTTCCGGCAGGCGGATCGAAGCGCGCGAACTTACTTCGACGCGGTCTTGGTATCCATGTTGACGACCTGAACGCGGCGGTTGACCGGGTCCATCGGCGCGTTCGGATCCTTCGGCTTGGTCTCGCCGTAGCCGACGGTCACGAGGTCGGAGGCGTTGAGGCCATATTGCTCGGTGAGAAACTTCTTGATCGTATCGGCGCGGCGCTCGGAGAGGTCCTGGTTATATCCGTCGCTGCCGACCGCATCGGTATGACCGGCAACCACGAAGGTCGACCCCTTCAGGCTGGCGTCCGAAAGCGCCTTGCCGAGTTCCTGCACCGCCGTCATCGAGCTCTTGCTGATGTCGGCGGAGTTGTAGTCGAAGCGGATTTCGAGATCGATCTTCGGCTTGGTCGCGGCGAGCTCGGCAATTTCCTGGCGCTCGCCGAGCGAGAGCGAGCGGGTTTTGCGATTGCGCAGCGTATCGACGAAGCTGGCTTCCTTGGCCTGCGCGGCGGTATTGGCCTGCGGGCCCATCGAAAGGCTGCGGGTTGCCGACGTCGGCTTCAGGGCGTTCAGGATCTTGTCTGCCGAGACGGTCTCACCGGCAAACGCCACGCCCGCCGTCATCGACAGCGCGGCGCCGATTGTCAGGATGGAAAATCCATTAAAGCGGGTCATTGTCGTCTTCCTCACTGTTACGCCTGCCATATTGGCTGGTTGGCGGTTTGATGCTGCGAAGATAAGACAGGTTCAAACCGGCCAACGTGATCTAGGTCACGTTCAAAGCGGCTGGCTTCCGTTGATTTGGGTCCACCCTGTTACTCTGTGTGATCTAGATCACTGTGTTCCCTGCGACTTCTGTAGAGGGCGCTTGCCAGCCGCCCGCGATCCAAAACGCAATTGTCTCGTGTTGCAGGTATCAGCGAACCCGCGCCGCTTCCCGGCTTCCTCTTTGCTGTTTGCTGGTCGCAATGCCGTCGCGTCAGCGCCGATCTGCGAACAACAAATCGGCATGATGGGCACCTAGCACCATTCTCCACGAGAAAATCCCAAAAGAAAATCCAAGAAAAGGTTTGGGCAAGCAAGAAGCAGGCGGGCGGGTGTTTCAGTCGGTAAAGCGTCAACGCGAGTATCAAAATTATCGTAACGTTCCACCGGAGCTCACGGGCTCGGCAAGTTCAATGCCGACCTTGATCGGCGCGGCGATGATCGCGGCGGCGATCCTGCTGTCGACGTTCATCAACGCGCTCGGCACCCGCTATACCGCCTTCGACGGTCCGACCGAAGAGAGCGCGTGGCTGGTCGATCGCCTGACCGGCAGCGTCTACAAATGCCGCGCCCCGGACCATGGCAAGGCGTCCTGCGAGGCGGATATCGCTACCGGCAGCGTTACTCAACGGCCGAAACGCTGATTTCGCTCCCAAATCCGGGACTCCTCCGATGAGCGAATCCGATTACATTGCCGGGCGATGCCCCGCGCGACAAAACCCCACCCCCTGACCAAGGCCGAGGCCCGGCGAATCTGGCTGCGTGCCCAGCAGCTCGATACGCCTGACCCGTTCGGCGAGGGGCCAGCAGCCACTGCCGCCGCGGTGGAGCATCTCGGCTATGTGCAGATCGACACCATCAACGTGATCGAACGCTGCCACCACCACATTCTCTTCAGCCGCATTCCCAACTATCGCCGCGCGGACCTGCGGCAGGCCCAGAGCGTCGACAAGAGCGTGTTCGAATACTGGACCCATGCGCTGGCCTATGTGCCGTCGAAGGATTTTCGCTTCTTCGTACCCGGCATGAAGCTACACAAGCGCGAGGGCCATAAATGGTTCGCGTCCGTCAGCCCGGCCGACACCCGCAAGGTGATGCGGCTGCTCAAGCGGGACGGCGCGCTGACCATCCGCGACATCGAGGACGACGTGCTGACCGAGAAGGAGCATCTGTGGGCGAGCCGCAAGCCGTCGAAGCGCGCGCTGCAGCTGGCGTTCTATACCGGCGCGGTCACCATTTCCGAACGCACCGGCATGCTGAAGACATATGAGCTGATGACGCGGCATTTCGGCTGGGACAAGCCGCCGAAGCCGGCATCGAACCTCGAGACGACCACCTATCTGCTCGACCGCGCCTTGCGCGCGCAGGGACTCGTCAGCCTCGATTCGATCTGCCATCTCGATGCGCCGAGCAAGGCCGCGGTCCGCCGCCTGATCGAGGCGCGCGTCCGCCGCAAGGAGATGGTGGCGGTCGCCATCGAAGGCGCGGGCAAGCAGGAGCATTGGGCGCGGGCCGAGACGTTGGAGCAAGGCGCAGGCGAGGATGATGGCGGCCTCGTGCACGTCCTCTCGCCGTTCGATCCCCTGATCATCCAGCGCAAGCGCACCGAATTGTTCTTCGAGTACGGCCATCGTTTCGAGGCCTATGTGCCGAAGGAAAAGCGCCTGTTCGGCTATTTCGCGCTGCCGGTGCTGGTCGGCGAAGACATCGTCGCCGCGATCGATCTGAAGACCGACCGCAAGGAAAAGAAATTGCTGATGCAGAAATGGAACTGGGTCGGCAAAGGCGCCGCGAAGGCTCCGCGCAAGGAGCTCAAGCGCCGCATCGAGGAAGAGCTGCATCGCTTCGAGCGGTTTCAACTGGCGGAGTGAGGGGACGAATGAGCAAAGCGCAACGCATCAGTCCCAACCAGACGTCACTCGCGATTTCGTCTCTTTCTTGGACAAGATTTGCTAATCGTTGGATCATCAGCGCAAAGGCCAACAAAGGCATCACTGGCTTCTTTTAGGTTTGAATTCGCTTCTTTTAATTTTCCATTTTCATCACTAACCTTCTTAAGATCCAATTGAGCGCTGCGCAGCAACGCTTCAAAATCCGTCACACTTTTCCGATCTGGACCCAGCAGGGCCTGCGTCCAGTATCCGGCCGCAAAACCTCCCCAAATCAACGTAAGCCAAAGCAGCAAAATCCTACCGAACGAATTGAGTCGTGAGGGTGAAAAACGCCGGTGGGCCACCTCATAGTCATCGTACGACGAGGATCGTTCAAGCGATGGTTCATCTTCTTCAGACTTTGGATAATTGAAGTCGGCGGGCCTTCTACCCCTAGGGTTTCGACTTGCCATCTTGAACCACCTTGATCTGATTTACGTCGATCTTTTCCGCATGGTCGATAACGAGCTTAAGTAAGCTTTTTCGTTCCTCATGCCCATCATCGTAACCAACAACGCCGAGGCCCGTTACTGCTGATCCAACTATTACACGGAGTCTGATGCCGTGAAGGTCGCCGAGTCGGTCAATGAGTGATTTGTATCCTAACCTTGCCTCCGCGATACGCTCGTCTGTAATGGGGTAAATAAGATCGATCTTGTTGATGAACAAGATGATTTGCCCTTGTGAACCGAGGAGATGGGCTAAATTCTGAATTGCAGGATCATTATAGATCTCCAATTGCTCGCGGATCCGGCGAGATTGAGCTTTATCATGCCGTTTAGCGGGATCCGTCTTTGATCCAGGGCCAACTAGATCGACGACGATCACTAGTGTTGATGACCTAACCAACTTTTGGCGTTCTTTCACCAATGCATTTTGCGCTCCCTGAACCCAATTTTGCCCGACGTAATCGTCGGAATAGATTCTAACCAATCGTCGAATCTTGTTTCCCTTTTGCTCGATGGAAACTTCGTGAACGAGCGTGTAGGTACACAGTTCGGCCGTTGCGACATCGGGCTTAGCCTCCGCCGCACCTGAAAGTGCATGTAGGAGGGTCGTTTTGCCGCTGCCGCCTTCTCCAATTAGTATCATGTTTGTAGCGTGCTGATCAAAATCGACTGGAAGATTAAAGAAGGGATCAAGGGCGCGGTTTTCTAATTTCACAACCTGTTCGGTTGATTGCCGTGCGATTGCTTGAGACTTTCTTGCGTTAATCCAAGCAACTAGGTTTGCTACCGCAAGGCCGAAGACTGCGAAAAGTATGAGCGCAGCATATTCTACGAACTTTTCCGCTGATCCTTTCGGTAAATAGTCGAAAATACTCCACTCCTTCAAAATCTCCTTGCATTTTACATCCGAGGCATCTTTTACGCTTCGGCAAGCGACCCCGGGCACTCCCTCTTGGCAGACGAGAGGCGTAGCTATCAGCTTCTCACACCAGCCCCGATCGATTTTGGTGATGTCCGGCAAAACGGGCTGCGCGACCGCTGGAGGCGCTGGTTGTTTGGGTTGAGCTCTGGAATAGTTTGCCGCCGATCCGCTGATCACGAGCGCAAGAATAATTGAAAGCAATGACTTCGACACGAGTAGCCTCCAAGGTAGCGCGAATGCCGATGGACTGAATGGTTCAGGTAATACGCCGCTGCGGATCGTTGACGTTCTCAAAATCGAAACCGAACTCTAGTTCAAGTTGTATTTAGGTTGACGGGTTCCCATTGGTTTGACAAGAGAAATTGCGGCCTAGGCGTCCAGCCTTCGATGTCCGCGACCACCCGGCGCTTGAAGTGCGGGGCAACGCCGTCTCTACGCGCGCCAGCCATAACGGGGGTTAGGTGGACTGCATGCTAGCGAGCGTTCGCTATTGTGCGCCGCGAACCGCAAGCCGATCATGACCTCCTTTTCCGACATCACTCGGGCAGTCGAAGGTGCTCATGCTGAGCCTAGCCTATTTCGGCTTCGTCGGTGCGCTCTACGGCATGCAGTTCTGGCTGCCGCAGATCGTGAAAGCATTCGGCCTCAGCAATGCGCAGACCGGTTTCGTCACCGCGATCCCGTTCCTGTTCGGGACCATCGCGATGATCCTGTGGGCTCGGCACTCCGACGCCACGCGCGAACGCGTCGCCCATGTCGGTGGGCCGCTGCTGCTCACCGCCGTCGCGCTCGGCGCCTCCAGCTACATCACCGATCCCGTCACGACGATGGTGCTGCTGACGATCGCCGCGATCGGCGTGTTCTGTACCTTCGCGGTGTTCTGGACGCTGCCGACGGCGTGGCTGTCGGGCACCGCCGCAGCCGGCGCGATCGCGCTGATCAATTCGATCGGCAATCTCGCGGGCTTTGGCGGGCCGTATCTGGTCGGCTGGGTCAAGGAGGCGACCGGCAGCACGTCGACGGGTTTGCTGGTGCTCTCTCTGTTGCCGTTGGCGGCGGGGCTGCTGGTGTTTCTGGCCGGGCACGACACCAAGACCGAGTTCGGGGCGAAGCAGGGGAAATAGCTTTACCCGTCGCCCCTGCGAACGCAGGGGCCCATACGCCGCGGCCTCGGTAAAGGGCAGGTGGCCAGTGACCCTTTTCGTCTCATCAGTATTCGTAGCTATGGACCCCTGCGTCCGCAGGGGCGACGGGAAAGTTGGACTCCTTTACACCCGTTAACTCACGAATTGGTGTTCACTGACGAATATTGACATTCGTCAGTGAACATTCAATAATCTTCATCAGCATGTAGCCGATGGAGAAACCGATGTTCGCCCGATCCATTTTTTCCAGCTATTACAAGCTCTTGACCGGAGCGGCGCTGGCGTTGGCGGTGTTTTCGCTGACCGGCTGCAATGAAAAGGCGGCCGAAAAGGCGGCTCCCGGGCGTCCGGTTCTGGTCGCCACCGTGCATTACGAGGCGGAAACGCCGGAACGCAGCTTTGTTGGCACCATCAGGCCCCGGATCGAGACCGACATGGGTTTCCGGGTCCCGGGCAAGGTCGCCAAGCGCCTCGTGGAAGTCGGCCAGACCGTTGATGTCGGCCAGCCGCTCGCCACCCTCGATGAAGTCGATCTGAAGCTGCAGGCCGAGCAGTCGGAAGCGGAATACCGCGCCGCGACCGGCGTGCTGGCGCAGGCTAGCGCATCCGAGCAGCGCGCCAAGGATCTCCGCGCCAAGGGCTGGACCACGGACGCGCAAATGGATCAGAGCCGCGCCGCCGCCGATGAGGCCCGCGCGCGCTTCTATCGTGCCGAACGTTCGGTCGAACTGACCAAGAACTCGCTCTCTTATGCGACACTGGTCGCCGATACCCGCGGCGTCGTCACCGCGACCCTGATCGACGCCGGCCAGGTGGTCGCCTCCGGCCAGACCGCGGTCCGTGTCGCGCGCTTTGCCGAAAAGGAAGCCGTGGTCGCGATCCCCGAGACTCTGGTGGGCCGCGCCAAGGATGGCGCCGCCTCCGTCACGCTGTGGTCGGACGCCAACAAGAAGTACGTCGCAAAACTGCGCGAGATCGCGCCGACGGCGGATCCCGCAACGCGCACCTATCTGGCAAAGTTCTCGCTGCCCGGCGCCGGCGACAGCGTTTCGCTCGGCATGACCGCAACGTTGACGCTGTCCGATCCCGCCACCGAGAACGTCGCGAAGCTGCCGCTGTCGGCGCTGTACAGCCAGGGCGGCAATCCCTCGCTCTACATCGTGGACGATGCCGGCGCCGTGACGCTGAAGCCGGTCGTCGTGAAATCCTACGAGAGCAATTCCGTCGTCATCACCGGCGGCGTGCCTGAAGGCGCCAAGGTTGTGGCGCTCGGCGTGCAGAAGCTCGATCCGGCCCAGAAGGTCCGGGTCGTCTCGTCGCTGTCGTTTTAGCCTCCGTCATTGCGAGCGGAGCGAAGCAATCCATAGCGCGGCATAACGGATGCATGGATTGCTTCGTCGCTACGCTCCTCGCAATGACGCCCGATAAAGACCGTTAGGAATTTGGAGAGTGACATGAAACGCTTCAATCTGTCGGGCTGGGCAGTAAGTCATCCGACGCTGATCCTGTTCCTGATGATCGCGCTGGGTGTGGCCGGCTACTTCTCCTACGAGCGGCTCGGCCGCGCCGAGGATCCGTTCTTCACCGTGAAGGTCGTCAACGTCTCCGCGATCTGGCCGGGCGCCACGGCGCAGGAGATGCAGACCCAGGTCGCCGATCCCATCGAGAAGAAGCTGCAGGAACTGCCTTACTTCGAGAAGGTGCAGACCTATTCCAAGCCCGCGTTCACCGCGATGCAGGTCACGTTCAAGGATTCGACGCCGCCGGCGCAAGTGCCGTATCTGTTCTATTTGCTCCGCAAGAAGCTGGTCGACGTGCAGGGCCAGTTGCCATCAGGCCTGCTCGGTCCCGTCGTCAACGACGAATTCAGCGACGTCGATTCCATCCTCTATATGATGACCGGCGAGGGCGCCGATTACGCGCAGCTGAAGAAGGCCGCCGAGGGCATGCGCCAGCGGCTGCTGAAGGTGAATGGCGTTACCAAGGTCAACCTCTACGGCACCCAGGACGAGCGCATCTTCGTCGAGTTCTCGCACGCCAAGCTGGCGACGCTTGGCATCACGCCGCAGGCGCTGTTCGATTCGCTGGCCAAGCAGAACAACGTCACGCCGGCCGGCACGGTGGAAACTTCCTCGCAGCGCGTGCCGCTGCGCGTCACCGGCGCGCTCGACGGCGCCAAGGCGGTTGCCGAGACGCCGGTCGAGAGCAACGGCCGGATCTTCCGCCTCGGCGATATCGCCACCGTCACCCACGGCTTCGTCGATCCGCCGACCTTCAAGGCGCGCCAGGAAGGCAAGCCCGCGCTCGGTATCGGCGTGGTCACCGCCAAGGGCGCCAACATCCTCGAGCTCGGCAAGGAAGTCGAGAACGCGACCAATGACTTCATGAAGGCGGTGCCGCAGGGCATCAATGTCGAGCAGATCGCCGACCAGCCCAAGGTGGTCGAGCGTGCCGTCGGCGAGTTCGTGCACTCCTTCGTCGAGGCGCTCGCGATCGTGCTGTTCGTCTCGTTCCTGGCGCTTGGCTGGCGAACCGGCATCGTGGTGGCGATGTCGGTGCCGCTGGTGCTGGCGATCGTCTTCATCGTCATGAACGCGATGTCGATCGATCTGCACCGTATTACATTGGGCGCGCTGATCATCGCGCTCGGCCTGCTCGTCGACGACGCCATCATCGCGGTTGAGATGATGGTGGTGAAGATGGAGCAGGGCTGGGACCGCGTCCGCGCGGCGTCCTTTGCCTGGGAATCTACTGCGTTTCCGATGCTCACGGGGACGCTGGTCACGGCCGCTGGCTTCCTCCCCATCGGCTTTGCCAATTCCGCGGTCGGCGAATATGCCGGCGGCATTTTCTGGATCGTGGCGATTTCGCTGGTGGCGTCCTGGTTCGTCGCGGTGATCTTCACGCCCTATATCGGCGTCAAGCTGCTGCCGAACATCAAGGTCCACCACAACCACGATCCGCACGCGGTCTATGAGACCCGCGTCTACCGCATCCTGCGCAGCATGGTGCAGTGGTGCGTCGACCACCGCATCAAGGTGGTGGTGGCAACGGTCGGCGTGTTCGCGCTCTCGATCGTCGGCTTCGGCAACGTCCAGCAGCAGTTCTTCCCGCTGTCGGAACGCCCCGAGCTGTTCCTGCAGCTGCGCCTGCCCGAAGGCACCGCCTTCAACGTCACCGAGAAGTCGGTCAAGAAGGCCGAGGCGCTGCTCAAGGACGACAAGGACATCGCGACCTACACCTCCTATGTCGGCCAGGGTTCGCCGCGGTTCTGGCTCGGCCTCAACCCGCAGCTGCCGAACGAGGCCTTCGCCGAGATCGTGATCGTCTCCAAGGACGTCGACGCCCGCGAGCGTATCAAGGCGCGGCTGGAGAAGGCGGTCGCCGGCGGCGACCTTTCCGAGGCGCGCGTGCGCATCGACCGCTTCAATTTCGGCCCGCCGGTCGGCTTCCCGGTCCAGTTCCGCGTGATCGGCCCCGATCCCAACAAGGTCCGCGACATCGCCTATCAGGTGCGTGACGTGATGCGGCAGAATCCCAATGCGCTGGAGCCGCAGCTCGACTGGAACGAGCAGTCGCCCTACCTCAAGCTCGTGGTCGATCAGGACCGTGCCCGTGCGCTGGGTCTGACCCCGCAGGACGTCTCGCAGGCGCT
This sequence comes from Bradyrhizobium sp. AUGA SZCCT0222, assembly GCF_018130205.1. Taxonomy (NCBI): domain Bacteria; kingdom Pseudomonadati; phylum Pseudomonadota; class Alphaproteobacteria; order Hyphomicrobiales; family Nitrobacteraceae; genus Bradyrhizobium; species Bradyrhizobium sp. AUGA SZCCT0222. The sequence goes on from NZ_JAFCLX010000007.1 coordinate 73,982, forward strand.
CAGCATGCTGATCTCGGGCGCGCCGGTGACGACCATCCGCGACGGCATCGAGAAGGTCGGCGTGGTCGCCCGCGCGGTGCCCTCCGAGCGGCTCGATCTCGGCCATGTCGGCGACCTCACGGTCACCTCACGCAATGGTGTCGCCGTGCCGCTGCAGCAAATTGCAAAAATCGAATACGCCCATGAGGAGCCGATCCTGTGGCGGCGTAACCGCGACATGGCGATCACCGTGCGTACCGACGTCGCCGACGGCGTGCAGGCGCCCGACGTCACCAACCAGATCTGGCCGAAACTGCAGCAGATCCGCGACAGCCTCGAGCCGGCCTACCGGATCGAGCCGGGCGGCGCGTTCGAGGAATCCGCCAAGGGCAACGCCTCGATCGCCGTGCTGTTTCCGCTGATGGCGCTTGTCATGCTGACGCTGCTGATGATCCAGCTGCAGAGCTTCTCGCGCCTGATCCTGGTGTTCTTGACGGCGCCGCTCGGCATCGTCGGCGCCTCGCTCGGCCTCAATATCGCGGGCCAGCCGTTCGGCTTCGTGGCGCTGCTCGGGCTGATCGCGCTGGCCGGCATGATCATGCGTAACGCGGTCATTCTGGTCGACCAGATCGAGACCGACGTTTCCCATGGCATGACGCGCAAGGAAGCCATCGTCGAAGCCACCGTGCGGCGGGCCCGGCCGGTGATCCTGACGGCGCTGGCCGCCATCCTGGCCATGATCCCGCTGTCGCGTTCGGCCTTCTGGGGCCCGATGGCGATCACCATCATGGGCGGTTTGTTCGTTGCAACCTTCCTGACCTTGCTGTACCTGCCGGGCCTCTACGCGCTTTGGTTCCGCAAGGGCCTGGAAGAAAGCGGCCAAACCAAGCAGCCCGATCTTGCGCCGCAGCATGCCGCCAAGGATATGAGCACGTCTCCGCTCGCATTTCCGCTTGCCGACGCGGCGGAATAATTGAACATTGGTTCTGACATGACGCTGATTGCTGAAAATGTGGAAACCGACACGCGGGAACGTATTCTCGTGGTGGCGGAGCGTCTGTTCCGGCAGCTCGGCTACCAGAAGACGACGGTCGCCGACATCGCCAAAGAACTGCGCATGAGCCCGGCCAACGTCTATCGCTTCTTCGATTCGAAGAAGTCGATCCACGAAGGCGTGGCGCGCACCCTGATGGGCGAGGTCGAGACCGAGGCGCGGCGGATCGTGGCGAGACCCGGTCCGGCCAAGCAGCGGCTGCGTGAGCTGCTCACGACCGTCAATCGCATGAACTCGGAGCGCTATGTCGGCGATAACAAGCTGCATGAGATGGTCGCGATTGCGATGGAGGAGGACTGGGACGTCTGCGTCGCCCATATCGAGTGCGTCACCGGCATGATCGGCGAGGTGATCGGGCAGGGCGTGGCGTCCGGCGAGTTCGAGGCCCCCGACCTGCCGCTGGCCGCGCTCTGTACCTGCACCGGCATGATCCGCTTCTTCCACCCGCAGATGATCGCGCAGGCCGTCAACAAGCCTACCGCCACGATCGACCAGATGATCGATTTCCTGTTCCGCGCGCTGGAGCCGCGGCAGGCGAAATAGCCGGATTTCCGACGTAGGGTGGGCAAAGGCGCATGCGCCGTGCCCACCATTCCTACTTCAATTAGGTTGGTGGGCGCGCTACGCTTTGCCGACCCTGCGATTGAAGGAACAACCCTAATGGATGCCAAGAGCCCCAAAGACCTGCATTTTTACGAACCCGCCAAGGGCCACGGCCTCAAGCACGACCCCTTCAACGCCATCATCGCGCCGCGCCCGATCGGGTGGATTTCGTCGCGCGATACCAAGGGTAACGTCAATCTGGCGCCCTACAGCTTCTTCAACGCGTTCTGCTACAAGCCTGCGATCATCGGCTTCTCCTCCACCAACTGGAAGGACAGCGCCGCCAACATCCAGGAGACGAAGGAGTTCGTCTGGAATCTCGCCACCATGGACCTGGCGCAGCAGATGAACGCCACCGCGGCCCACGTCGCCCGCGACGTCAGCGAGTTCAATATCGCCGGCCTCACGGCGGTACCCGGCAAGCTCGTCAATGTGCCGCGCGTTGCCGAAAGCCCGGTGTCGTTCGAGTGCAGGCTGACGCAGATCATCCAGCTGCAGGGCGCCAATGGCGACAAGGCGCAGGCCTGGCTGACGCTCGGCGAAGTCGTCGCCGTCCACATCGACAAGGCCATGATCAAGGACGGCGTCTACCAGACCGCGCTGGCCCGCCCGATCGTCCGCGCCGGCCGCAGCGGCGATTATTTCGAGATCAAGCCGGAAAACATGTTCGAGATGATCCGCCCGGATTGATCGTCTCGCCCCGCGCTCGCGGGGTCCGCTAATCGTTCCTGCAATTGAACCAACATCGGGTCCAGCCACACCCAAACCGTGTAGCGCGGATGCAACGACTGCCGTGACCCGGCCGATTGCGGCCTGGTCATCGAAGCAGCGCTTGATGACGGGTGTCGAATGCAGTTTTTCCTTTGTGAGATCGTCGCTCGCCTTGTCGCGATTTATTTTTGCTTCGATTGCAGCCGCAGATTATGGAATGGCCTCGTCGAAAGAAAAATCGAGCTCGAGGGCGAGGATATTCTCGACTACGAGACCTGGATTTTCCAGAAAGACGAAGCGCCGGTCCGTTACTGGCTATCGATGGGCATGAATTTGATCACGCTGGCTGCGTGCGTCGTTGTTGCGATATTCGGCTGGTGGCTCCCAAACAGCTGAGCATCCGCTGTCGGCACTTTTCGGAGTTTGCCGCCGGGCCGAAGATGTCCGCTCACGCCGATCGGCCTGAATGACAATGGCTGGTCGTGAACCAGCTTGGCACTGGACGCGACTAATTTTCCGGTCGGCCACGCGGGCCAGTTGCCAGCAATGATTTCTCCCTTGATCCAGCCAGATTGGCTTTAGAGATGAACATGAACAAGCGGGCTTTGTTCTCCATCACAGCCATGCTCGTGGTTGCGCTTCCGTTGGCGTATGGCGCTGCGACGCAGGCGCCGTCAAACGATCCGGTGCACCAAGAGCAGGATGGTGACGAACCGTCAAAGGACGACCGCGAGGCCGCTGCTATCCTTCAGTTCGCCGCTGACCAGGGAGACGCCGGCGCGCAGGTCGATCTCGGGATCGTCTATGCGCAAGGGCGCGGCCTGCCGAACGATGACCGCGAGGCCGCGCGCCTCTTCAAGCTCGCTGCGGACCAGGGAAATCCCGTGGCGCAATACAATCTCGGCGTCTTCTACGACGAGGGACGTGGCGGATTGCAACAAGACGACCGCGAGGCCGCCCGCCTCTTCAAGCTGGCTGCCGATCAGGGATTCGCCAGCGCTCAGGTCAGTCTCGGGCACTTCTACAGCGAGGGTGCCGGCGGACTGCCGAACGATCGCCGCGAGGCCGCTCGCCTCTACAGGCTCGCTGCGGACCAGGGCGACGCCACGGCGCAATACAATCTCGGGCTCTATTACGACCAGGGCCGTGGTGGATTGCAAAAGGACGACCGCGAGGCCGTCCGCTTCTACAAGCTCGCCGCCGACCAGGGATACGCCAGCGCTCAGGTCAATCTCGCCTCCTTCTACGACGAGGGCCTTGGCGGACTGCAAAAGAATGTGCGCGAGGCCGCTCGTCTCTTCGAACTTGCTGCGGACCAGGGAGACGCGACAGCGCAATACAACCTCGGGCTCTTCTACAGCTTGGGTCATGGCGGACTGCCAAAGGACGAGCGCGAGGCCGCGCGCCTCTACAAGCTCGCCGCTGACCAGGGCGACGCCAGCGCGCAGCTCAGTCTCGGGAATTTCTACGACGATGGCCTGGGCGGTTTGCAGAAGAATGAGCGCGAGGCCGCTCGCCTCTTCAAGTTGGCTGCGGAGCAGGGAAATCCTGCCGCGCAATTCAACCTCGGGCTCTTCTACAGGCAGGGTCGTGGCGGACTGCAACAGGACGACCGCGAGGCCGCCCGTCTCTACAGGCTCGCCGCCGAACAGGGAAGCGCCAGCGCTCAGGTCAGTCTCGGGCACTTCTACGCCGAGGGTATTGGCGGCCTGCAAAAAGACGACAGCGAGGCCGCTCGCCTCTTCAAGCTGGCCGCGGAGCAGGGGAACCCGACAGCGCAACAAAACCTCGGGCTGTTCTACGAACAGGGGCGCGGCGGCCTGGAAAAGAATGAGCAGGAAGCGGCTCGTCTCTACAAGGTCGCAGCCGAGCAGCGGAGCCTGCTTGAGAAAATGTCACGTCTGGTGATGCAGAGCGCGCGGTTGGCGATTGAGATAGCCTCGCGCTTTCCGTGATCGAGGCTCGGCGCCGGCCTATTTGGCTTTAAGCACTCTGAGAGCCGCAATAGCTTCAGCGGAAGGTTCTCGTGCGTGAGGCTCACGAGACATCCAGAACCGATATTTGCGCGGCTCGCGGCGTTTGAGGATCGGCCAGGTAAATGCCATCGCCCGCGTGATACTGCCATCAATATCAACGAGCCAGATCCGACCGAGGCTCAACGGTATCGGTGTTTCCTCTATTCGCTTCCATTTGCTGGGACTGGGTTCGACGGCCCGTCGAAATCTCTTGAACAGCATTGGCTATCCCTCGTTTCCCCGCACCCATACTAATAGCCAAAACCCGGCCGTCCAGCGGGCGCTTACACGCGCCGCCTGTGCGATGGTCCGGCTCCCGCGTACCCTTGCTGGGGCTTCCGGACCGGTCGGCTCCTGCGAGCTTTTCTAGCTTGACGCAAAGCGCTCTCGCCAGCGGCGCAGTGGCAGGCTTCTGCGAGCTCGTTCAGGAAATGGCGACCGCAGCCTGGAATTGTTCGGCAAAGACGGCGTATTGCGATTGCGAAGGAGTTCGCCGAGCCCGATGCTGAAGTGCGGGCCTGTCCTGTTCACGCTGCTCCTCGAATAGCTGCGGTCTGGCGCCGGTTGATCAACCTTGCTGATGGGTGGTGCGGCGACGATGGGCGTGCCCTTGTCGGCCAGTCTGGCCTTGTATTCAAAGAAGATCTCGCCCGCGACACCTCCGGCCACCAACGCGACGCATATCAACGAAGCGAAGGTCTCTACGCCATGAAACCAAATTATGCAGCTCACAACCTCAAGAAAAAGTCCGGCAAGCAGCACATAACCGGCTATGCGCGCGCGACGCAAATTATGGTCGGCATCTCCGAAGTCTCTACAATGGTTGTCGGAGCGTGTTGTCATAGCTGATAATCCCCGTTCGCCGTCGGCCGGTCCCATCCGTCCCTGTTCGTGATCTACACCTGGTCTGCACGGAGCCACTGTGATGAACGTCACTCGCACGCGCCGGCGCGGTAGTTGATGGCGAGCCCCAAGCTTCGGGTCGCCTCAATCCGCCTTACGAGCCTCGTGGCTCATTCGATCACACGGTCGGCGCGGGCGGTCACGGACGCTGGTATCGTGATGTTGAGTACGCGCGCGGTGCGCAAATTGAGCCATACTTCATAAACGGTAGGCTCTTCCACGGGGATATTGGCCGGTTTCTCGCCTTTCATGATCTTGTCTGCGAGCCGCGCCCCCTGCCGGGCTATTGCGACAAGCTCCGGTCCGAGGCTCACCAATCCTCCCAATGCAACGGTCTCCCTGAATCCGTGAACGGACGGCAATCCATGCTCCAAAGCGAGCTCCGAAATCCGCTTGCCGTTGACGAAAGTAAGAGCTCCCGAAATCACCAACACGCCTTTGACGTTGTTTCGCATCATTTCTGAGAATGCAGCGTCCAGCTCGTCGGCCGACGTAAAATCCACGGCTACCAATGTGACACCGAGCGCTGGCAGCCACGGCTCCAGCGAAGCCATGGCGTATGCTGAATTTGGATCATTTCCCGCTTTGAGAACGCCCACTCTGTCAAGATTGGGCACGATCTCCTTCAGGAGTTCAATTCGCTTTGCCCATGTCTCGGTCGCCGACTCATAGGTCACCCCGGTCATGTTTCCTCCAGGGTGCGAAAGGCTCTGAACGGCGCCTATGCGCACCGGATCGCCCACACCAAGAAAAATTGTCGGCAGAGCGGGAGGAACAACTTTCTTGGCGGCGATGAGACCGATCGTGCTCCAAACAACCAAAAGGTCGAGATTGGCAACCAAAGGAACAAGAAGCTCCGCGAATTTTTCGATGCGGGGTTCAGTGAAGTGTACGGTCAGATCAACATTGCGCCCTTGCTGGTAGCCGAACTCGGCCAATTTTTGTGAAAAGGCGTCGGACAAATATTGACCCCTGTCACGCGGCTCCGGCCCGACAGTCCCCACGCGCCATACCCGCCCAGCGGGTTGGGCGCGCGCGTTGTCCAGCATCGCAAGAGCCGCGCCCGAAAAACCGAAAACAAAATCGCGCCGTCGCATTTTATCCTCCCAAATGAGGATTGCGAAATCGCAACGCAGTGGCGGGCGCACGCCAACACGCGAACGGCAGCGGCATTCGCCGCCTGCCACCGACCTAATAGAATTCTTCGGCCGCCATCGGCACCAGTGAACCAACGGGGCTTCGGCGCGCCCTGGCTGGCATCTCGCGGCAAGCTACACCAAGTTCGTGCGAATCCGAAGCGGGAAGAGGGACCGGTTGTGGCGCTTCTCAGCCGGTCAGCGAATTGAGCCGACCTGCGGGCTACGGCGCTTGTCCGAAGATACTCCGCTAACCGGACATCGGCGGGGAGATCAGATTTGACGCGAATGACCCACAGCCGAATTTGTTGGACTTCAATCTGCCTACTTCCAGATGGCCGGTCGGAGTGGCTACAATGCCGGTCGTTGGCCGAGGAAAAATCGATGAGGCGGCGCGAGTTCATCGCTGCAATTGGGAGCGCGGCCGCGTGGTCGCTTCCTGCTCTGGGACAACAGGCGGCTTCGCGGACGCTGGGCGTCCTTGACGTTGGATCGCTCGAGGGGGCACGGAGAAATTTTGGTTCGGTCCAGGACCGCTTGGCCGAAATGGGCTATGTCGAGGGCCGAAATCTCGCGCTTGAATACCGTTGCGCCGATAGTCACGAGGACCGACTAGGTGAGTTGGCCCGTGATCTGGTTCGGCATCGCGTAAATGCCATCGCTGTTTTTGCAGGGCCTTCAATCATCGCCGCCAAGGCTGCCACCACGTCAATTCCGATCATTTTTCTGACCGGTTTTGACCCTGTGGCAAGCGGTTTCGTCGTAAGCCTGAACAGACCGGGCGGCAACGCGACGGGGGTTTCAGTTCTCAATGTAGAGGTAATGGCCAAACGGCTGCAGTTGCTTTGTGAACTGGTGCCGACGGCGAAGTCCATTGGGTTCTTCTATAATCCAACAAGCCTCGTATCAGGGTACGAGGACACTCTGAGGAGATTGGAACTGGCGGCTGATACCTTGGGAGTGAAGCTGCTCCGTGTCGAGACAGCAGGCCCTGATGATTTCAAGGAGGCTTTCGCAAGGATGGCTGGCGTGCGGCCGGATGCGTTGTTGATTTCGGCCGACGCATTGATGCTTCGAAACCGCGAAAGCCTTGCTGGTCTGACAGCTCAACACCGCATACCGGCACTCTATCCAATTCGTGAATTCGCTGCTGATGGCGGATTGGTAAGTTACGGACCGAACTACGCCGAGGCCCGCCGACAGGTGGGCGACTATCTTGGCCGGGTTCTGAACGGCGAAAAGCCGGAAAACCTGCCGGTCCAGCAAGTCACAAAATTCGAACTCGTCATCAACATGAAGACAGCAAAGGCGCTGGCCCTTGGTGTACCAACTTCGCTGCTTGGCCGCGCCGACGAAGTGATTGAGTGAGCTTGTTGGAGTGCATAAGTCCGTTGTTGGCACTTGTCGGCCATGGCGCGATCCGCCCGGCATGTCCGAGCGGCCCCGGTGGGCGGACATCGACGGGCACGCCAGCATCGACGCGAATGACGAAACTCAGACATTTGGAACATCTGAGCCTGCCGGTCTACGGAGGCATCCGAAGACGCGCTTCGCTTACGTCGAGAAGGTGGCATCCCGTCCAGAACAATCCCGCCGGACCGCCGCCTCTTCAAACGAAATCAGCCGCTGCCGTTTCTCGTCCCACAAAGCCATTCGCACGCACCGTAAACTTTGAAGCAACGTAATTCGCCCGATGGCGATGAGCTGCGGATGATCCCGCAACACGTCAGGCAACCGGTAGCAGGGAATTCGACTGCTTAAGTGATGGATGTGGTGAACGCCAATGTTTGCCGTGAACCAGCGCAAAACACCCGGCAAGTGATAGTGGGAACTGCCATGAAGCGCAGCCTCGTGGAAACTCCAATGCTCGTCGTGGGACCAGGAGGTGTCTTCGAACTGGTGTTGAACAAAGAACAGCCATACACCGATCGACGCCGCCAGAGCCGTGATCGGGAGGTGTATGAGGATGAATGGCCCAAAGCCGACCAGCCGGATCATAGCGGCGACCAGAATCGCGATGACGATGTTCGTGCCCATCGTACTTAGCCATGGCATCCAGCCGCTTCGCATCATCCCTATCGGCAGGCGTTGCTGCAAGATGAACAAAAACGTGGGACCGACGCCGAACATCACGATCGGATGGCGGTACGCCCGATAAGCGATCTGACGCCATCGCGGCCGCGACTGAAACTCACGCACCGTCAACGTGTCAATGTCGCCGACCCCCCTCTGATCGAGATTGCCCGAACTTGCGTGATGGCGTGCATGGCTTCGTCGCCAGTGATCGTACGGCGTTAGCGTCACGACACCGATGGCTCGGCCGACCCAATCGTTTGCAAGGCGGCCCGAGAAGAACGACCCGTGGCCGCAGTCGTGCTGGATCATGAAGAGGCGGACGAGGAAGCCCGCCGCCGGTACCACCAGCAGCAGGCCAATCCAGCAGCCGTGGTCGAGAGCCGTCCATATCAGCGTCCAAATGACAAGGAAGGGCACTGCCGTGATCACCAGCTCAAATAATCCGCGCCTGCTGTTTGGTTCGCGATAGCGGGCAAGCAGGTGCGCCAATGCGCGGGTTTCTGGTGAGCTTTGAACCATTTCGATGTTTCGCCCTCAGGAATAAGACGGCCGCGCGATCGTGCTGCCAGAGAGGCGAGAAGTAGCACTGGGCGAACAGATGGACTGAGCAGAATTGCTCATAGGCCATTGATTTGAGCGGGTGCCGTCTCCGCTGCTTCACCATCCAACAACCCGGCGGAACAAATGTTTGTTAGGGTCCTTGACGTTGCATGGATCGCCTTCCTGCCCAAGGCATCCTACATAGATGGCCTCAGTGTTCCCCGCACTGAGGCCGTTCTTGCGAACCAAATTTCCCAAAGTGGTCCCGCCAAGCAGTCATGCGATGCGTTTTGGGGCGCCCCAGGACAGTACCGGTCGGCTGGGCGCTGTCCGTATTGCATCCGAATTTTGAATCGGGGAGTGCCCTAATTCGCTAACGATGGGCCAAATTCTTTTCCGATATGAGCAATATTGACCAGCCCCATTCCCTTCCTAACCGTCAGTCGCGTTCGAGGATCTTGGCGCCCGGGTAGACCTGGCGGGCGTACGCAACGACCAGCGAGCGGTGCTGTGTCTCCAGGAACGGAGTCCTGATGTGACACGACCCGACGATGAGGTGCCACAAGCCGTTGATCTTCTGGATGATGACGTCCATGACAAATGCTTCCTTCTTGCAAGTTTCGCGGTGCGTTGCTCCGCTCAGCGCTCACATTCGTGAGCAGCTGACCGAGCCAATGCCCTGGCCGCATCAGCGTGTGCGGCTTTCTCAGCTCCGCCGCTCAATCCCGGTTCGAACGGCATAACGCCGTCGATCTACAACCTCTCGCAGGGGGGCGGATCGGGCCATTGCACAGACGTTCATCAATGCCTTACATTCGTTTGGGACGATGATACTTAGGTTTACGCTTGACCACCTGCGCGGCTCGTCGCTGCTTCATCGGTGGTCCGCCGCGCGCTCATCATTGCCGCATGGTCCTGCGCTTTCCCTCGACAAATTGACCCGACGGCTGCGCCCGGCGTAGCCTTGGCGAAGCCGGGGCAAATCACTTCCGATTTAAAGAAATCATGTCAAGCCCAAAATTTCTGTAAATCAAAAATATTTCTCTTCCCTTCCACCCCAAATCAGTGCGCATCTATCGCCATCCCGTCCCACTCAGAGGGGCGTTGGCCATCGTCACAACGAGGGGCGGGTCGCGGTGGACGCAACAGTTGCGATTGACGGTCGCGGCTGAAGCGTACGGCGAAAGCGTGTGGTCCTGGCGCCCGTAACGGCGTCAAGCCTTAAGGGAGCTAACGCTTCCGAGGGGCGACGGTGGCAATAGAGGCCGTCTCACCGGGGAGAGCGCGTTATAAGCCGTAAAGCCATTGCGCAGGGAATGTCGGATGTTCTCCGCTGCCCTGTATGCTCGTGTGCAGCATTCTTATGCACAATCGCACGCGAGACCGCGGGTGCAGCGCGCATCCGGCATTCCCTGCGCCCTCTGATTTCGAGAGGTGCGGAAATTACTTGCAAACCTCGGGCAGATCGTGCCGCGAGAACGCTCCTCGTCGTCCCGGCGAAGGCCGGGACCCATAGCCACCGAGGGTAGCGGTAGAAGGAAAGTCGTCGGACAGCACGTCTCAAAGCAAGCGCCGCGGCGTATGGGTCCCGGCCTTCGCCGGGACGACGATGGATTGTGACTGCGGACCGCAGACATGCGGCCCCACTCCGGAACGGACAAGCTCCACAGCCGTTATCAGCCGCCCGTCCGCGTCAATTTCGCCCGATTTTCAAGGCGAAGTGTTCACCCAAACCCCGCATCATCAGCTAAAATAGCCTTCCGCGCCGCCGATCCATGAGGACCGCCATGAGCTTCCGCCGCGATTTCATCACCAAGCCGATCTTCTCCTGGGCCCGCGGCGTGTTGCCGTCGATGTCCGACACCGAGCGCGAGGCGCTGGAGGCCGGTGACGTCTGGTGGGACGCCGACCTCTTCACCGGCAATCCCGACTGGTCGAAATTGCTTGGCTACGCGCCGGCGGCGCTGACGGCGGAGGAAGAAGCCTTCCTCCATGGTCCGGTCGACGAGCTCTGCGCCATGCTCGACGACTGGAAGATCAATTGGGAATGGCGCGACCTGCCGCCGGAGGCGTGGGCCTTCATCAAGCGCCACAAATTCTTCGGCATGATTATTCCCAAGGAGTATGGCGGCCTCGGCTTCTCGCCTTACGCGCATTCCGAGGTGGTGCGAAAACTTTCGTCGCGCTCGCTCACCGCCGCCGTCACCGTGATGGTGCCGAACTCGCTCGGGCCCGGCGAACTCTTGATGCGGTTCGGCACCAAGGAACAACAGCAGCAATGGCTGCCGCGCCTGGCCGATGGCCGCGACATTCCCTGCTTCGGACTGACCAGTCCGGAAGCAGGCTCCGATGCCGCCTCGATGATCGACACGGGTATTATCTGCAAGGGGCAGTTCGAAGGCCGCGAAGTGCTGGGGCTGCGCCTCAACTGGCACAAGCGCTATATCACGCTCGGCCCGGTCGCGACGCTGCTCGGCCTCGCCTTCAAGGCCTACGACCCCGATCATCTGGTGGGTTCTGAGGAAGAGCTCGGCATCACCGTCGCGCTGATCCCGACGCATCTTCCCGGCGTCGAGATCGGCAAGCGCCATCTGCCGGCGATGCAGGTGTTCCAGAACGGCCCGAATTGGGGCCGCGATGTCTTTATCCCGATGGATTACATCATCGGCGGCCAGGAACGCCTCGGCCAGGGCTGGAAAATGCTGATGACCGCGCTCGCCGCCGGCCGCGGCATCTCGCTGCCGTCACTGTCGGCCGCGGGCGCGGCCTATGCCGCGCGCACCTCTGGCGCCTATGCCCGCATCCGCGAGCAGTTCGGCATCTCCATCTCAAAATTCGAGGGCATCGAGGAGCCGCTGGCGCGCATTGCCGGCACGGCCTATTTGCTCGACGCCGCGCGGCGGCTGACCTGTGCGGCGCTCAACCAGGGCCGTCATCCCGCGGTCATTTCCGGCATCATGAAGCTGCACGCCACCGAGCGGATGCGGATCGCGATCGACGACGCCATGGACATCCATGGCGGCAAGGCGGTCATTGACGGCCCGCAGAACTATCTCGGAAACCTCTATCGCTCGGTGCCGGTCGGCATCACCGTCGAAGGCGCCAACATCCTGACCCGCAATCTGATCGTGTTCGGGCAGGGTGCGATCCGCGCCCATCCCTATCTGCTCGACGAGATGAACGCGCTCGGTGAAGCCGATCGCGCCAGGGGGCTGGATGCTTTCGACAAGGCGTTCTGGAGCCATGTCGGGCATAGTTTCAAGACCATGTTCCGCGCCTTTGGCCGCAGCTGGAGCTTTGGCATGTTCGCGCCGGCGCCTGATGCAGGTGATGCAACCAAATTCTATCGCCAGCTCTCGCGCTACTCCTCGGCCTTCGCGCTCTGCGCCGACATGGCACTGCTCACCTTGGGCGGTGCGCTCAAGCGCAAGGAAATGCTCTCGGCCCGGTTCGGCGATATCCTCTCCGAACTCTATCTGCTTTCGGCCGCGCTGAAACGCTGGCAGGACGAAGGCCGCCAGCAAGCCGATTTCGCCGCACTGGAATGGTGCATGGCGAGCGGCTTCAAAACCATCGAGAACCGCTTTGCCGAGATCCTCAATAATCTGCCCAATCGCTTCGTCGCAGTGATCCTGAAATTCCTGATCCAGCCGTTCGGCGCGCGGGTGGTCGGTCCATCCGACCGGGTCGTCCATCTCTGCGCGCAGCTCGTGCTGTCGCCATCGGCGGCGCGTGACCGGCTGACGGCGGATTTGTCACATGTCGATGACGATCGCGGCGTTGCCCGGCTGGAAAAGGCGTTCCTGCTGGTGACCGCCGCGGAGAGCGCCGCGAAGCAACTGCACGCCGCGCGGCTGCACGACTGGAAAGAGGCGGTGCAGAAGGGCGTCATCACCCAGTCCGAGGGCGAAAAGCTCGCCGCTGCCCATGAAGCTGTCGCAAAAGTGATCGAGGTTGACGATTTTGCGCCGGAGGCGCTGTCGCCGATTTACAGGAAAGCCGCCGACGTGCATCAATTCTTCCAGGAATTGGGTGATCAGAGGGCGGCGAGCTGATGGCGCGACCGGTTTTTATTGTCGACGGCAGCCGGACGCCGTTCCTGAAAGCGCGTTCCGGCCCCGGGCCCTTCACCCCGGTCGATCTCGCCGTGCAATGCGGCCGGCCGCTCTTGGCCCGGCAGCCCTTTGCGCCCACCACCTTCGATCAGGTGATTTTGGGCTGCGTCAACGTCATTGCCGACGAGATGAACCCGGCGCGGGTCGCAGCGCTGCGGCTCGGCATGGGCGAGAAAATGGTCGCCTTCACCGTGCAGATCAATTGCGGCTCCGGCATGCAGTCGATCGACACGGGCTACCGCTACATCCGCGAGGGCGTCTCCGACCTGATCCTGGCCGGCGGCGCCGAGGCGCTGAGCCACGCGCCGCTGGTGTGGCCGCAGCAGGGCGTGCGCTGGTTCGCCGGCCTTGCCGGTGCCCGGGGTCTCGGCGCCAAGATCATGGCCGCGCTAAAGGTGCGGCCGTCTTATTTCAAACCGATCATCGGCCTCGAACGCGGGCTGACGGATCCCATCACCGACCTCAACATGGGCCAGACCGCCGAGGTGGTCGGGCATCTCTTCGGCATCACCCGCGCGCAGTCCGATGCCTATGCCGCCGAGAGCCACAAGCGGCTCGCCAACGCCCAGAGCCAGGGCTGGCTGAAGGGCGAGGTCGAAACTGCTTTTGCCCGCGACGGCAAATTCTATGACCATGACGATGGCGTGCGGCCGGATTCCACGGCCGAGACATTGGCAAAACTGAAGCCGGTGTTCGAACGGCCCTGGGGCAAGGTCACCGCCGGAAATTCCTCGCAGATCACCGACGGTGCGTCATGGGTGATCCTCGCTTCCGAGAAAGCCGTTGCCAAGCATGGCCTGACGCCGAAGGCGGTCATCCTCGACAGCCAATGGTCGGCGCTCGATCCCTCGATCATGGGCCTCGGCCCCGTGCTGTCGGCGACCGAACTCTTGAAGCGCAACGAGTTGACTCTCGGCGATATCGAGACCTGGGAATTGAACGAGGCCTTTGCGACGCAGGTGCTGGGCTGTCTCGCAGCCTGGAACGACGAAAAGTTCTGCAAGGAGATTCTGGGCCTCGACGGTGCGGCCGGTGCCATCGACCAGACCAGAATGAATGTCGATGGCGGCGCGATCAGCCTTGGCCATCCCGTCGGCTGCAGCGGCAACCGCATCGTGCTGCATCTCGTCAACGCCATGAAGCGGCTCGGCACACGGCGCGGCATCGCCACCGAATGTATCGGCGGCGGGCAGGGCGGCGCGATGCTGATAGAGACGGTGTGATCATGGAATCAAGGATCATGGACGTTCTCGGCGATCGCGTGCTCGAACTCGGGCCGAAGCCCGACGCGGGCGGACCGTACAGGAATTTCAAGCTGACCCGCGACTCCGATGGGATCGCATGGCTGCTGTTCGACCGCGAAGGCGCCAGCGCCAACACGCTGTCGGCGGATTTGATCGAAGAACTCGGTAAGGTGCTCGGCGAACTCGAAACCGCACGGCCCGCGGGCCTCGTGATCCGTTCCGCGAAGGAATCCGGCTTCATTGCCGGCGCCGATGTCAACGCGTTTCGCGGTGCGAGCGATGTGCTTGAGGTCGAGACTGAAATCGGCCGGGCACATGCGGTCATCGACCGGCTCGAAGCGCTGCGGATCCCCACGGTCGCCGTGATCCACGGCTTCTGTCTCGGCGGTGGCCTGGAGGTTGCGCTGGCCTGCCAGATGCGGATCGCGATCGATGATGCGCGCTTCGGCTTTCCCGAGGTGATGCTCGGCCTGCATCCCGGTCTCGGCGGCACCGTGCGTTTCACGCAGCTGGTCAATCCGATGCAGTCGATGCCGTTGATGCTGACCGGAAAGACCATCGACGCGCGCAAGGCCAAATCGCTCGGGCTGGTCGACGCGGTGACGCAGGAGCGGCACGTCCGCAGCGCGGTGAAGGATGCCGTGTTCGGGCGGCTGAAGCGCGCCGCGCCTGGCCTGCTCACCTCGATCCTGAACTGGGAGCCGGCGCGCAAACTGCTTGCCTCGCGGATGCGCAGCGAGGCGGCCAAGGCTGCGCCGCAGGAACATTACCCCGCGCCCTATGCGCTGATCGATCTCTGGGAAAGTTACGGCGGTGACAAATACGGCATGCTGCGGGCCGAACAGGCGTCGTTCGCCAAATTGATGGTGACGCCGACGGCGCAGAACCTGATCCGGGTGTTCTTCCTTCGCGAGCAGATGAAGAAGCTCGCCGGCAGCGGCAACAAGATCAACCACGTTCATGTCATCGGCGCCGGTGCCATGGGCGGCGATATCGCGGCCTGGTGTGCAGGTCAGGATATGCGGGTGACGCTGGCAGACATGAAGCCCGAGCCGATCGCTGGCGCGATCAAGCGCGCGTCTGACTTGTTCGGCAAGATCCTGCGCAAGCGCACCAGCGTGCGCGATGCGCTGGATCGATTGATACCCGACATGGGCGGCGAGGGTGTCCGCAGCGCCGATCTCATCATCGAGGCGGTGCCGGAAAAGCTGGCGCTGAAGCAGAAGGTCTATGCCGGGCTTGAGCCCATCATGAAACCCGGCGCGATCCTCGCCACCAACACGTCAAGCATTCCGCTGCAGGATCTGCGGACCAGTCTGCAAAAGCCGGAGCGGCTGCTCGGCCTGCATTTCTTCAACCCGGTGTCGCGGCTGCAGCTCGTCGAAGTGGTCAGCCATGACGGCACGGATGCGCAACTGTTGAAGGAGGCGCTGGCGTTCGTCGGCGCCATCGACCGCCTGCCGCTGCCGGTCAAGTCTTCGCCGGGCTTCCTCGTCAACCGCGCGCTGACGCCCTACATGCTGGAAGCGATGGTGATGCTCGACGAGAAGATCGACAAATCGGTCATCGACGCCGCGGCGAAAAAATTCGGCATGCCGATGGGCCCGATCGAACTCGCCGACCAGGTCGGCCTCGATATCTGCCTCGATGTCGGCGACATGCTGCGCTCGAAATTCGGCGACGCCCTGCCGCCAACGCCGGCATGGCTGCGCGAAAAAGTCGCCAAGGGCGAACTCGGGCGCAAGACCGGCAAGGGATTTTACGTCTGGAAGGACGGCAAGGCGGACACCTCGTCGGCCGCGCCTTCCACCTCGGAACCATCCGCCGAAATGATCGATCGCCTGATGCTGCCGATGTCGAATGTCTGCGTCGCGTGCCTGCACGAAGGCATCGTCGACAATGCCGATGTGGTCGACGGCGCTGTCATCTTCGGCACCGGATATGCGCCGTTCCGCGGCGGCCCGCTGAATTATGCCCGCACCCGCGGCGTGGATAATGTGGTCGCGACCCTGCGCGCGCTCACCGAAAAATTCGGCGACAGGTTCACGCCCGATGCCGGCTGGGAGAATTTCAAGTGAACGAGACGCATGCCCCGCTGAGCACCGAAACCGAGCCGCGCGGCGATCTCTGCATCCGCACGCTGGCGATGCCGGCCGACACCAACGCCAATGGCGACATCTTTGGCGGCTGGCTGCTCAGCCAGATGGATATCGGCGGCGGCGTGTTTGCTTCCAAGATCGCGAATTCCCGCACCGTCACGGTCGCGATCGACGCGATGAATTTTCGCAAGGCCGTCTATGTCGGCGACCTCGTCTCGGTGCACGCCAATCTGGTCCGGATCGGCCGGACTTCGATCACGGTCCATCTCGAGGCCTGGTCGCTGCGCCGGGAAGACAGGCTGTCGATCCTGGTGACCGACGGCAATTTTACCTACGTCTCGATCGACGAGCAGGGCCACCCTCAAGCCATCAAGCGTGAGGGGGCTCCAATCTCGACTTGAGTCTTATGGGCAGGGACGCTCATAACCGTCACGGCCGATGAACGTGCCGCGGCGCGGATCGTAGCTGCGCGAGCGCATGCAGCGCGGCGTGTCGTCGTAAACCCGGGCCGGCGGCGGCGCGACGTATTGCGCTTCCATGCCGCAATAACGCGGCGAAACGGCCACCCAGCCGCCGGGTTGCTCCACATAGCAGCCGTTGTTGTAATAGCGGTAGCCGCCCGGGCGGAGCTCGCCC
This sequence comes from Bradyrhizobium sp. AUGA SZCCT0222, assembly GCF_018130205.1. Classification (NCBI taxonomy): domain Bacteria; kingdom Pseudomonadati; phylum Pseudomonadota; class Alphaproteobacteria; order Hyphomicrobiales; family Nitrobacteraceae; genus Bradyrhizobium; species Bradyrhizobium sp. AUGA SZCCT0222. Next base: position 91,093 of record NZ_JAFCLX010000007.1, read on the forward strand.
TGGGATGCAATCGCAGCTCCGGTGCCGGCGCCGATGATGGCGCCTGCCGCCGCGCCGCCGCGTCCACCGAGGGCGCCGCCGACGACACCGCCAAGGACGCCACCGACGATCGCGCCGCCGATCGCATCCTGCGCGGCGGCCTGCTGGACCGGTGCGCAAATCGCGAGGGCCAGAAGCGTCGTAACCGCCAATTTCGATACCATGTCCGTTCTCCGGCCTGTTTGTCGCAAATCACTGGATTCGCGGGGAACACTGGCGGCGACTTTGCCGCAGGTCAAGCCCGCGGAGGGGCCGTTTGTCCCACGAATCCGTATTGAACCGGCCTTGCCGGGCGCTGATTCGCCAGACAATCGTCGATGACGTTTCCGTGCAGGCGCGGCTTGTCGGGCTGAGGAACATTTCGGCAGGCGCTCGGTTATTTGCGCGGAATGCCATCGAGGCTGGATAACATGTCGGATACCTACATTATCGAAGTCGGTTCGCAGACCGCCGGGATTGTCGTGCGTGGCCCCGGCGGCTATCGTTTCTTTGCGGCCTCTCATCGTTTCGACCAGCTGGAAGGCCAGCTGTTCCGCAACGCGCGCGAAGCCGAGCGCGCGGCGAGACGTCTTGCCACCGGCGTTTTGACGCTGGCCGCGTGAAGCGGCCGTCCCTGCGATATTCAGAACCGCAAGGCCAGATTCGGCATTTCCCTGACGGACAGCGCAGCGCGTTGGAACTGCGCTGATTTCCGACGATTTTAAGCTCACCCTTTACCAAGGTTTTTTACGCGCAATTTCCTTCCCCCCGCTAGCCTTGCCGCCCAACCGGTATGGCGCCCTGATGAACATTCGCAGGTATTTTCGACGGTGGTTTTACATCGGCAGCGCCGCCACACCGGCGGGCGGTGCGTTGCTCATCGAGCAGTTCCGCATTCTGACGAGCCAAATTCCCGTCCTCTACGGCGTGCTGATTGTCGAGAGTGTTAGCGTCTCCTACGTCTTGCCGGCCTCGCTGCCGCTCTGGTTCCGCTTCGGTGTGCCCGGCGCGCTGCTGCTGATCAGCGTGATCAGGATGATCTACTGGATCAAGCTCCGGAAGGTGGTGCCGACAGCCGAACAGGCGCTGAAGCACCTGTTCAAGACCCGCATCCTGGCGTCCGCGCTCAACGCCGTCTTCGCGGTCTGGACCCTGGTGCTGTTCGACAGCGTCGAGGCGGACTCGCGCGCACCATTGGCGCTGCTGGTTTTCCTGGGTTCGGTCGGAAGCGCCTACTGCCTCGGAAGTTTCCCGAGTGCCGCCCGGCTCACGCTGCTGATTTCGGCCGTTCCGATCTCGCTGCGGTTGCTGATCTCGGGTGAAGCACTGCACGTCTGCATCGGCATCAATCTTTGCATGCTGGTGGTGCTGTTGATCCGGATGATCAACACCAACTACTCCGATCTGGTGAATCTCGTCGCTTCGCGCGCGGACCTCGCCGTCGAAGGCGAGCGGGCGCGAAGCGCCGAACTGGCGGCCCTTACGGAACAAGCCAATGCGCGCGAGATCGCCGACCGTTTCGATTCGGCGCTCAACAACATGTCGCAGGGGCTTTGCTTCTTCGACGGCGCGCAGCGGCTCATTGTGTGCAACCGCCGTTACGTCGACATGTACGATTTGCCGCCGGACAGCGTCAAACCTGGTATCTCGCTCAGAGAGATCGTCCAGCTGCGTTTCGAGGCGGGAAGCCATCCCGCGATGACCGTGGACGAATACCTCGCCTGGCGCGATCAGCTTGCCGTCAGCGTGGAGCAGCACGACTCGGTTGTTGAACTGGCCAATGGCCGCGTTGTCCGGATTTACCACCGGCCGATGCCGGATCGCGGCTGGGTGGCCACGCACGAAGACATCACCGATCTGAGGCGTCGCGAAGCCTCGTTCCGACTGTTGTTCGAGGAGAATCCGCTCCCGATGTGGGTGGCCGACGTCGATACGCTCGAGCTTCTGGCCGTCAATGCCGCGACCTGCCGGCACTACGGCTACTCTCGCGAGCAGATGCTGTCGATGAACGTGGAGAATCTGCGTGTTCCGGAGGACATCAGGAAGGTTCGCGACGAATTCCGCCAGCATCAGGGCATGCAGACGGCGCACGATACCCGCCGACACGTCACGGCCGATGGAAGAATAATCGAGGTGGCGATCGAGGCGCGTCCGCTGCGCTACAACGGCCGCGATGCCTGCGTGGCGGTGGCGTTCGACATGACCGATCGCAAGCGCGCGGAACAGCGGATCCTGCATCTGGCCTGGCATGACGCGCTGACGGATCTGCCGAACCGCGCCGCGCTGGATGGTCATTTTTCGAAGGTGCTCGACGCGGCCCGGGAACGCAGCGGAAGCTTCGCGGTCCTTTGCATCGATTTCGACCGCTTCAAGCAGATCAACGATCTGTTCGGGCATTCGATGGGCGACGCGGCGTTGCGCGAAGCTTCGCGGCGTCTGCAGATGGCGTCACAGGGCGCCTTCCTGGCGCGGATCGGCGGCGACGAATTCATCGCGATCACCGAACAGGACCCGCTGCCATCGAGTGCGGAACTGCTCGCCGACCGGCTGCGCGGCGCGCTGGACCAGGATATCGAGATCGACGGGCATTCCTTCGAGCTTGATCTCAGCATCGGGATCGCGGTCTATCCTCGCGACGGCCATGACGCGCGGTCGCTGTTCGCCAACGCAGATGCGGCGCTGTATCGCGCCAAGCACGAAGGCCGCGGGGCGATACGGTTCTTCACCGCCACGATGGATCAGCAGTTGCGCGACCGCCGGGCGCTGGAACACGATCTGAAATCGGCCGTCGCAAACGGCGAGCTCTATCTGGAATATCAGCCGCAGCGGCATGCCGGGGGCGAGATCATCGGATTTGAGGCGCTGGTGCGCTGGATGCATCCGCAACGCGGCATCGTTCCGCCCGCGGAGTTCATCCCGATCGCCGAGGAAACCGATCTGATCGTCGAGATCGGGGAGTGGGTCTTGCGGGAGGCATGCCGCGAAGCCGCGTGCTGGAAGGCGCCGCTGCAGGTCGCCGTCAACGTCTCGGCGATTCAATTCCGCCGCGGCAATCTGCAGCAATTGGTAGGCGATGTTCTGCGCGAAACCGGTATCTCGCCGGCGCGTCTCGAACTCGAAATTACCGAGGGCGTGCTGATCGAGAACGTTGCACGTGCGACGCTGATGCTGAAAGGCCTCAAGAGGCTCGGCGTCAGCATTGCATTGGACGATTTCGGAACCGGATATTCCTCGCTGTCCTATCTGCAAAGCTTCCCGCTCGACCGGATCAAGATCGACCGGTCCTTTATCGCCAGTCTTGGCCGCACCGATCGATCGCTGGCGATCGTTCGCGCCGTCATTGGCCTCGCGCACGGGCTCGGACTTCCGGTGCTGGCGGAAGGTGTCGAGACCAATGATCAGCTCAGGACGCTGATATCAGAGGGATGCGATGAAATGCAGGGCTATCTGATCGGGCGTCCGCGCCGGATCGAAGTTTATGCCAATCTGCTGGGCCGCAGCGATGCAGCCGGCCACATGCGCACCGCGACATAACTCAAAGGCGTCTCGCGGACCGCGCGAGCGCCAGAGCCGCGTTCAGCTCTGACCGATCAGCCGCTTGCAAAATGCGGCGCTATCGCTGATCGCATCGCGGCCCTTCCACGCCAGGCCGGACAACAATCCATTGCCGCGCGCGCCGCGCAGTTGCAGGATGTGGCCGACTTCATCGGGAAACCGGCTCACTTCAGCCTCCACATCGGCCACGATCGCGCTTCTGATGTCGCGCAGCCGCGCGCCCCACTCGGAGGCCGCGAGTTCGCGGATGGCGGCCTGCACCGCTGCTTCTGTCTTGTCGATGTCGGCGAGGATGTCGCGCGCGTCGACGACACGGTTTTTCTTCAGGGCAACGCGCAAGGCGATGCGTTTGTCGTCGATCTGGTCCAGCACCATCGAGACGGATATCGCATAGGGCGTCGCTGCGACGTCGGCTGCGCGCCGGCTGCGCGCGGGTTTGGTGGCAAGACGGAGCAACTCGCGGGGCGTCTTGAGACGTCCAGCAACCAGCGCCAGCGCAAACGGCACCGCGCCGGGATCCTTTTTCCGGAATGCATCCAGCAGCGCCGTAACCTTGTCGACCTGCGCGTCGTTGAATTTCAGGATCTTTTCCGGCAAGGCTTTGCCGAACCCTGCCAGCGCCTCGCGTGCGCGCAGCGCACCCATGATCTTGACGAGGTCGCTATAAACCGACGGCGAAGCCGTGTAGGCCGCAAGCTTGGTGCGTGCCCGCTCCGAGCCATCGGCCGAAGCCAGGTTTCCCTCCAGCGATTTTGCGACCTTGGTCTGGAAGATCGATGCCGCCTGTTGCGCGTCGCGCGGCCGGTTGGAAGCGATAAACCCCTTCATCTGGCCTTCGTAGTCGCGGGCCATGATCGGCAGCAGATCGCGGTTGATCCATTCCCAGATCGGAACAAGTGAAGTCCGCGCAATCCGGCCCGTATTGGCATGCTCCGGCGCACCCGCGACGACCAGCGGCTCCAGCGGCGCGAAGAAATATTTCGACGGCGTTGGGGTCTCGTTCGGTCCGTCCGGGCGCAGCTCGGCCCGCAGCCTGGCCTGCAAGTCCGCGGTGCCCGGCATGTCGACGCCGCACGCCTCCAGCCGCTCCAGCTCGGTGAGCAGGCAGCTGCGCGTCAGCGGGCTCAACCGCTGGAGGAATTCCCAGATTCGATCGACCCGCATTTGCAGCGATTTTCCGATATCTGGCCCGTTTCCCGGGCCTAGCGACGGCAATGCAATCACAAAACCGTTAAGAACGGCAAAATCGCACCGGTAAAATGCGGCTGGCGCAATGCCAATGGGCTTATCATGCCTCTGGTACGCCGCCTTTTTAACAGATGGTTAACCATGATGTCAGGCGCATCCGGTTTCGGCCGCGTTGACCGGAACCACAAACCACCGCACCATAAGAAACTTTTTCCTTGAGGCGCCACCCGTGGCCGGACTGTCCAACCGCCAGACTGAAATTCTCAACATCGCCCGCGCCTTCGGCCGGGTGATGGTGGAGGATCTCGCCAAGCGTTTCGAGGTTTCGGCGCAGACCATCCGCAAGGACCTCAACGATCTCTGCGACCAGCGCTCGCTGACGCGGATCCATGGCGGCGCCATCATCGCCTCCGGCGTCGAGAACCTCGCCTATGAAGCGCGGCGCTTCGTCGCCGCCGAGGAGAAGCGGGCGATCGGCATTGCCGCCGCCTCGCGAATTCCGAACGGCTGCTCGCTGTTCATCAATATCGGCACCACGACGGAAGAGGTCGCCAGCGCGCTGACCTCGCATGAGGACCTGCTCGTCATCACCAACAACCTCAACGTCGCGATGCTGCTGTATCGTCATCCGCGCATCGAGGTGATCGTGGCGGGCGGGGCGGTGCGCCGCGCCGATGGCGCGGTGATCGGTTCGACCGCGATCAGCCTGATCGGCCAGTTCAAGGTCGACTACGCCATCATCGGCGCCTCCGCGATCGACGAAGAGGGCGCGCTCTTGGATTTCGACTATCGCGAAGTGCAGGCCGCGCAGGCGATCATCGCGAACGCGCGCAGCGTGATGCTGGTCGCCGACTCGACCAAGCTCAGGCGCAGCGCGCCGGTGCGCATCGCCCATCTCAGCCAGATCCAGACCTTCGTGACCGACGCCGCGCTTCCCGCCGGTCTCGCCAACATCTGCCACACCCGCGGCATCGAGGTGGTTGAGGCGATGGACAAGCCGGCGCCTGATATCGATGAGCCGGTGGCGGAGACGGCTTCGACTGTCACGCGGCTGCGCTAGACGCGGAAAGTACTGACCTTCACTTCGTTCCAGCATGAAATGGCCCCGGCATCGTCCGGGGCCTTTTCATGAGAATTCTGACGTGGAATAGAAAATCTAATCCAGCAGTGCAGAAAAAATGGTTTGTGCTGGACGAACCGGCCAGTGCACGGAGGTTCTCTCAGGAAAAGGGAGAACCGAATGCAAATCCGACGCATCAATTCCGAAGCGGCCCTCGTGCCGACGACTGGTTATAGCCAGGCGCTTGAGGTCGCCGGTCACACAAGGATGCTTTTTGTCAGCGGCCAAATCCCGGTCGGGGCCGACGGTGCTGTGCCCGAGGGCTTTGAAGCGCAGTGCAGGCTCGCCTGGAGCAACGTCGAGGCGCAGCTCAAGGCCGCCGGCATGACCCTCGACAATCTGGTCATGCACCGGACCTACCTTGCTGATCGGCGCTACACCATGCTCAATCGCGCGGTGCGAAGCGAGGTCCTCGGCAGCCGGGAAACCGCGCTGACCGTCGTCATCGCCGGAATCTTCGACGAGGCGTGGCTGCTTGAGATCGAGGCGGTGGCTGCGGGCTGAAGCCTTTCTAGTGCGTCGCGCAGCGCCATCGCCGCTGCTTTTCGCGATTGCCGCAGCCGATCATGCTGCACCATTGCCGGCGCTGGCCCTTGCTGGTGTCGAGATAATAGACGTCGCAGTCGAAGGCTCCGCACTTGCGGATTCTCTTGCGCTCCTCGTCAACGAGCAGACGCTCGATCGCGAGCGCACAGGCATGCAGTGGGATTTCACGCGCCAGCGCAGGCGACCAGCGGCGGTCGGCCAACCCGGGTGAGGGCGATGCGACCAGCGTCCGGGCCGCATGTGCCGCCTGGATCGCAGCAGATAGCGCGTCGAGATCGGATTGCCGCGCCGGCCGTCGGGCATGTGCGGCAGCGAGGACATCGTGAAGGTGTTCACGAAGCTTGCGCGCGCGTTTCGCAATATGCGAGCCGCTGCTTCCGAGCTGCCGCAGGCGTGCGGCGGTCCGATTGTCGATAAGGCCAGCCAGCGCAGCGAACCGTGTCAGGTCGCGATGCGTTGCCAGATTCTCGATTGGTGCGGTCGAGGGCCGCTCATCGAGGGTGTTCACGAGATCCAGCGCCGGATGGCCGCCGCTCCATTCGAACGGATTGGCGCGGCCGCTCATCCTGCTTGCCTCATGTTGCGCTCCATCATAACCTGTAAAATACATTAAAGGGGTTATGACGTCGATTGCGGTCGGAGGCGATGATGACTGATCTCACCGTCGGTGGCCGCACTGCCGCGCAATATCTCCGGGGCGCCCTCTACGGCCTTGCCGCCGTCAGCATCTGGTCCGGATGGATCGTGGTGGCGCGGCTCGGACTGCGGACCAGCCTGACGCCATGGGACATCGCTGCGCTTCGCTTTGGTGTGGCCGGCTTGCTCCTGCTGCCCTACGTGATGCGCAAGGGGCTAGCGTTCGAGCGGCTCGGCTGGATCGGGCTGGCGGCGATCTTGATCGGAGGCGGCGCTCCGGTCCTGCTGGCGAACGCAGGCCTGTTGTTCGCACCTGCTGCGCATGCGGGCGCGCTGTTTCCCGGCGTCATGCCGCTGGCGGTGGCAGTGCTTGCCGCGGCTATCCTGCACGAGCCGTTCACGGATGCGAAAAAGCTTGGCTTCGTGCTGATCCTGCTCGGCGTTTTCGGCATCGCCTGCAACGCTGGCGGCGTCGGCTCCGGGCAAACGATCGGGCACGCGCTGTTTCTCGGTTCTGCCGTGGCATGGGCCTGCTACACGGTCGCCATGCGTCGCGCGCGGCTCGATGGCCTCCATGCGGCTGCTATCGCCGCGGTCGGCGCTCTGTTTATCTACATACCCGTCTACTTCGTCGTGGAGGGCGCCAGCTTTGCCAAGGCCCCTTGGGAAGACCTGGCGCTTCAGGCGATCGTGCAGGGGCTTCTGACGGCGATCGTTTCACTGGTTTTCTATGGACGGGCGGTCAGCCTCCTCGGCGCCTCCAGCGGCGCCGCGTTCGCAGCGCTGTCCCCCGCGATGACGGCTGTCATGGCCATTCCTGTTCTGGGTGAGTGGCCGACGGCAATCGACTGGATCGCCATCGCAGGCATCTCCGCCGGCGTTTACGTCGTGAGCGGAGGGCCGCTGCCGCAACGGCGGAGCTGACCGCTCCGGTCAATTCGCTCCATAGAGAAAACCGGCTGGTTGCCCATTTTCAATTTGCTTTCGTTTTTCTTTGTGATTAACTCCGATTCGAAAGTTAAATCGCCGAAGTGAAGAGGCGATCGCCGGGGAAGCGTCTGTTGGATCGGATTTTCGACCTCGCCATCATCGGAGGCGGCATCAACGGCTGCGGCATCGCGCGCGATGCGGTGGGCCGGGGCAATTCCGTTTTCCTTTGTGAAATGAATGACTTGGCGAGCGGGACGTCGTCCTGGTCGACCAAGCTGGTGCATGGCGGGCTGCGCTACCTCGAATATTACGAGTTTCGTCTGGTGCGCGAGGCGCTGATCGAACGCGAAATCCTCTGGCAGATCGCGCCCCACATCATCCGCCCGCTGCGTTTCGTTTTGCCGCACCATTCGGGGTTGCGGCCGGCATGGCTGCTGAGGCTAGGGTTGTTCCTGTACGACCACATCGGCGGCCGTCATCTGCTGCCGCCGACACGTTCGGTCGATCTCGCGCATGACGAGGTCGGAAAACCCTTGATCGCCAACCGCTACACCAAAGGTTTTGAGTACTCCGACTGCTTTGTCGATGACGCGCGGCTGGTCGTGCTCACTGCGCGGGACGCGGCCGATCGCGGCGCCGAGATCCACACGCGCGCGCGGGCGGTCGAGATCAGGCAGGTCGACGGCGTCTGGAACGTCACCGTCGAGGATACGCAAAGCGGCACCCGCACCACGATCCAGGCGCGCGCGCTGGTCAATGCCGGCGGCCCCTGGGTCGAACAGGTGCTGTCGTCCGGATCGGGCGTCAATTCACGCGCAAAGGTTCGCCTGGTGCAGGGCTCGCACATCGTGGTGCGCAAGCTCTACGACCACGACCGCGCCTACATTTTCCAGAACGCCGACGGCCGCATCATCTTCGTCATTCCCTATCAGGATGATTTCACGCTGATCGGCACCACCGATCGCGATTACGACGGCGACCCGGCCAAGGTGAAAGCCTCCACGGAAGAGATCGCCTATCTCTGCGCGTCCGCCAGCGAATACCTCGCCAAACCGGTAAAGCCGGAGGACCTGGTCTGGACTTATTCGGGCGTTCGTCCGCTCTATGACGACGGCGCCAGCGAAGCCAAGGCTGCGACGCGAGATTATGTGTTTGAACTCGATACGCCCGGCGGCGCGCCGCTGCTGTCGATCTATGGCGGCAAGATCACGACCTATCGTCGTCTCGCCGAAGAGGCGCTGGAACGGCTCGAGCCTTATTTGCGCAGTTCAAAGGCCAAAGAAGGCTGGACCGGCAAGTCGCCGCTGCCTGGTGGTGACATGGATGTTTCCGCAATCGCGGCGCTGACGGCGGAACTGACGCGGGACTATCCGTTCCTCATTCCCGCACATGCCAAGCGGTTGGCGCATGCCTATGGCACCCGCGCCAGCAAGGTGCTTGGCAACGCGAAATCGATGGCCGATCTCGGCCAGTCCTTTGGCGCGACCTTGACGGAGAGCGAAGTCAGGTACCTGATGTCGGCCGAATGGGCCTGCACCGCCGAAGACGTTGCGTGGCGCCGCTCCAAGCTCGGATTGCGGCTGTCCGCGGGCGAAATCGCCGTCCTCGACGAATGGATGGCCGCCCATCGCACGTCCGGTGAACGACCGCTGCGTGAAGCGGGAGGACGGACATGAGCGTCACGCTCGAACACGTCACGCGAACCGTCGACGGCATCGCGACCATCCGCGATGTGTCGCTGACGCTTGAGCGCGGCACGCTGAGCGTACTGCTCGGACCGACGCTTTCCGGCAAGACCTCGATCATGCGGCTGCTCGCCGGACTCGACAAGCCGGGATCAGGCCGCGTGCTGGTCGACGGCAACGATGTCACCGGATTCGACGTGCGCAAGCGTTCGGTCGCGATGGTCTATCAGCAGTTCATCAATTACCCCTCGCTGACGGTCTACGAGAACATCGCCTCGCCGCTCCGGGTGCAGGGCAAGCCGCGCGCGGAAATCGAGAAGCGCGTGCAGGAGGCGTCGCGTCTACTCAAACTCGAGCCGTATCTGCAGCGCACGCCGTTGCAACTGTCCGGCGGCCAGCAGCAGCGCACCGCGATTGCGCGCGCGCTGGTCAAGGGCGCCGATCTGGTGCTGCTCGACGAGCCGCTCGCCAATCTCGATTACAAGCTGCGCGAGGAGTTGCGCACCGAATTACCGCGCATCTTCGAGGCATCGGGCGCGATCTTTGTCTACGCGACCACCGAGCCTTCCGAAGCCCTGCTGCTCGGCGGCCGAACCGTCTGCATGTGGGAAGGCCAGGTGCTGCAGGCCGGCGATACCCCGAAGGTCTACCGGCATCCCGATACGCTGCGGGTGGCGCAGGTGTTTTCCGATCCGCCGCTCAATATTGTCGGCATCGAAAAGAAGAACGGCACGGTGCAATATGCCGGCGGCATCCAGGCGCCGGCCAGCGGGCTCTATGCCTCGCTTGCCGATGGGTCCTATCGTGTCGGCTTCCGCGCCCATCAGCTTGAAGTCGCCAATGGCATCGCCGGGCGCCACGCGTTTCAGGCCACCGTCACCGTGACCGAAATCACCGGCTCGGAAAGCTTCGTGCATCTGAGCCGCGACGCGTCGAACTGGGTCGCGGTGCTGCAGGGCGTCCACGAGTTCGAGCCGGGCCACGTGCTCGACGCCGTGCTCGACCCTGACAATCTTTTCGTATTCGACGCCGCCGACCGCCTGGTCGCGGCGCCGAAACAAGACAACGCGTGAGGGAGATGCCGCATGGCCCGCATTGACCTCGTCGATCTCGCACATTCCTACGGCGGCAATGACGCCGCGCCCGAATCCTTTGCGCTGAAGCCGGTGACGATGACCTGGCGGCAGGGCGGCGCCTATGCGCTGCTCGGGCCGTCCGGCTGCGGCAAGACCACGCTGCTCAACCTGATTTCCGGGATCGTGACGCCGTCGCGCGGCCAGATACTGTTCGACGGTGCCGATATCACACCGCTGTCAACCCAGAAGCGCAATATCGCGCAGGTGTTCCAGTTTCCGGTGATCTACGACACCATGACGGTCGGGCAGAACCTCGCATTCCCCTTGAAGAACCGCGGCGTCCCGAAAGCCGAAATCGACGCGCGCGTGAAGCAGATCGCCGACCTGCTCGACCTCACGCCGCATCTCGACCGCAAGGCAACGCGGCTGACCGCGGACGCCAAGCAGAAGATCTCGCTCGGCCGCGGCCTGGTGCGATCCGACGTCGCCGCGATCCTGTTCGACGAGCCGCTGACGGTGATCGATCCCGAATTGAAGTGGCAGTTGCGCTCCAAACTCAAGGCGCTGCATCGCGACCTCGATCTGACGATGATCTACGTCACCCATGACCAGACCGAGGCGCTGACCTTTGCCGATACGGTGGTGGTGATGCATGACGGCAGGGTGGTGCAGAGCGGCACGCCGGCCGAACTGTTCGATAAGCCCGCGCATACGTTCGTCGGCTACTTCATCGGCTCGCCCGGCATGAACATCGTGCCGGCCGAGGTGAAGGGCCGCGAGGCCCGGATCAGCGGCCATCCGATCGCGCTGAACCGCAGCTATGATTCGCTGCCGCCGGGCGCGAAGATCGAAGTTGGCGTGCGTCCGGAATTCGTCGACGTCGCGGCGCCCGCGCCGGGATTGCTGTCGGCCAATATCGAGCGCATCGACGATCTCGGCCGCGTCCGCTTCGCGCGCGTGCGGATCGGCGACGCCAAATTCGCCGCGCGCGTGCCGCCGGGGTTTTCAGTCTCCGGCGAAACCGCCGGACTGGTTTTCAATCCGTCGCATGTTCACGTCTATGCCGACAGCCGTCTGGTCGAGGGGACAGCTTGATGGACAAGACGATCAACCAAAAAGCCTGGTTCCTGGTGCTGCCGGTGTTTCTGGTGGTCGCGTTCTCCGCGATCCTGCCGCTGATGACGGTGGTGAACTATTCGATGCAGGACACCTTCGGCAACAACCAGTTCTTCTGGAACGGCGTCGGCTGGTTCAAGGAATTGCTCGACCCGTCGACCGATCTCGGTGGACGCTTCCTGGCGTCGCTCGGCCGCAACCTGCTGTTCTCGGCCATCATTCTCGCGATCGAGGTGCCGCTCGGGATCGTGGTCGCGCTGTCGATGCCGCGCGACGGCTGGAGCGTCGCCGCCTGCCTCGTGATCCTGGCGCTGCCGCTTTTGATTCCGTGGAACGTGGTCGGCACCATCTGGCAGATATTCGGACGGCCCGACATCGGCCTGCTCGGCTACACGCTGAACAGCCTGGGCATCAACTACAACTACGTCTCGAACGAGTTCGACGCCTGGGCCACCGTCATCGTGATGGATGTCTGGCACTGGACCAGCCTGGTCGCGCTGTTGTGCTACGCCGGACTGAAGTCGATCCCCGACGCCTATTACCAGGCGGCGCAGATCGACGGCGCCTCGCGCTGGGCGGTGTTCACGGCGATCCAGTTGCCGAAGATGAATCGCGTGCTGCTGATCGCGGTGCTGCTTCGCTTCATGGACAGTTTCATGATCTACACCGAGCCGTTCGTGGTGACCGGCGGCGGTCCCGGCAACTCGACCACCTTCGTCTCGATCGAACTGGTCAAGATCGCGCTCGGCCAATTCGACCTCGGCAAGGCCGCCGCACTCTCGCTGGTCTACAACCTCATCATCCTGATCGTGTGCTGGGTGTTCTATACCGTGATGACAAACGCCGGGGCCGAGCGCCCGGTCAAACAGGGAGCTGAATGATGCATTCGATTCCCGGACGCCGCATCATCCTCGTCAGCTTCCTGATCTTTCTGCTGTTGCCGATCTACTGGCTCGTCAACATGAGCTTCAAGACCAATGCCGAAATCGTCTCCACCATGACGCTGTGGCCGCACCAGCCGACGCTGGAAAACTACAAGCGCATCTTCACCGACGAGAGCTGGTATTCCGGCTACATCAACTCGCTGACCTATGTCCTGATCAACACTGTGATCTCGATTGCGGTGGCGCTGCCCGCGGCCTACGGCTTTTCGCGCTACCGTTTTCTCGGCGACAAGCATCTGTTCTTCTGGCTGCTGTCGAACCGCATGGCGCCGGCGGCGGTCTATGCGCTGCCGTTCTTCAATCTCTATTCGGCGATCAATTTGTTCGATACACCGTGGGCGGTGGCGCTGGCGCACTGCATCTTCAACGTCCCGCTCGCGGTCTGGATCCTCGAAGGTTTTGTCTCGGGCGTGCCACGCGAGATCGACGAGACGGCGTTCCTCGACGGTTATTCGTTCCCGCGCTTCTTCATCAAGATCCTGGTGCCCTTGATCGCGAGCGGCATCGGAGTCGCGGCATTCTTCTGCTTCATGTTCTCCTGGGTCGAACTGCTGCTGGCGCGCACGCTGACGTCGGTGAACGCAAAACCGATCTCGGCGATCATGACCCGAACGGTCTCGGCCGCCGGCATGGATTGGGGCCTGTTGGCTGCGGCCGGCGTGCTCACCATCATCCCCGGCGCGCTGGTGATCTGGTTCGTCCGCAACTACATCGCGCGCGGTTTCGCGCTCGGCCGAGTGTAGGGGGCATTCATGGAACACATCGCATGGATGGCCTGGACGCTTCCGACCGCGATCTTCTTCGTGATGCTGTCGCTGACGCTGGGTGTCATGACGTGGCTTGCGGCGGCGTATCCCGAGGCCGAGCGCGTCGGCGTGCTGCGCATTCCGACCACGCGCGGCGACCGGCTGTTCATCTCGCTGGTGCTCGCCGCGGTCATCCACCTGTTGTGGATCGCCTTTGTCGGCATCGATGCGATCGCGACGCTGCCGATCGGAGAGGGCGTTGAAATATCGAGCCTGTGGCTCGCTACCGTGATTTCGCTTGTTTCGGCCGTGGTGGTTTTCCGCACCGTCTGATGAAGCGAAAAAAGACAGATCCGGGATCAACCCGGGCCTGAAAATTGTTTGTCGCTGCAACCGGAGGACTCAACATGCGACGTTTTAGAGGAAGGAACGGCCCATTGACCAAGGAGAGCTTTCTGACGATGACCAGCGCGGCTGCGCTGATCGCAGCTTCCGTGACGATCGCCGCACCTGCTCGTGCGGACGATGCGGTCAATCAGCGCTGGATCGACAGCGAATTCCAGCCCTCGACGCTGTCGAAGGCCGACCAGTTGAAGGAACTGCAGTGGTTCGAAAAGGCCGCCCAGCCCTTCAAGGGGATGGAAATCAACGTGGTGTCGGAAACCATCACGACGCATGAATATGAATCCAAGACCCTGGCGAAAGCCTTCACCGAGATCACCGGCATCAAGCTCAAGCACGATTTGATCCAGGAAGGTGACGTGGTCGAAAAGCTGCAGACCCAGATGCAGTCCGGCAAGAACGTCTATGACGGCTGGATCAACGACTCGGACCTGATCGGCACCCACTTCCGCTACAACCAGACGGTCGTGCTGTCGGATTACATGACCGGCGAAGGCAAGGACGTCACCAACCCCGGGCTCGACGTCAACGACTTCATCGGCAAATCCTTCACGACGGGCCCCGACGGCAAGCTCTATCAGCTGCCCGTCCAGCAGTTCGCGAACCTCTATTGGTTCCGCTACGACTGGTTCTCCAATCCGGACTACAAGGCCAAGTTCAAGGCCAAATATGGCTACGATCTCGGCGTGCCCGTGAACTGGTCTGCCTATGAAGACATCGCCGAGTTCTTCACCAACGATATCAAGGAGATCAACGGCGCCAAGGTCTATGGTCACATGGACTACGGCAAGAAGGATCCCTCGCTCGGCTGGCGGTTCACCGATGCCTGGCTGTCGATGGCCGGCAACGGTGACAAGGGCATCCCGAACGGCAAGCCGGTCGACGAATGGGGCATCCGTATGGAAGGCTGCCGTCCGGTGGGTTCATCCGTCGAGCGCGGCGGTGACACCAATGGTCCGGCGGCGGTCTATTCGATCGCCAAATATCTCGACTGGATGAAGAAGTATGCCCCGCCGCAGGCGCAAGGCATGACCTTCGGCGAGGCTGGACCGGTACCGGCGCAAGGCAACATCGCCCAGCAGATCTTCTGGTACACCGCCTTCACCGCCGACATGGTGAAGCCCGGTATTGCCGTCGTGAACGCCGACGGTTCGCCGAAGTGGCGTATGGCGCCGTCGCCGCACGGCTCGTACTGGAAGGAAGGCATGAAGCTCGGCTACCAGGACGCCGGCTCGGCGACGCTCCTGAAGTCGACCCCGGCGGACCGCCGCAAGGCGGCCTGGCTCTATCTGCAGTTCATCACCTCCAAGACGGTGAGCTTGAAGAAGAGCCATGTCGGTCTCACGTTCATTCGTGAATCCGACATCTGGGACAAGTCGTTCACCGAGCGTGCGCCGAAGCTCGGCGGCCTGATCGAGTTCTACCGCTCGCCCGCGCGCGTGCAGTGGACCCCGACCGGCAACAACGTGCCTGACTATCCGAAGCTCGCGCAATTGTGGTGGCAGAACATCGGCGATGCGTCGTCCGGTGCGAAGACGCCGCAAGCCGCGATGGACGCCCTGGCGGCAGCCCAGGACTCCGTGCTCGAGCGTCTGGAGAAATCCAACGTGCAGGGCGCCTGCGGGCCGAAGCTGAACAAGAAGGAGACCGCCGAATTCTGGTTCGCCAAGTCGGAGAAGGACGGCAACGTCGCTCCGCAGCGCAAGCTGGCGAACGAGAAGCCGAAGGGCGAAACCGTCGACTACGACACACTGGTGAAGTCGTGGCCGGCAACACCGCCGAAGCGGGCAGAAGCGAAGTAAGCCTCGCGATTACGAGTGATGCAAAAACTAAAGGCCGGGAGCGATCCCGGCCTTTTTTCTTTCCGTCATTGCGAGGAGCGAAGCGACGAAGCAATCCAGTGTTAGGGAAGCGCTATGGATTGCTTCGCTTCGCTCGCAATGACGGTGGAGAGAGTTGCGCGCTACTCCGCCGCCTGCCTCGCCCCGAGTGTCGGATAGTCCGTATATCCCTTCGCGCCGCCGCCATAGAACGTTGCCTTGTCGAACGCGTTCAGCGGTGCGCCCTTCTTCAGGCGTTCGACCAGGTCGGGGTTGGAGATGAACGGCTTGCCGAACGCGATCAAATCGGCCGCGTCCTCCGCCAGCACCTTGGTCGCCAGATCGAAGTCGTAGCCGTTGTTGGCGACATAGGCCTGCTTGAATCGCTTGCGCAACGAACCATAGTCGAACGGCGCATTGTCGCGCGGGCCGCCGGTCGCGCCCTCGACGACGTGGATGTAAGTCAGCTTCAGCGCGTTGAGCCCATCCACGATGTGATCGAACAGCGGCTGCGGATTTGAATCTGACACATCGTTGGCCGGCGTCACCGGCGAAATGCGGATGCCGGTGCGCTCGGCGCCGGCGACCGCGGCTACCGCCTTCGATACTTCCAGCATCAATTTGGCGCGGTTCTCGATTGCACCACCATAAGCATCGGTACGCTTGTTGGTACCGTCCTTGGCGAACTGGTCGAGCAGATAGCCGTTGGCGCCGTGGATTTCGATGCCGTCAAAACCGGCGGCGAGCGCATTCTCGGTGCCGCGCTTGAAGTCTTCGATGATCCCCGGAATTTCCGACAGGTCGAGCTCGCGCGGCTCGGAGATGTCGGTGAAGGTGCCGTTGACAAAAGTCTTGCCCTTGGCGCGGATCGCGGACGGAGCCACCGGCTTGCCACCGCCGGGCTGCAAGGAATCGTGCGAGATGCGGCCGACATGCCAGATCTGGATGAAGATGCGCCCGCCCTGCTCGTGGACGCGGTCGGTGACCTTGCGCCAGCCCGCGACCTGCTCCCTGGAGTAGATGCCGGGCGTGTCCTGATAGCCCTGGCCCTGCTGTGAGATCTGGCTGGCCTCGGTGATCAACAATCCCGCGGAAGCGCGCTGGCCGTAATAGTCGATGGCGAGTGGGCTCGGCACGAAGCTGCCAGGCACCGCGCGGTTGCGGGTCAGCGGCGCCATGACAAGGCGGTTCGGCAGCGTGATTCCGCCGAGCTTGTAGGGCTCGAATAGTTTGGTCTGGCTCATGAAGGGATTTCCGATGATGAATGATAGGGAACAGTTGGGGCATTACGGCGGATTGCGCAATGCCCCAGCCATTCGGCCGGTGCAGGCTAGGTGCGCACAATCCCGGCCATATGACCGGCGTCGAGGAACAGGGTGTGGGCGTTGACGTAGGATGATTCATTCGAAATCAGGAACAGCGCAGCATAGGCCACCTCCCAGCCGGTGCCCTGGCGGCCGAACGGCACCGTCAGCGCGCGGTCGGCCCGCCTGCGGCTGGCATCGCGGCCCATCGGGGAATCGATGAAGCCGGGCGCGATCACATTGCAGCGAATGCCCTTTTCTTCACCGGCCCGCGCGATGGCGCGGCCGAGCGCGATCTGGGCGGCCTTGGAGGATTCATAGGCCGGGTTGCGGCCATTGGCGCGCTGGCTCGCCATCGACGAGGTCAGCGTGATCGCGCCGCCCGGCGACATCACTTCGAGCGCGGCTTGTGCGAACAGCATGTGGCTGCGCACGTTGACGGCATAATCCTTGTCCCAGGCTTCCGCCGTCATCTTCGGCAGCGACAGCCCGCAGGAAATTCCGACATTCAGCGCGAGACCATCGAGGCCGCCGAGTTGTTTGGTGCAGCGCGCGAGCGCCGGCGCAATTGCAGCTATGTCGGAGACGTCAACCACATCCGTAAACGCCCTGCCGCCTTCGCTTGTGATCTGCTTGACCGTGTCGTCGGCGGCTTCCTTGTTGATGTCGATGCAGGCGACATGCGCGCCCTCGCGCGCGAACAATACCGACATCGCGCGGCCATTGCCGATCGGCGGCTCCTCGTCGACGATGTTGCGCTGGCCGGCCCCGACCACGATGATGCGGCGCCCTTCCAGCCGGCCGCGACCTTTCGCGAGCCCGAGCGTTTCGGCGTGAAGCGAAGCGGCGGGATCGAGTTGCTTTGGCGCTTGCGTGGTGGTGGACATCGGCAGTCTCCCTTTTTTATTGCTTATTGTATTCCGTCATTGCGAGCGAAGCGAAGCAATCCATCTCACCGCGAAAAGAGAGAATGGATTGTTTCGTCGCAAGTGCTCCTCGCAATGACGGGGATCGTCATTCCGGGATGGTCCGAAGGACCAGACCTCAGGTGCGCAATTGCGCACCAGGGAATCTCGAGATCCCGGGTTCAGTCCTGCGGACTGCCCCGGGATGACCTATCGGTCAATTCGCGCCCATGTAATCGCGCTTGCCGACCTCGACGCCATTGTGGCGCAGGATGCCGTGGGCGATGGCGGCATGGAAGTAGAATTGCGGAAGCGAGAAGTTCGAAATGAACTGCTGGCCCTTCAGCGTCATGGTCTTGTCCGGACCCATCGGAAAGGTGACGTCCCTGGTGTCCGCGCCCTCGAACTGCTGGGGCTTGAACGACTTGACGTAGTCAACGGTCCTGGCGAGCCGCTGGCGCAATTCCTCAAAAGTCTTTTCGGTGTCGGGTGTCGACGGCACTTCGCTATGGGTGACGCGGGCACAACCCTGACCGCAAAATCGGTGGCAAGCTGGATCTGCTTGGAGAGCGGCAGCATGTCCGGATAGAGGCGCGAACCTAACAGCACCTCGGGCTGGATCTTCTTCGCCTCGCAATGCGCTTCTGCCTTGGTGAGCAAGCCGGAGAGGCTGTTGAGAATCTGCAGATAGGCCGGAACCGTGGCGTCGTAAAAGGACATGTGATGCTCTTTTCGTTGTGTGGAATTTTATCGCATGCAGAGACTGCGTGCTGCAGGTGGGGCGGGGGAGAGGAGATTGCAACGCGTAGGCCGTGGGAAATGTAGTCAAATATTGTCCGCGGGGCCTTCTTACCTCGCCCCGCTTGCGGGGAGAGGTCGCCGCGCTTTTGCGCGGCGGGTGAGGGGGCACAGGTACAACAACTGGCATCAGTGATCGTGTGAGAGCCCCTCACCCCGACCCTCTCCCCGCGAAGAGCGGGGCGAGGGAGCATTAAGAGCGGAGACTACCTCGCCTGCGGCATCACCGCCGCCGCGGGCTCCGCACGCGGCCCGCGCATCCGCGCCAGTAACTCCGCGGTCGGCCAGGAATCCGCCGGCAGGCCGTATTTGATCTGCATCGTCTTCACCGCGGTGCGGCTGAGCTGTCCCATGATGCCGTCGACCTTGCCGACGTTGAAACCGGCGCGCACCAGGAGCTGCTGCAATTCCTTGAGCTCGTTGAGCGGCAGTTGCGCCACCGGCGCGCTGGGCTGGCGCATCGGTGCGGCACCCGCGATACGGGCCGCGAGATAACCGGCGGTGGTCGAATAGATCAGCGAGTTGTTCCATTCGGTGTAGGCTGCGAAATTGGCGTAGGCCAGGAACGCCGGACCGGTGCGGCCCATCGGCAACAACATCGACGCCGGCAGATCGTCGTTCGGCAACGGTTTGCCGTCGGCAAAGGTGACGCCGAGCTGCGCCCATTTCGAGCGCGGCAGTTTGATCGTGAGGTCGGCCTGGTCCCAAGGGAGATTCTGCGGCGCGCGCACTTCCTGCAGCCACGGCTCGCCGCGCCGCCATTTCAATCCATTGGCGATGTAGTTTGCGGTCGAGCCGATCACGTCGGGCGCGCTGCTCAGGAGATTGCGATGCCCGTCGCCGTCGTAATCGACCGCGTAGTTGAAATAATGCGTCGGCAAAAATTGCGTCTGGCCGAGTTCGCCGGCCCACGATCCGATCATCTCGCTTGCCGTGAGATCGCCGCGATCGACGATCTTGAGCGCGGCGATCGTCTCCTTCTGGAACATTTCCGAGCGGCGGCAGTCATACGCCAGCGACACCAGCGACGGCAGCGTATGCAGCTTGCCGAGCTCAGCGCCAAAACTGCTCTCCAGCCCCCAGAACGCGGCGATCACGGCCGGCGGCACGCCGTATTCCTTCTCGGCGCGATTGAACGCTGCCTGATGCATCCGGATTCGCGCCTGCGCATTTTTCGCAGCACCTTCGGATGCTCTATTCCGCGAAAACTCGGTGAACACCTGGCCGAACACGCGCTGGCCGCGGTCGCGGTTGACGATGCTCTGGTCGTAGACGAGGTAGGGGGCGGCTTCCGCCATCGCGCGCTGCGAGACGCCTTCCGCCACCGCCTGCTGCTTGAGCTCAGTGAGGAAGCGATCGAAACTCATGCCGTTGTGGCACGCCGCACCGCCGCGCGGGGCCGCGGCGACGGGTCGCGCGGCCGGCTGTTGGCCCGGCACCGCAGCGGGCCTGGGCTGAGGCGCAACCGCCGGCCTGGGCTGAGGCGCAGCCGCGGGCCTGGCGGGCGCTGGGCGCGCGGGAGCCGGGGCTGGTTGGGACAAGGCCTGCTGCGGTCCGGAGAGGATCGCCAGCAGCACTGCGCCAGGAAGGAGATGGGTCGTCGAAAAATTTCGCATGCAGTTTCCGATGGGGCAAACGGCGAGAGGCGGTGTTCACCCTCCAGGGGAGGGTAAGGACAGATGGACGGGTAGACGAGGCCACGTGGCGGGCGCTGGCGTCAAGGATATCCGTGCTTCCGACGATGTGAGAACAAGCCCGCTTCCTGCATAGGAGCCTGCCGCCAGAACCGCAGCCCGGAGGCTGTTCCAACCCGCATCGCCCGTGTAGGCTACCGCAACTGCCGGCCACATAGGCCGACGTCCAAATGGGGCGGGCAGAAAATGGGAGATGACGGACAACCATGACGGAACTCCGATATTTGGCGCCCAATTCGCTTGATGAAGCGATCAAGGCGTTCGCCGCGGCCGGAAGTGCAGGGCGCATCCTGGCGGGCGGTACCGATCTTCTGGTGCAGATGCGCGCCGGCGTCGTGAAACCGGGCCTGATCGTCGACATCAAGAAAATCGCCGAGATGACGAAAATCGAGCAAACCGCCGATGGCGGGTTTCGCGTCGGCGCCGCCGTTTCCGGCATGGCGCTGCATGATCATGTCAGTTTCGGCAAGGTCTGGCCCGGCGTGCTGGAGGCCGTCAACCTGATCGGCTCCAAACAAGTCCAGGGGCGGGCGTCCGCCGGCGGCAATCTCTGCAACGGCTCGCCGGCCGGCGACAGCGTGCCCGCCATGGTCGCTGCCGGTGCGATCGTCACGGTGCAAGGGCCGGATGGCCGCCGTGAGTTGCCGGTGGAACAGGTGCCGGCGGGTCCCGGCCGCACCAATTTCAAACCCGGCGAAATCCTCGTCAGCTTCACGCTGCCGCCGCGGCCGAAAGGCTCGAGCGACGCGTATCTGCGCATGATCCCGCGCACTGAAATGGACATCGCCGTGGTCGGCCTTGGCGTCAGCCTGACGCTGAAGGACGGCGTCTGCACCGCCGTCCGCGTCGGCCTCGGCGCTGTCGCGCCGACCGTGCTGCTGGTTGAAGCGGCCGCCAAAGCTCTGATCGGCAGCAAGCTCGACGAAGCCGCGCTTAATGCGGCCGCCGCCGCCTGTTCCGCCGCCTGCCGTCCGATCGACGACAAGCGCGGCACGATCGCTTACCGCACCAAAGTGGCCGGTGTGCTGCTCAAGCGCACCACCGCGATTGCCGCCCAACGCGCCAAAGGGAATTAAGCTTCATGGCCAAGGTCCACGTCTCAACCACCATCAACGGCGAACCGTCAGAGTTTCTCTGCGAGCCCAACGACACCATGCTCGATGCGCTGCGCGGGCCGCTCGGGCTCACCGGCTCCAAGGAAGGCTGCGCCTCCGGCGACTGCGGCGCCTGCAGCATCACGGTCGATGACAACCTCATCTGTTCCTGCCTGATGCTCGCGGTCGAATCCGAAGGCCACGAGCTCCGCACCATCGAAGGCATGGCCCAGGGCGAAAAGCTGCATCCGCTGCAGCAGAAGTTTCTGGAAATGGCCGCGCTTCAGTGCGGCATCTGCACCTCGGGCATGCTGGTGGCATCGGACGCGCTGCTGAAGCGGAATCCGAAGCCGAGCGAGGAAGAGGTTCGCTTCTGGCTCGCCGGCAATCTCTGCCGGTGCACCGGTTATGACAAGATCGTTCGCGCTGTCATGGACACCGCGGCCGAAATGCGCGCCCAATAAAAGCCGGAGCCAGCACCATGACCGTCGTTACCAACAACAAGTGGATCGGCCAGCGCACCATTCGTCCAGACGGTATGGACAAGGTGACCGGCCGCGCGCAGTTCGCCGCCGACACCAACATGCCCGGCATGATCTGGGGCAAGGTGTTGCGCAGCCCGCACGCGCATGCGCGCATCAAGTCGATCAACACCGCGAAGGCGGAAGCGCTGCCCGGCGTCAAGGCCGTCGTCACCGCGCGCGACATCGTCGATTTCCCGATCGAGAAGGGCGCCGTCATGCTCGGCATCCAGGACATGCGCTGGATGTGCCGCAACGTGATGGCGCGCGAAAAGGCGCTGTTTCCCGGGCACCCCATTGCAGCCGTTGCCGCTACATCAGAAGCGATTGCAGCCGAAGCCTGCAAGCTGATCGAGGTCGACTACGAAGTGCTGCCTTTCGTGATCGAGATCGAGGACGCGATCAAATCCGACGCGCCGATCCTGCACGAGTTCAACAAGTTCGAGGGCAAGCCCTCCAACATCGCCGGCCGGATCGAGCACAAGAAGGGCGATCTCGCCGAAGGCTTCAAGAAGGCCGACATCGTCATCGAGCGCAGCTTCACGACGCGCCCGGTGCATCAGGGCTATATCGAGCCGCATGCGTGTCTGATCAGCGTCGCGCCCGATGGCAAGACCACGATCTGGAGCTCCAGCCAGGGCCAGTTCATGGTCCGCGCGATGACGGCCCATCTCACCGGCATCCCGCAGAGCGACATCCGCGCCATCCCCGCCGAGATCGGCGGCGGTTTTGGTGGCAAGACCATCGTCTATCTCGAACCGCTGGCGACGCTGCTCGCGAAAAAGTCCGGCCGCCCGGTGAAGATGGTGATGACGCGCGAGGAAGTGATGCGCGCGACCGGGCCCACGTCTGGCTCGAAGAGCACGGTGAAGATCGGCGCCACCAAGGACGGCAAGATCGTCGCCGCGCACGGCACCTTTTATCTGCAGGCAGGCGCCCTCCCGGGCTCGCCGATCCGCGGCGCGGCCGGCTGCAGTTTTACGCCCTACGACATCCCGAACCTGCTGTCGGAAGGCTATGACGTCTGCTCCAACCGCTCGAAAGTGGCGGCCTATCGCGCGCCGGGCGCGCCGATCGGCGCTTACGCGGTGGAATGCGTGCTCGACGAAGTCGCCGAGGCGCTGAAGATGGACCCGCTCGACTTCCGCCTGAAGAATGCCGCCAAGGAAGGAACCAAAGCCGCGCACGGCCCGACCTTCCCGCGCATCGGCTACATCGAGACGGTGGAAGCGGCAAAGGCGTCGGATCACTACAAGGCGCCGCTGGGAAAACTTCAAGGACGCGGCGTCGCATCCGGCTTCTGGTTCAACGCCGGCGGCGAATCCTCCGCGCAGGTCAACATCACCGAGGACGGCAACGTCGTCGTCACCACGGGCCATCCCGATATCGGTGGCTCACGCGCCGGCATTGCCAACATCTGCGCCGAGTTGCTCGGCATCGACTATCGCCGCGTCTCGGTCCTGATCGGCGACACGGCCACCATCGGCTTCTCGAACCTCACCGGCGGCAGCCGCGTGCTGTTCGCCTCCTCGATCGTGGTGACGCAGTCGGCCGAAAAGATCATCCACACCCTGCGCGAGCGCGCGGCCAAGATCTGGGAAATCGATCCTGAAGCCGTGAAGTGGGAAGACGGCGCGGCGCATCCGGTGAGCCCGAATGCCGG
This sequence comes from Bradyrhizobium sp. AUGA SZCCT0222, assembly GCF_018130205.1. Lineage (NCBI taxonomy): Bacteria > Pseudomonadati > Pseudomonadota > Alphaproteobacteria > Hyphomicrobiales > Nitrobacteraceae > Bradyrhizobium > Bradyrhizobium sp. AUGA SZCCT0222. The sequence continues at coordinate 114,854 of NZ_JAFCLX010000007.1, forward strand.
CCAATTCCCGCCGCTGACCCTGAAGGATCTCGCGGAGAAGGCGCCCGCGATGGGCGGCCCGATCGGCGCCGGCGTGCAGCTCAACACGCAAGGCGCGGACGGCGGCTTTGGCACGCACATCTGCGACGTCGAGGTCGACGTCGATCTCGGCATCGCGCGCGTGATCCGCTACACCGCCGTGCAGGATGTCGGCCGCGCCATCCACCCCGGCTATGTCGAGGGCCAGCTGCAGGGCGGCGTCGCGCAAGGCATCGGCTGGGCGCTGAATGAGGAATACATCTATACGAAGGAGGGCAAGGTCGATAATCCCGGCTTCCTCGACTATCGCATGCCGGTGTGTTCGGACCTGCCGATGATCGACTGCATCATGGTCGAGGTGCCGAACCCGAAACACCCGCAAGGCGTCAAGGGCGTCGGCGAAGTGCCGCTGGTCCCCGTGATGGCCGCGGTGGCGAATGCGATCTACAACGCGCTCGGCAAACGCTTCTACGCCTTGCCGATGTCGCCGCCGAAGGTGCTGGAAGTGATCGACGCGCCGGAGACACGGCAGGCGGCGGAGTGAATAATTGATTGCGTAGGGTGGGTGGAGCGCAGCGATACCCACCACTTGTCCCGACGAAAGAAAGATGGTGGGTTACGCTTCGCTAACCCACCCTACTTCTTAGCCCGCCATATACACCAATCATGACTGGACAGGCCGCCTCAACCTTCGAAACCCGCCGCCGCGCGCTTGCATTCGTCATCCTGTTGCTCGCGCTTTCGGTATCGAACGGTGCGGACGCCCAGTCCACCGCACCAATTCCACAATCCCGGGATTACCCGGCGGGCGAGCCGTTCCGAGGCCGCGCGGCAAAGGTCGATTTGAAACCACCGGAGAACCGGGAATATCGGACGCGGCTTCGGGAAGCCGCGAGCCAGCCGGCCAATTTCGCCGGCCACTACGTTCTCACCACATGGGGCTGCGGCACCGGCTGCGTGCTCGGCGCCGCGGTGGACCTGAAGTCCGGAAAGGTGATTTTTCTGCCAGGGTCGGTTTGCTGTTGGGCAATAGACGTGCCCCAGAATTTCGAACCGGTCGATTTCCAGTTGCAGAGCCGCCTCATAGCCCTGAACGGGCAGCTCAACGAACAAGGCCCGGCAGGTCCGCATTACTTTGAACTGGCGAACGGTGCATTCAAGGCGGTACCGTCGACGTCAGGCAAACGCTAACATGCGTAGCCCGGATGAGCGGAAGCGACATCCGGGTCTTCTCTGTTTCCCGCATATCGCTCCGCTCATGCGGGCTACGCAAAAAACAAAAAAGGGAGACCAGCCATGGAAGACGTTGCGGCCCGGCGCGCGGCGCAATCGCTACTTGCGGCACACAAGGCCAATTTGCAGTTCACCTCGCTTGCTTCGCCGGACAAGCCCGCCACGATCTCGGACGCCTATGACATCCAGGATCGGTATGTCGCGCTGCTCCGCGGTGAACACGGCGAGGCCGTCGGTTATAAGGTCGGGCTAACGTCCGCAACGATGCAGAAGTTCTGCGGGATCGACCATCCGATCGCCGGTGTGGTGCTCGCAAGCCGCGTGCATCAATCCGGCGCCACCGTGCGCCGCGCGGATTTCGGGCGGCTCGGCCTCGAATTCGAGATCGCGGTTCGCATCAAATCCGACGTGCCGCTCACGGCTGCGCCGGTGACCGCCGAAATGATCGCGCCGCATGTCGGCGGCGTCAGCGCGGCCATCGAACTGGTGGATGACCGCAACGCCGATTACGGCAATCTCGATGTGCTTTCGCTGGTATCGGATAATTCCTGGAACGGCGGCATCGTCCTGTCGGAATTCGCGGCGAAATGGCCCGACCTGGAGCCGGTGATGGGACGTGCCACAAGGGATGACGTTGACATCGGCGAGGGCCATGGCCGCGACATCCTCGGTCATCCCTTCAACTCCGTCGCCTGGCTTGCCACGCAGCTCAATTCGCGGGGGGCGGGACTGAAAGCCGGCCAGGTGGTGATGACCGGCAGCGTCATGAAGACCGTGTTTCCGGATAGCGATGCCAGCTATCGTTTTGTCCTCGATGGGTTCGGCGTCGTCGACGTGCAGGTGCGGTAGCCAGCGTAGCCCGGATGAGCGAAAGCGACATCCGGGTCTTCTCTAACCCCCGCATGTCGCTGCGCTCATGCGGGCTACTTGCGACGGTCGGTCCCGGCAGCGGTAATGTCGTCGCGCGCGACGACCTGCTCGCTACGTCGTCGTGGCGCCAATTGCGGTCTGTGGCACTTGCGCGCCGCCCACTGATGCGGGCTTGGTCGCGGCGTTGCGCTGATGTCCTCCGAGACTGCGGCGATAGCGTTGCAGTGGCCGTTCAACAGCCAGGTAGCTGACCGTAGCCATGGCGATCGAAAAACCGAGGACGATCGGGCCAGTCAGGTACCAGGGAAACAATTCTCTGAAGTAGATGGCTGCCGGATAGTGCCACAGATACATGCCGTAAGAGATGACGCCGATGCCAACCAGCGGCGGTGCGGACAACACCAGACTGACCCTCGATTCTTTTTTCGAGGCCGAGATCAGCAAACCAAACGCGGCGATATGGGCAACATTGGTCATGATCACCAACGACCAGGGCGCGCGCCAAAAGCCGATCGAGAGGCAGACGGTGAGTGCTGCCCACGCGACGACGCCCGCGATATTGGCTGCTCTTTCCGAGATCAGGTCCTTGTGCCGGAGGGCTGTCGCCAGCAGCGCGCCACAAACCAGGCCGTCGATCCGCGTATCAAAGCGATAATACGTCGCGTCCCATCCCAGGGTTTTATATATGTAGATGCGCCATGCGCTGGCGAGCACGTAGAGGCCGAAGAGAACGACCACACGCCCGCGAGGCCCGATGCGCGCCAGCAGCAGAACTGCGAACGGCCAGATCAGATAAAAGTGCTCCTCGACCGAGAGCGACCATGTGTGAATCAGCACTTTCGGATTATGCCAGAAGGCCTGCGAATAGTCGGACAGATAAAATGCCACCAGCGCGGCGTCGCGCACATGCGACATGAGGTCGAGCTGCGGCCAGAGCAGGGGGGCAATCAGCAGATACGCCGCCAGCAACAGAAGCAGGGGCGGGGTGAGACGGAGCAACCGGCGCAGATAGAATCTCCGCAGGTCGATCCGTCCCGTCGCGTCGATTTCGTCCACGAGAAGCCGCGTAATCAGAAAGCCGCTCAGAACGAAAAACAGATCGACGCCAAAATAACCCTGGTCGAGTACAGTAACGTCGCAATGGTCTGCGATGACCAGGAGCACTGCGACCGCCCGCAATCCATCCAATGCTGGATTGTATGGAAACGGCAGTGCCAACAGAGCCCCCTTGCGCGGCGCAGCCGCGACGGTTGTTGTTATTGAACCGCCGCAGCCATGGGTTCTTTCCGGGACCCTGACAGTTCGATATAGGGGAAAATACTGAGGAAAGTTTACGCACTCCTTAATTTCACAACCTAAACTTGTTAACCTCTCAGGTTGGGTCCGTTATGTACTGCGCGCTACAGCGCTATGGCAGGCGGTAAATCCTGCGGTGATGTCGTCACGCGTGACGGTTGTCTTGTCCAGGAAAGGATGCCGCGGCACTTGCGAAAGCTTCTGTTAACTGAAACTCACGTGAACATTTGAAGCGCGCGAAAAGCCATGCGTCGGACCGCGACCGCCGTTCGCGCGCGCATCGGCATGCGCATTCAGTTTGCAAATCAGCTCACGTGTTGGGGCGATTACAATTTTCTCTTCGCGTTTTCTGGATCATTAACTACCGCTCGACGCCTTTGTAGCGGTTCGACGCGCCAACCCTTAGTTGGTGCCGATTGTTAGTTCTCCTCATGCGAGAGTTTCTTCATGCGCAGAGACGGCCAATATGCGGTTTGGTTCAAGACGTCGCGCGGCGAAGGCACCGGCATCGTGCACCTTGCAAATGGCATTATATCGGGCGGCGACAGCTTCTTCACCTATAGCGGCTCCTACCAGGTCGATAACGACCATTTCACCGCGGCGTTGACGACCACGCGGCATGCCGCTGGTCCGCCCACGCTGTTCGGCCTCGACGTGGTTGACGTAGAACTTGCGGGAAGATTCAAGGGCAGGCTGGCGTCGTGCTCGGGAACCGCCAAGCAGGCGCCAGGCCTGCCGTTCGAGGCCACGCTGATCCCGCGCGAAGAACAGTCGCCTGAACCCGATCGAAGCCGAGCAGGAAAATTGCCTGATGGCTTCGATGCCAGGCACCCGGTCCGCAATCGCGTTGTGCGTGGATTATCCAGGGGCTGATCGCCCGAGCAGAATTGGAATTATTTAAGGCGGCTTCCGGGCGCGCGCGGAATTGCGCGCCGCAGAAACGCGCCAATTGCGCATGAGAAGGACATGCCGCAGGGAATTGCACCCAGGGAGGTTTTGCCCATGTCTGAAGTGATCCCGTTCCCACCCAAGCCCCAGCCGAAGTCGATCGCGGACGAAACCGCTGAATTCCTGCAACTGCTGGAGCGGATCAGGTCTTCGTCGGATAAGGTCGAGACAGAGGAATTGCAGACAACAGAGGAATAGGCGGACGGGGCCCTCGTGATATGCGGGGGCCCTTTTTTTGCGTGGCAGCCCCGGGAAGATTGAGCTGCCAGGCCGCGCGAATACGCGTCACGGTCAGCGCTGCGCCGGTTTCATCACCCTCGGCAAGCGGAGCCCCCTTCCCATTGAATCGGAACAGGGCTCCAGATTCTTGATTTGACGCTTTTTCTTGGAGCGAACCGGTATCCACTTCGCTGGAAAACGCTCTAATATCGCCGAATCAGGGGGACAGATGAATTTTTCGAAAGCGCATTTCATTGGCATTGCCGGAAAGGGCATGAGCGCAACCGCGCTGCTGCTCCGGCAGATGGGCGTACAGATCAGCGGCTCCGACGAAGGCTTTTACCCGCCGGTCAGCGACTATCTCAGGAACGAGAAGATCCCGTTTGCCGCGGGATACCGGAAAGAGAACATTCCTGACGATGCCGATGTCATCGTGATCGGCAAGAACGCAAAGCTCCAGCCTGACAGCAATGAAGAAGTTCGCGCGGCGATGGACAGCGGAAAGCTGGTGCGATCGTTTGCGGATTTGCTGCACGACATGACCGTCAATTCCGAGACGATCGTAGCCGCAGGAAGCTACGGCAAATCAACCTGCTCTGCGCTGCTGGCGTGGTGCCTGAAGGTCTCGAACAGGGACCCGAGCTATTTTATCGGTGAGATCACCAATGGGTTCGAGCGCCACGCGCACCGCGGGCAGGGCCCGACGTTCGTTCTCGAAGGCGACGAATACCCGGCCTCGAACTGGGACAACAGATCGAAATTCCTTCGCTACAACGCTAAAAACGTCCTGCTCACCTCGGCGACCCACGACCACATCAACGTCTTTCCGACGCACGCGGATTATCTGGCCCCGTATCAAAGCCTGCTTGGCTCGCTGCCTTCAGACGGACTTCTGGTGGTCTGCAGCAGCGAGCCTCACGCGCGCGCCCTGGCCGGAAGCCTCGCCTGTCCCACGGTTTTTTATGCCTTGGACGACAAGGCGCATTGGCATGCCGCCAACATCGAGCGTGGCGCGGAAACCGGTTTCGACCTGATGCGCGGCAGCGAAAGGATCATTCGGCTCTCGACCCGGATGCTCGGCGATCACAACATCGAAAATATCGTCGGCGTCAGCGCGACGCTGCTGGAGAAGAAGCTGCTGTCGCCCGAGGAGCTGAAGGCCGGCATAAGCACGTTCCTGGGCGTCAAGCGCCGCATGGAATTGCTCTCGCCCGCATCGAAGGTGCCGGTCTACGAAGGTTTTGGATCGTCCTACGAAAAGGCCAGAAGCGCTATTCTCGCCACAAAACTCCATTTCCCCGATCGTCGGCTGATCATCGTGTTCGAGCCGCATACGTTCACCTGGCGAAACCGGGCGGCGATATCAGCCTATGACGACGCATTTGCCGGAGCGTCCAGGATTTTCATCTATCAGCCGGCTTCGCAGGGCGCCGGCACCCATGCCCAATTGACCCAGGATGAAATCGTCGCCCGCGTCAGGGCGGCGAACTACGATGCCGAGGCGATAAGCGACCCGGACGAGGCATTGGCGAGATTGGACGACATGTTGCGGCCGGATGATGTTGTCCTGTTGCTGACGTCAGGCGAGCTTGGCGGGCTGATACGAACCATTCCGCAGCTCGTTGAGGCGAAATATCCGAGCTAAGGCGCCACGGTTTGATGGTGCCAAACGGTTCTTGCCATTCGGCCTGCAAGTCATCGAATTGCAACAGCTTTTGTCTAATCCACGCGCAGCACCAAATCCTGAAAAATGCGCTCAGCGGGGACAATCGATGATGAAGCCTTCCTTCGTGGTTGCAATTGCCGCCGCCATTGCGGCAACCGCGGCCAGCCCGGCAGCGGCCGGCAAAGCGACCCTGAATCTCGTGCTTGTGCTCGACGGCTTGCGGCCCGATTCCATTACCGAGCAGGAAACACCCAATCTTTGGCGGCTGCGCGAGGAGGGCGTGAATTTTCCAAACGGTCACGCGGTATTTCCGACCGTGACCCGTGCCAACGCGGCGGCGATCGGGACCGGCGTCTATCCCGACCGCAACGGCATTTTCGGCAATAGACTCTATGTCCGGCAGGTCGATCCGAACCGGGCATTCAACAATGATAATCACAAGAACCTGCTCCACCTCGATGCCGTCACCGGTGAGCGCATGGTGCTGACCAAGACCTTGGGTGAAATTCTCGCCGAGCGCGGCAAGACCCTTGCCGTCGTCAGTTCGGGCTCGACCGGGAGCGCGCTTTTGGTCAACCCGCGCGCGCCAAAGGGCGTCGGCGTGCTCGTGAATGCCGATTGGGAGCCGGGCGTGCGGGTGGCATTCCCCGACAATGCGAACGAGGCAATCCTGCGCCGCTTTCCGGCCGCGCCGAAAAAGGGCGGTGCCAAGGATCCGTATCTCGATCAGGTCAGCTGGACCGGGCAGGTGCTGCGCGACTACGTGCTGCCCGAGCTCAAGCCCGACGTGATCGTCAACTGGCTCACCGAGCCGGACCACGTCCAGCACGCGGCCGGCGCAGGCTCCACGGAGGCCCGCGCCGCCATCCGTCACGACGACCGCGAGGTCGGCCTCGTGCTCGACCGGTTGCGCGAACTCGGGCTGATCGACAAGACCAATATCATCGTCGTTTCCGACCATGGCTTTGGTCACGGCATCTTCGGCGTCAATGTCGCTGATGAACTGATCAAGGCCGGGCTCAAGCTCGGTCCTGACAGCGATGACGTCGTCCTGGCCAGCAGCGGACAGACCATGTCGCTGCATGTCCGCGATCGAAATCCGGAGCGGATCGGCGCCATTGTTTCCTTCCTGCAGCGGCAGCAATGGGTCGGCGTGCTTTTCACCGCGGGTAAACCCGGCGGCTCGGGCGTGCCGGTGGAGGGGCAGATGCCCGGCACCTTCGCGCTCGAACTGGTTCATCTCGCCAACAGCGAACGCGGTCCCGACATCGTGTTCACCTTTCCCTGGAGTTCGGCCAAGAGCCCCTCGGGCGTGAGCGGATCCGACTACACCGAGGCGGCCACCACGGGGCCGCTCACCGGCACCGCCGGCAACCACGGCAGCATGAGCCCATGGACCGTCCGCAACACGTTCCTGGCCTGGGGCGCCGATTTCAAGCGTGGCGTGACCGTGCGCACGCCCTCGAGCAATGTCGACCTTGCGCCGACCTTGCTGGCACTGATGAATCTCGACAGCGAGGTCGACCTCAGCCGCTTTGATGGACGGCCGCTGCGCGAGGCCTTCACTGGCGGCCCCGACGAGGAGCAGGTGCCGATCCAGGTCAAAACCTATTTCGTCAAAACCGATGACGACAGCTATCGCGCCGCGTTGCAGCTCACTGAACTCGACCGCCAGCGCTACATCGACAAGAGCTGGCGCATGCGCTGAGCGGGCACCGGCGCGCATTCCGGGCGGGTCGCACTGGCGCCCGCCCGATGCTACGCTTCCTGCATCCGGGGAGGAAAACAACCATGCAAAAAGTTCTGGTCGAGAACAATGCCGACGGCACCACGCTGGTCACGATCAACCGGCCGGAGCGCCGCAACGCCATCTGCGCCGAGACGGCGTTGTTGCTGCAGAAAGCCTTTCAGGAATTCGAGCGCTCGCCGACGCAGAAGGCCGCGGTATTGACCGGCGCCGGCAATGAGGCGTTTTCCGGCGGCGCCGACACCGGCAATTTTCCCGAACTGTGGCGCTGCATTCCGACCGTCGGGTTTGAGACGACAAAGCCGATCATATCGGCGGTGGGCGGCTGGTGCGTCGGCGGCGCGCTGGTGCTGTCGATGATGTGTGATCTCACGGTCGCGGCCGAGAACGCCAAATTCTCCTACCCCGAAGCGCGGATGGGATTTACCGGCGGCATGATCGCGGGATTGGCGGCGCGCATCCCGCACAAGATCGCGATGGAGATGATGCTGCTGTGCCGGATCGTCGAGGTGCAGCGCGCCTGGAATATCGGCCTCGTCAACGAGGTGGTGCCGGTCGGGCAGCAGGTCGAGGTCGCGCTGAAGATGGCGCGCGAGATGACCGAGTTCTCGCCGCTGGTGCTGAAAACCCTGAAGCGCTTCGTCACCGAGGGCGTCCTGCCGCACGGACCCTCCGAACAATCCGGCCGCGCCCAGCGCCAGCTTCATGAAGTCAAGGAAAGCGAAGACGCCGTCGAGGCCGCCGCCGCGGTCAAGGAAAAGCGCCGCGCGGTTTATAAGGGAAGGTAGTGTTTCTGTTGCTTCGTAGGGTGGGTTAGGCGAAGCCGTAACCCACCATCTTCGTGGTCACGTCGGCGGTGGGTTTCGCTTCGCTCTACCCACCCTACGGACTGTTCTCAATCCGGCTTCAACCCGCCGGCCTGTACCACCTTGGCCCATTTCTCGGTCTCTTCCGCGATCAACTTGCCGAAATCGGCCGGCGTGCCCGGCAGCGGTTCGCCGCCGATCGCGGCGAGGCGGGCTTTCATGCGGGCGTCGGCGATGGCCGCGTTGATTTCCCTGTTGAGCTTGCCGATGATGTCAGCCGGCGTCCTGGCGGGCGCGCACATGCCATACCATTGGCTGGTCTCGTAGCCCGGCACGAAATCGCCGACCGGCGGCAGCTCCGGCGCCACTTCCGCCCGCGCCGCCGTGGTCACCGCCAGCGCGCGCAGTCTGCCGCTCGCGATGTAATCCGTCGTGCCCGGCGCCGTTGCGAACAGCACCTGCACCTCGCCGCCCAGGAGATCGGTCAGCGCCGGGCCCTGGCCGCGATAGGGCACGTGCACCATGTTGACGCCGGTCATCATCTTGAAAAGCTCGCCCGCCATATGCGGCGCGCTGCCATTGCCCGCGGAGGCCATGTTGACCTTGCCCGGATTGGCCTTGGCATAGGCGATCAATTCAGGGACGGTTTTGACCGGCATCGTTGGATGCAACAGGATGATCATCGGCACGCGGATGATGCCGGCGACCGGGGCGATGTCGCGGATGAAATTGAACTTCAGATTATTGTAGAGCGCGGCGTTGACCGCGTTCGGCACGGTGGCGAGCAGCAGCGTGTAGCCGTCGGGCGCGGCGCCGACCACGGCCTCGGTGCCGATATTGCCGCCGGCGCCGGTGCGGTTTTCGACCACGAAGGATTGCCAGAGCCGCTCGTTGAGCCACTGGCCGATCAGCCGCGCCGTGATGTCGACGCCGCCGCCGGCGGCAAAACCGGCAACGATGCGCACCGGCCGGGACGGGTAATCCTCCGCCACGGCGGAATGTGGAAACGCCGGCGCGGCGAGGCCGGCGGCCGTGAGCTGCAGGAATTGTCGGCGTTGAATTTGACGGTGAATTGTCATGGGCGTGCCCCCCGGGAACGCCAATGCTAGCTCAATTTACAGGGCCGGCCTAATCTTCGCGACCCGAAGTCGTGGACCTTGCGTTTGAGGACTCACGGCTTGAGGACACCAGCGCCGAGGTGGCGAACTTTTCGGCTTCGGCTTCGCGAAGCTCCTTGCGAATTCTTCTCGCATCCCGCAGCGTCCGCTGGATGTTCTTGTCGGCGGACCCGTCGTCAAAGAACAGCATCGTTTCGCAGCTGATGCACTGCCGGGAGTAGCCGCTCTGCAGCCGTCGCGCCTTTTCGCGAAAACACGATTTGCAGCGGTGGCAGCGGATTTGAACCGAATCGTCCATCGTCAGGTCCCTGGGCCGCGGGCCGCCGTTACCCGTCTTGTTTGGAAGGTCGATTACCGGGCAACTGTACCGGAGCTTCCTTAAGAGATCGTCCTCCCATCCAGTGGCCATTTAGCTTTCGGCAATGCGATTCCAGGCCAATCCCTTAAGCTTATGATTAATCGCCCCGAAATTTCGTCTCGCCAAACGAAAAGGCCCGCCTGAGAGCGGGCCTTTGCAGTTCTTGCGCGGCCGCCGTGGCTACATCGCGATGCCGTAATAGTCGTTGACCGTGCGTACGCGCGCAGGGTCGGACCAGTTCCAGGCGTTGTCATTGCCGTATCTCGGCGCGCCTTGCAGCTGCGTCTCGGTAATGCCGGTGCGATAGCCGCCGAGATTGGTGTCGTATTTCAGCGACTGCCAGGGCAGTGGATAATGGTCGTCACCGATCCCGAGAAAGCCGCCAAAGCTCAACACGGCATACGAGACCTTGCCGCTCGTCTTGTCGATCATCACGCGTTCGATCGACCCGATCTTGGTGTCGTCGGCGCCGTACACGGCGGTTCCTTCCACCTTGTCGCTGCCGATCAGGGAACCGGTCTCTCTTGCTTCCGTAACCATGGTTGCTCCTCCATTGTTTGAGAACGAGCAACCGGCGGAATCACGAATTGTTCCTGCGAAGATTCGACGCGCCGCGGTCATGGCAACGCGGCCGAGTGGCAATCGTAGCCCGGATGAGGCAAGCGACATATCCGGGATCTTGGATCTACCCGCATATCGCTCCGCTCATGCGGGCTACATTCGCCTCTCTACATTCGCCTCACGCCACGCGGTGCAGCGCGCAGAGCTTGTTGCCGTCAGGGTCGCGCAGATAGGCGATGTAGAGTTTCACCCCGCTGCCTTCGCGGATGCCGGGCGGATCCTCGCAGGTCTTGCCGCCATGGGCGAGGCCTGCCGCATGAAACGCGTCGGCCTGTTCGGGGGAATTGGCGGTGAAGCCGATGGTGCCGCCATTGGCGTGGCATGCTTCCTTGCCGTCGATCGGCTTCGATACCGAGAAGGTGCCGGTTTTGCTGCGGTAGAAGATGCGGTGGCGGTCGACCCGCCCGGGCGGAATGTCGAGCGTGCCCAGCAAGGCGTCATAAAACACCTTGGCCTTTTCCAGATCGTTGGTCCCGATCATGACGTGCGAAAACATGTTGTCTTTCTCCCCGAAGTTGCGCCGAGCGGCCGGCGACGTTTGCCGTGTTTTTGTGGGGCCGAACGTAACAGCGCAGGCGGGAATAGGGAAGTGATTGACGTCGGGCCCATCGGGCGACGTGAGGTGAGGCTGCGTTCGGCCGTTGCTTACGCGGTTGCCGGGCCGGCATTCAGCAGCTGGGAAACCGCCGTCACGAGTTGCGCCGGCGCGAACGGCTTTTGCAACAGCACGCTGTTGGGCACGCCCCGCGATGACCATTCATCCGCGGCCAAGCCCGTCATGTAGATGACCGGACAATGCGGGTCGACCTCCCTGACCTGTCGCGCCACGTCCCAGCCGCTCATCGTGCCCTTCAGGCTGACATCGGTGACGAGCGCCCGGTAGCTCTTGACCCGGCCCCTGACCAGGGTCAGCGCCTCTTCGCCCGACGACAGAATGTCGGTTGCAAAACCGCCGTCGATCAGCGCGGCTTCGACGACGCCCTGCAACTGGTACTCGTCTTCGACGACGAGAATGAATGGATATTCCGACAACGCTGACCTCTGGCTTGGTCGACCATACTGGGTGCGCGGCGCGCGGGCTCCTGCGCCGTTCAACCAACCGAAGCCCTGTTCAGGCCAGAACGTTGGCAAGATGATGACCTGGCGCGCGAAGGGCACTGGTTCATGAAATCGTGAACGATGATCGCCTTCCAGCGCATGTCCGTTTTTGCGCGATTTACGCCATTTCGGCTCGGTCATGCGCGCAGTAGCTTGCGCGCCAAATCGCAATGGATGTCAGAGCCAAGCAACCATGAACTGGCGACTTGTAAAATGGATCGGCCTGGGCGCCCCGGCACTGTTCGCAATCATCTTTGCGGGCTGGATTTTCACGCTGCCTCCGGCGGCCTCGTTTGCGGCTGCGCCGCAGATCGCGAAAGAGGAGGCTGAGGCCACGATTGCCGCGCTGAAGCCGCCGAAGCGCCAGCGTCCGCTGATCGCGATCATCGGCATCAATGATGCCACCGAGACCACGGACTATCTGATGCCCTATGGCATTTTGCGGCGCGCCGATGTGGCCGATGTGGTGACGCTGGCAACCAATCCGGGGCCGATGTCGCTATTCCCGGTGCTGAAGGTGGAGCCGCAGGCGACCATCGCTGATTTCGACGCGCAGCATCCTGATGGAGCCGACTATGTCATCGTCCCCGCCATGAGCCGTGACGACGATCCGTCCGCGCTGCAATGGATCCGGAGCCAGGCGGCCAAGGGAGCGATCGTTATCGGCGTCTGTGCCGGGGCAAAAGTCGTCGGCGACGCCGGATTGCTCCACGGCAAACGGGCGACGACGCACTGGTATTCGCTGCAGGAGTTGCAGGGCAAGCATCCGTCGATCCGCTATGTCGCGAACCGGCGGCTGGTGGTCGACGGCGCCGTTGCGACGACGACCGGGATCTCAGCGTCGATGCCGATGTCGCTGACCCTGATCGAGGCCATCGCCGGCCGCGCCAAGGCCGAAGCCGTCGGCCGCGACATCGGCCTTGCCGACTGGGACGCGCGTCACGACAGCAACGCCTTTCAGTTCACGCGCCCGTTCGCGCTGACGGCGATGCGCAACGTCATGGCCTTCTGGAATCGCGAGCATCTCGGCATCGAGCTTTCGCCCGGTGTTGACGAAGTGTCGCTGGCCCTCGTCGCGGACGCCTGGTCGCGCACCTACCGCTCACGCGCAGTGATTTTTGCCGCTAGCGCCGGCGCGCTAGCGACCCGCAACGGCATTAGCATTGTGCCCGATGAGGTCGCCGCCACCTGGCCGGCGGAGCGGCGGCTGCCTGATATCGGCGTTTCGCCGCCGGCGAAGGCGCTGGACCAGACGCTTGCCGCAATCGAGGCGCGCTACGGCATGCCGACCGCCGACTTTGTCGCGATGCAGCTGGAATATCCGAGGCATGGTGCGCGCGTTGAGATGGGCAGAGCGGCCGCGCCGTCGTTGGGGCAGAATCGCTTACCTTAGGCCGGGGAGTCGACTCGAATCCGCCGATGGGGCAGTCTGCAAGGCATACTTGCAGCCATTGCGCGCACAAACGGGAGCTTCCATGAGCGCTATCAATCGCATTTCTTACGGACTATCGGCCGTTGCCGCTTGCTTCTTCACCTTCGCCGCGCCCGCCGGCGCACAACAATTGGCGACCAACGGGATCGGCGTCGCGTCTTGCGAAAAGTTGGCCAAGGACATGAAGCCGGAAGAGGGCTTTAACAATGTGACCAACTCCCTGATATTCTATTGGGTGCAGGGTTACATGAGCGCCGCCAACATCGCGTTGCTCGAGGGCGACAGCCAGTATGTCGATCTCTATTTGATGAACGAAAAGAAGATCCTCCCGCTGATCTACGAATTCTGCCAGAAGAACCCGGGCAAGAAGCCGATCAGTGTCATCGATCAACTGATCGAGGATTCCGACAAGGTCGAAGGCAAGTGGAAGAGCGGCACCGTCCCCTGGGCCGCGGACGACGACTAGAGTTCCTCCGCCCTACGAGGGAATGTTGCTTCCGGTTTGCCGATTTGCGCCGCCAGGAGGGGCTGCAGCCGTAGCGCGTTGGCAGCCACATGCTTGCGGTACATGTCGATAACCTCAGCGGAGCTTCCCCCAGCCAACAGAACGGACCCCGCCTGAAACAAGGCATCGACCTTCTCTTGGACCATCAGATGACTTTCGGCCGCCCCTTCGGCCCCGCCCTGGGCTATCTTCCACAATCTCCTGTCGATAACGGTGCCTGCTTCAACGGCAAGCATCATGGCGGAATACCAGGGGAAGAAAAACATGTCCGTTAAAGGCCTATATGTTCGACCGCGAACTGCGTCGATGACTGATCTCTCATCGCTGAGTGTAGATGCTCGGCAAAGAAGCGGCCCGCCGGGGCGGGCCGCCTTGATGCTTTGCTTAGCGAAGTCCGCCGCCGTAGAGCTGCCGCTCCTTGCGGACTTCCTCGGCGCCGTAGGGCTTGCTGGCGGGATCGAACGACTTCCACCCGGTCTTCTGCCAGGCGGCGCTGCGGTCGCGCAGGTTGACGGCAGATTCGTTCAATGCCGCCTCAAAGCGGGAACGATCCGCATCGGCAACGCGTGCTGACACCAGCGTGCCGCCTCGGCGAATGCCCTCGGCGTAGGAGTGAGCATCGGCTTCCGAAACGCCGGCTTGCGTGAGCGCGCCGACGATACCGCCGGTCGCGGCACCTGCGGCCGCGCCAACCGCCGTTGCGGCCAGCCAACCGGCCGCAACAACGGGCCCCAGTCCGGGGATCGCCAGCAAGCCTAGTCCGGCCAGCAGGCCGGCTGCGCCGCCGACGCCGGCACCGATGCCCGCACCCGCGCCGGCACCTTCGGCGCGGTCGTCGGTGCCATCGTGGTCGCGATCCACCTTCTTGTCGGTGTTGAACCAGCCGTCGGAATTATTGGCGACCAGACTGATGTCCGCGTGCGGCACGCCGGCGGTTTCAAGGCGCTGGACGGCTTGCCGAGCGTCAGCGTGATTGTCGTAGAGGCGAGAGATTGTGACGGTCATTTTCTATTGTTCCTTACTTGGCAGTATTGACGTTGCCTTGAAAATCGACGCTCACCGGAGTAGCGGACCCGCTCTTGCTGGCCTTGCCGCGCCACACACCATTGTCGTCCTTCTTGAGTTCGGTGACGTTGGTGTAGCCGGCATCCTCGATTTTCGACTTGGCTTGTCCTTCGGTGAAACTGTTGCGACCCGCGACAGGAGCGTTGGAGTTGTTTTGTCCGGCGCTGTTGACCGCGTTGTTGTTTGGTCCGGACTGCGCCGGCGGATTTTGCGCCGAGGCCGCGGTGGCCGCCAGCAATCCGATACAAACGAAAAGAAGTGAGCGTTTCATAATTTTCTCCAGAGTTTCAGGAGCGGGCCTAATCTCCCGTTATGTCTTTGGTTCCTCGCATCGCGACGTCATGCGTCTTTCGTTCGGCGCCAACAGGCCGGTCAGTATGATCGTTGGCGGGCTTTTGGGGCGGTGAGTGCTGCCGCTGTGCGAAAGGACAAATCCTCTCAGACGACAATCGAAGCCATCTGACGGCTGGCATGGAACCCGGCAGGAACTGGCACGTTACAGGCGCGGTGATTCAGTGATTCAACGAAGGAGACGACCATGTCCCGCGGGATGCCATCGATGACAGCGCTATTGGGCTTGCTCGCTTTGGCGGGCTACCAGAACAGGGACAAGATCGCCGAGATGCTGAAAGGCGCGACCGGCAACGCGCAGCCGGGCGCCGGCAACCAGCAAAATCCTCTGGGCGGCTTGCTCGGTAATCTCGGCGGAGCTCTCGGCGGCGGCGGTGTCGGCGGACTGCTGGGCGGCGGGCTGGGTGAGTTGCTCGAACGCTTCAAGGAGAACGGCCAGGGGGATGCTGCCGAGTCCTGGGTCGGCAAGGGACCGAACAAGGAGCTTCCTGCCCCGCAACTGAAACAGGCCATCGGCGCGGATGTGCTGGCCGCACTCGAACAGCAAACCGGCCTGTCGCAGGAAGAACTGCTGGCAAGGCTGTCGCGAGAACTGCCAAACGCCGTTGATCAATATACGCCCGACGGGCGCCTTCCGAGCTGACGCTCACAAACCGAGGATTTTGATATGGGCATTATCTGGACGATCATTATTGGTTTCGTGGCCGGCGTGATAGCGAAGTTCATCATGCCCGGAGACAACGAGCCCTCGGGGTTCATCCTCACGACGATACTCGGCATCATCGGGGCGTTCGTTGCGACGTTTCTCGGCCAGGCACTCGGCTGGTATCGCCCCGGCGAGGGCGCCGGCCTGATCGGCGCGGTCGTCGGCGCGATCGTGGTCTTGCTCATCTACAGCATGGTTGCAGGTCGTCGACGCGCGGTCTGAGCGGCGCAAAGCGAGCGAGTAGCCCGCATGAGCGATATGCGGGAAAGACGAGACCCGGATATCGCGCTGCTCATCCGGGCTACGGACTCCTTCCGTCATTCCCCGATGCGCAATTGCGCATCTGAGGGCGCGCGTAGCGCGAGCCCGGAATCCATCATGCTGCATGCGCTGTCGCTCAATGGATTCCGGGCTCTCGCTTCGCGAGCCCCGGAATGACGGCGAGGTGCGACAAAACGACCCGACGGGCAAATCAGTTCTGTTTTTCGGAATTTATGTCAAGTCCAAAATTTCCGAAAATCAAAAATATTTCTCTTTCCTTCGACCCAAATCACCGGCACATTCTCACTCATCCCGTCCCACTCAGAGGGGCGTCGGCCGTCGTCACGACGAGGGGCGGGTTGCGGTGGACGCTGAGGTTGCGATTGACGGTCGCGGCTGATGCGTACGGTGAAAGCGTGTGGTCCTGGCGCCCGTAACGGCGTCAAGCCTTTCGGGAGCTAACGCTTCCGAGGGGCGACGGTGGCAACAGAGGCCGTCTCACCGGGGAGAGCGCGTCATAAGTCGTAAAGCCATTGCGCAGGGAATGTCGGATGCTCTCCGCTGCCCTGTATGCTCGTGTGCAGCCTACTTAGCACAATCCGCACACGAGACCGCGGGTGCAGCGCGCATCCGGCATTCCCTGCGCCCTCTGATTTCATGAGGGCGAGAAGTTTCCAGCAAAGCTCGGGCGCATCAAGCCGCGAGATCGCGAAGGCATGTTTGCGATGCCCCATCCACGTCGTCCCGGGCTTGACCTCAGATGCGCAATTGCGCATCGGGGGACCCATACGCCGCGGCCCATCGGTGAAAGCTCTGGCGTTAGCGACCTTCTACAAACAACAACTGCCGCGGCGTATGGGTCCCGGCGTTCGCCGGGACGACGATGAGCGTTTGGCGCAAACTACCTCAAATCCCCGCCGGCTCCTTCACGTGCTCGATCGCGGCCAGCGGCGCGCCGGCGATCATCGCCTCGAAGCCGCGCAGACGCTTATAGACCGAGATCAGATCGACGATCGTGCTCCAGGAGTTGATGAGGTATTGGAACGAGCCTCTCACCTCGCGGAATGCGCTGAGGATCTGGTTCAGCGGACCCAGCGTAAGCTTGCCGGCGATGATCGAAGGCGCGAGCAGGATGTAGGGGAAGACTTGGTCGGTCTGCAGGTAAACGATGCGGCCGACATCGAAGTATACGTAGTTCAGATAGAGTCGGAAATAATTCCGTCTGACGTTGGTGAACAGTTCTTTGAGCGTCGGAGGATCGGCGCGTTCCGCATTGTCTTCGCCGAGCACGAGTTCCTTGCGGTAGGCCGCTTCGACCCGCTGGTTGAAGAACTCAATGCCGGGCAGCTTGATGCCGATCAATGCCAGCAGGCCAGTTCCGAAGATCGACCACACGATTGCGGCGGTCACCAGCGGATAGGGAATCGCCCCGACCAAAGGCAGTTCGGAGATATTGCTGGAGAGTCTGTTCAACACGGGCAGGAAGGCGATCAAGGTCAGTATCGCGCTGATGAAATTGACACCGAGGCCTTCGCTGATCTGCGCAAACCGCATGGTGTCTTCCTGCACGCGCTGGGAGGCGCCTTCGATGGTGCGCAGCCGCGGCCAGTTGGCAACGTAGAAATCGTTCATCGCAGTCCGCCAGCGGAAGATGTAGTGCTTGACGAAGAAGCGGGTCAGCACGCCGACGATGACTGCGACCAGCGCGATGCCGGCGAAAGTCGCCAGGTGACCGAAGAATTCTTCAAATGTCACGACCCTCGTTCTCGCAAGCGCTGCCTGGATCATGTCGTAGAACGGCCCATACCAGGCATTGATAGCGACGCTGACCAGGACCTGGAAATAGGTAGCAAACAGGATCAGGGCGGATCCCGGAATCGACCACCATGTCCAGGGATGCGGCGCGAACCACATCCAGAATGCGGTGAAGATGCCGACGAACACCGCGAAATAAAGGTCGAACCACAGCGAGCGCGCCGACCAGAAGTTCGCAACGCCAACGACCCCCGGTCCCGGAGACCCGTAGAGTTCGCTGGCGAAACTGTACCACAGCGTCATTGCCAGCGCGGCCCACAGGATCGCGGAGATAAAGAACAGCTTCGGGCGGGGGAAGAATGAAACGAACATTCGGTTATCTCTCAGGTCAGAGGATTTGTGGCTCTGGGGGCCCCGTCATTCCGGGGCGATGCGAAGCATCGAACCCGGAATCTCGAGATTCCGGGTCTGGTGCTAGCGCACCATCCCGGAATGACAGCCCCAAATTTCACGCACTCAGAAACTTTCAACACTCACAACTCTCTCGCATTGCTGAACGCAAACGACGACACGCGCCGCGTGTTCTCATCCAGGATCAGCGTGCGCGTGATCGGCGGCTCGGCGCGCTGGCTGCAGTTTTCGCGCTCGCAGAGCCGGCAGTTGACCCCGATCGGCGTACCCTCGGTTTTCTCCAGGTCCATGCCGGCGGCATAAACCAGTTTTGCGGCATGGCGGATTTCGCACCCCAAACCGATCGCAAAGCGCGGCTGCGGCTGCGGGTGCGGCGCCACCGGCCGGCGCACCATCTGCGCGATCGAGAAGTAACGGGTGCCATCTGGCAATTCGATGACCTGCTTGAGCAGCCGGTCCGGCGTGTCGAAGGTCGAATGCACGTTCCACAGCGGGCAGGTGCCGCCGAACTTCGAGAACGGAAACGTGCCGGAGGAAAACCGCTTGGAAACATTGCCGGCATTGTCGACGCGCAGCAGGAAGAACGGCACACCGCGCGCGTTCGGCCGCTGCAGCGTGGTCAGGCGATGGCAGACCTGCTCGAAACCGGCATTGAAGCGCTGCGCCAGCACGTGAACGTCGTAGTTCAGCGCCTCGGCCGCGGAATGAAACGCCTGATAGGGCATCATGGTGGCGGCGGCGAAATAATTCGCCAGCGTAATCCGGTAGAGCCTTCGCGGCGTGTCGTCGAGCGGGCCGGCGCGGTTGACGATGGTATCGATGCTGGCGCTGCATTCGGCCAGCCCGATCTGCAGCGCGAGCTGGAAGGCCCGGCCGGGGCCGTCGACCAGTTCGGAGACCAGCAGCTGCCGGCGATGGCGGTCGAACCGCCGCAGCGTCTCGCGCATCACGTCGACAGGCATGATGCGGGTCACGATCGAATGCTTTTCGCGCAATCGCGCGGCGAGGGCCGCAAACAATTCCTCGGACGGCACGCCCAGTTCGTCGCGCAGGCTTTCCGCGGCCTGTTCGAGTTCAGGGAAGTAATTGCGGTTGGCCTCGATCAGGTCGCGCACCCGTTCGATCGGATTGGCCTCGAATCGGGTTCCCTCGTCCCGGTCGGCCATTTGCGCCGCCACCAGCGTTTCGCCGCGGCGGGCCTCGGTATAGGCGGCGTACAGCCGTTGCAGGGAATGAGTCACACCGGGGCACAATTCAGCGAGATCGCGCAGTTCCTGTTTTGGCAGGTCGATTTGCCGGAACAGCGGATCGGAAAATATCTCGTTCAGTTCGGCGAAAAAACGATCCTCGTCGGCGGTCGCCAGATCGCGCAAATCAAGGTCATAGGTCTCCGCCAGCCGGAGCAGCAGCTGCGCGGTCACCGGGCGCTGGTTGCGCTCTATCAGGTTGATATAGCTCGGAGAAATCTCCAGGCCCTCGGCCATCTGGGTCTGCGACAGGCCGAGCTGCTGGCGGATCCGGCGAAACCGCGGACCGACAAACAGCTTCTTTCCGGACTCGCTCGCCATGTCAGCCTTTCTGACGGATTTTGTGACAAAATTAACAAAATGACATCTGTGACAAGTATAGATGTTACATGACATCACCATTCAAAATCAAGCTATCTATACGAAATCGGGATTTTGGCGTTTAGCTCACGGTACGTTTTGCAATGCACTGTCATGAATGTCGATTACGGCAAAGAGTGATGAATGCCGCAAATTAGTCGTCACCGAAAGGATTAAGCAAATGAACTATCAGCCACGTGGCATCGACCAGGCGATCAAGGGACCCGCTTCCTACGCGAGCGAGCTTGGCGCTGCCAAGGCGCTGCTCGAGACCCAGCCGACCTGGAACGGTGTCACCGCCGAAGCCGTGGCGCGCATGCGTCTGCAGAACCGCTTCAGGACCGGCCTGGACATCGCCCGGTACACCGCGGCGCTGATGCGCAGCGATATGGCTGCCTATGACGCCGATCCGACCAAGTACACCCAGTCGCTGGGTTGCTGGCATGGCTTCATCGCGCAGCAGAAGCTGATCTCGGTGAAGAAGCATTTCGGCGGCAAGACCGATCGCCGCTATCTCTATCTCTCCGGCTGGATGATCGCCGCGCTGCGCTCCGAGTTCGGACCGCTTCCCGACCAGTCGATGCACGAAAAGACTTCGGTGCCGGCGCTGATCGAAGAGCTCTACACCTTCCTTCGTCAGGCGGACTCCCGTGAGCTCAATGATATCTTCCGCGCCATCGACGCCGCCCGCAAGGCAGGCGACAAGGCGAAGGAAAAGGAACTGATCGAAAAGGTCGACAACTTCCAGACCCATGTCGTGCCTGTGATCGCGGACATCGACGCCGGTTTCGGCAATGCGGAGGCGACCTACCTGCTCGCAAAGAAGATGATTGAGGCAGGTGCGTGCGCGCTGCAGATCGAAAATCAGGTCTCGGACGAAAAGCAGTGCGGCCACCAGGACGGCAAGGTGACTGTGCCGCACGAGGTGTTCCTGGCGAAAATTCGTGCCTGCCGCCATGCCTTCCTCGAGCTCGGCGTCGAAGACGGCATCGTCGTGACCCGCACCGACTCGCTGGGTGCCGGTCTCACGCAGCAGATCGCCGTCAGCCACAAGCCTGGCGACATCGGCGATCAGTACAACAGCTTCCTGGATTGCGAGGAAATCACGGCCGACAATGCCCGGAACGGCGATGTCATCATCAACCGCAACGGCAAGATGATGCGTCCGAAGCGGCTTGCCAGCAACCTCTATCAGTTCCGTGCCGGCACGGGCGAAGATCGCTGCGTGCTCGACAGCATCACCTCGCTGCAGAACGGCGCCGACCTGTTGTGGATCGAGACCGAGAAGCCGCATATCGAGCAGATCGCCAAGATGGTCGACCGCATTCGCGAAGTCGTTCCGAACGCGAAGCTGGCCTACAACAACTCGCCGTCGTTCAACTGGACGCTCAACTTCCGTTGGCAGGTCTACGACGCGATGAAGGAAGCCGGCAAGGATGTCAGCAAGTACAACCGCGCCGAACTGATGAAGCCGGAATACGACGATACGCCGCTGGGCATTGAAGCCGACGAGCGCATCCGCACCTTCCAGGCCGATTCAGCCAAGCGCGCCGGCATCTTCCATCATCTGATCACGTTGCCGACCTATCACACGGCAGCTCTGTCGACTGACAATCTCGCGAGGGAGTATTTCGGCGAGCAGGGCATGCTGGGCTATGTGAAGAATGTTCAGCGCCAGGAGATCCGTCAGGGTATCGCCTGCGCCAAGCATCAGAACATGGCCGGCTCCGATATCGGTGACGAGCACAAGGAATATTTCGCCGGGGAAGCCGCTCTGAAGGCGGGCGGCGCCCACAACACGATGAACCAGTTCGGCTAACGGTAACAAGCAGGAGACTAGTCATGACGAAGAGCAATTTCTGGGTGATTGGCGGCGAGTTCGGCTCGATGAACTTCCACAAGCTCGTGGAAGGCTCGGCCCAGGTACAGGGACCTTTCAAGACCCGCAAAGAGGCAGAGGATGCCTGGCGCACGGTCTCGGAAGAGAACCGTCACAAGGCCGGCGTGCGCTTTTCGATCGTCGAAGAGCCCTCCCGCGTCTCGGCCTGAGCGGCTGCTGCCGATAGACTAGAAGAAACGTCCAAGGAAAACGTAGCTGGGACGGCCCCATCCGGATCTCCGGGTGGGGCCGTCGGCCGTTTTCAACCGAAACAAGGCTTTTCAACCAAAACCTAAGTCATTGGGAACAAACGAGCTTTGCGCAAAACATGGTTACTGCTAGGTTAACCCCCGCCAACCCTTCAGGACAAAGGCGGGCCGCAAGATGTCAGACGTTCAGAGTACCGCCATCACCGAACCGCAACCGACGCGGCTGCGCGACGCGCTGCGCAAGGCGCGGATCGAGGCCGCCGACCGCACCGGCGTCGTGGTCGAACTGCGCGATGCCGAAGTCGCGCGGCTCGAGATTATGAACGAGGCGCTCGATCCCTTGTTCGCGCAGGTCCCCGAAAAGGTCGATCTGTTCGACCGCGGCGTCAGCCAGGGCGAGACCCCGCGGCTGTGGATCGACGTGGTCGCGCATATCCTGATGGGACGCGACAAGCGCATCTACCGCTTCGTGCAGGACACCCGCTTCGGCCGCATCGTGCTCGCCGAATCCCACGACGTGCCCGTCATCGTCGATGCCGTCACCGACTATGTCGCGCGCCGCATGATCGAGCGCGAGCATGCGATGGTGGCGACCCCGATGGTCGAGCCACCAGCCGAAGAGCCGCCGAAGCGCCGTGGTGGCCTCGGGATGTTCGTGTTCGGCTTCCTGCTCGGCGCCGCCGCCCTGTTCGGCGTCGCGCTGTTCGCGAGCCTGCGAAACCTCTAGCGCGGAGCCTGAAGGGGACCTCGTGCCAGCCATCATCATCGGCAACGCCATCGTGGCGGTGATCGTCCTGGTCATCGCCGCGAGCCTGTACGGCAAATGGCTGACGTTGAGGCGTGCCGAATATATCCGCACCTTCCGCTGGCCGCGCGGGCTGCTGCAGCGGCTGGAGCAGCATCACCCGGGCTTCCAGCGCAAGGACAGCGCGTTGGTCTCGCGGGGCCTGCGGCAGTTTTTCCTCGCCTATCTCATGAGCGGCAAGCGCTACGTCTCGATGCCCTCGCAAGTCGCGGACGATCTGTGGCACGAGTTTATCCTCTACACGCGCGAGTATGATGCGTTTTGCCGCCGCGCGTTCGGCGGTTTCCTGCATCACACCCCGGCGGTGGTGCTGAGCGAGCATCGCAAGAGCAACGAGGGCCTGCGGCGGGTCTGGTGGTACTGCTGCAAGTACGAGAGTATCGATCCTGTCAGGCCGAGCCGGCTGCCGCTGTTATTTGCGCTCGACAGCAAGTTCAAGATCCCCAACGGCTTTGTCTATCATCCCGACTGCGAGGAGTTGCGCAAGAACGGCAGCGGCACCGCATACTGCGGTGGTGATTTCGCGGACTCGTCGGTCGATGGCTCGTCGTCCGGCTTCGGCGATGGCGACGGCGGCCACGGTAGCGGCGATGCCGGGGGTAGCGATGGGGGTGGTGGCGGAGACGGCGGCGGCGGCGGCGGTTGCGGCGGTGGTGGTGGTGGGGACTAGTCCTGCTTGAACCGGTTACGACAACCTGACTTGCGCCAACTGCCGGATGACCTTGTCATCGCCAAAGCCGCGCACGGTCTGCACGCAGCGCCAGTGGTCGCCGTCGCGCTCGATGGAAAACAGATTATAGGCCGCAGCGGGATAGTGCCGGTGCGCCAGCGCCGATGCCGAAGGCACGCCGATCGCGGGAATCTGGCGGTCAGTGCCTTCGATCCACATGGTCGAATGGATGTGGTCGTGCCCGTGCAGCACCAGTTCCACGCCATGGCGCTTCAAGAGCGCGCGCAACTGCCGCGAATCCGTCAGCCGCTTGATGCGGGAATCCGAATGCAGGGGGTGATGGACCAGCAGCACCCGGAATGCCTGTTCGGACGACAATTGCGCCAGAATTTTATCCAACTCGTCGAGTTGGGCCCGCCCGAGCCTGCCGGTCGCCATCAGCGGCAGCGTCGGCACTGCCGAGGATACGCCGATCAGCGCCAGCGGGCCGCGCCGGCGCACGAACGGAAACGTCGCGCTGTTGGGGCCGGCATCGCCGCGCAGATAGTCGCCGAACGTTCCGGCGAAACGATGCCTGGTGGCGCGCACATAGGCGTCGTGATTGCCGGGAATCACCGTGACTTCCTGCGGCGCGCCGACGCTTTCAAGCCAGGCCTGCGCCGGCGAGAACTCGGCTTCCAGCGCGAGATTGACCAGATCGCCGGTGACCGCGATATGGTCAGGCTGCTGGACCTGCATGTCGGCGACCAATGCGTCGAGCACCTCGCGGCGGTGGTATTTGTGGCGGTTGCGGGTCCAGTTGAGATAGCCGAGCGCGCGCTTGCCCGCGAGATCGCGCAGCCGAGCCGCCGGCAGCGGCGGCAGGTGCGGATCGGACAAATGCGCCAGCGTGAATGCGGCCATCAACAACCTCGTCAGGAATCCTTGCCAGAATCCCTGCAATGTATTGGCAAGCCGGCGGTATCTGCGCAAGGATCAAACATCATGTCCGCCATTTGAGGTATTTGTGACCGCTCCGCAGAATCTTCGCAAACGCTTCGAGCCGCAGCTGCGGCGGGTAATGCATCTCTATTGGCGGATCGCCCGCGGCATGACGCTCGGGGTCCGCGGCGTCGTGCTCGACGGCAGCAACAGGGTGTTTCTGGTCAAACACAGCTATATCTCCGGCTGGCATCTGCCGGGCGGCGGGGTCGAGGTCGGCGAGACGTTCCTCGAAGCATTGCGGCGCGAACTCATGGAGGAGGGGCGGATCGAACTCACCGACGAGCCGGCGTTGCATGGTCTGTTTTTCAACGTCCACGTATCGCCCCGCGACCATGTCGCGGTCTATGTCGTCAGGCAATTCCGGCAGGACCGCTTGCCGGAGCCCAACCGCGAAATCGTGGAATGCGGGTTTTACGATGCGGCTGCGCTGCCGGCGGACACCACCCGAGGTACGCGCCTTCGGATCGCCGAGGTGTTGGATTTCAAGGCACGGACCGCGACCTGGCGCTGATTTTTGCGCACGCGCTCGGTTGCGTGCCGCCATCACAGCCCCTAGAAGCGGAGCAGTCGAGGCGGGGCCGGACAGGATGAAACTGATTAAACTTCTCTGCGGCTTCGCCTTCCTGGTGGTGCTGGCGAGCAACATCTGGACCATCTCGCGCTGGAGCGAAAGCCGCGGGGTCTATGACGACATCTGCTATTTGCGGCAGGCGCATCTGTTCAAGCTGTTCGGCCTGGACGGGCTCAATACCGACATCAAGCGCGAGGACGACCAATATCTCGCTAGCAAGCTGAAGGCGATCGGCTATCCCGAGTGGAACGTGGCGACGCGGGCTCCCTGCCACGTCTGGATGGAGAAGACGAAAAAAACCGTCATTCAATATCCGCCGGGGACCGGGTTTGCGCTGGCGCTGTTCCCCGAAGGCTTCCAGGTTATCCCGCTCTATGTTCTGGCGTCGATCGTGGTAACCGGTTTCGCACTGCTCGCGTTGAGCTGCGCATCAACGTGGTATTCGCTCGCATTGGCGGCCGTCTTCGGGGATGTCGCGATCTACCTGATGATCAATCCGACCAAGGCGAGCTATTCGATAGCGCCGACCATGATGGTCTGCGCGCTCGCGGGCTGGCTCACCGCGAAGCTGTTGAAGGATGGATCGCGGCATCGGCTTGTGCTGCTCGCGCTGGTGGGGCTGCTGATCGGCCTGTCCGTGAATTTGCGCCTGCCGAACCTGTTCCTGTCGGCGGGCTATTGCCTGTATCTCGCCGGCGCATTCCTGCTGGCGCGAAACAGGGAGACGTTCCTGCAAGGGGCGGCATTCGGCGCAGCCTTGCTGATCGGGATGGCGCCGACGCTGGTCGCGAATGCGATCAATGCGGGCAGCCCCTTCACGACGACCTATGGCGGACAGGACGTCACGCCGCCGGAGCTGGATGCAAGCGTCCTCTGGCAGTATTTCAGGGACGTGCAGTTCACCTTGCTGGCGATCGCCGCCGTCTGGACCGCCTGGCTGTGGCGCTACAATCAGGGGGGCGCGAGGCAGGCCGCCATTTTGCTCGCCGTCAATCTGGTGGTGAACGCGATTTTCTTCATGACGCATCCGATCTTCACGCCCTATTACATCATGCCGATCGACATGCTCACGCTGTGGACGCTGCTGTTCGCAACGCTCAATCTGCGCGGCGAGGCCGCCGCCGAGCCGGGCTTTCCTCAACTGGAAAAAGCCCTGAAGCGGCATCGGCGATCCATGGTCAGGCCTGATTCGGCAGGTCCGCGATGACGACACCGGCGTTGCGGGTTGCGGTTCTGGTGCCGTGCTTCAACGAGGAGGCGGCCGTCGCGACCGTGGTCGCCGATTTTCGCAGAGTACTGCCGGCGGCCGAAATCTTCGTCTATGACAACAATTCAAGAGATCGCACCGTCGAACTCGCGCGGGCGGCCGGCGCAGAGGTGCGCAGCGAACGCCGTCAGGGCAAGGGGCATGTCATCCGGCGGATGTTTGCCGATATCGACGCCGACATCTACGTGCTGGTCGACGGCGACGCGACCTACGACGCCCCCAGCGCCCCACGCATGATCGAGGCCCTGGTCAACGAACACCTCGACATGGTGGTTGGCTTTCGCGTCGATCAATCGGCCGCCGCCTACCGGCCCGGTCACCGCACCGGCAACTGGATGCTGACCGGATTCCTTTCGATGGTGTTCGGTCAGGCGTTCAAGGATATCCTCTCCGGCTACCGCGTGTTCTCGCGCCGCTTCGTCAAATCGTTTCCGGTGTTGTCGGACGGCTTCGAGATCGAAACCGAGCTCAGCGTGCATGCGCTCGAACTGGCGCTGCCGGTGGCCGAAATCGAGACACCCTATTTCGCCCGGCCCGAGGGGTCGTTCAGCAAGCTGAACACCTGGCGCGACGGTTTCCGCATCCTCGGCACCATCCTGAAACTCTATCGCTCGGAAAAGCCGCTGCGGTTCTTCACCGCAATCGGCGTGTTGCTGATGGTGATTTCCGTCGTCCTCGCGATCCCCGTCATCATCACCTATCTCGAGCAAGGTCTCGTTCCGCGACTACCGACCGCGGTATTGTCGATGGGGCTGATGATTATGGCGGTGCTGTCGGTTTCGTCGGGGCTGGTGCTGGATACGGTGACGCGCGGCCGCCGCGAGATGAAACTGCTGGCCTATTTGTCGCAACCGGCGATCAACAAGAAATGAGGCAAAGCGGGCTTTAGCGCTGGCGGCAATGGACCGCGCCGCTGCCAGATGCTATTCCGCGCCTTACCATGAGCGAACTTTCCGTCACCATATTGCCCGAAACGCCAAAGGACGCGCAGGCGATCGAGCGCCTGCTCGAACGCACCTTTGGCCCCGGCCGCTTCGTGCTGAGTGCCTACCGGCTGCGCGAGCACGTCGATCATCTGCTCGATCTGTCGTTCACGGCACGGATCGGTACGCTGATGGTCGGGTCGGTGCGCCAGTTGCCGGTTTGCATCGGCGATACCCCCGCCTTGATGCTCGGGCCGTTGACGGTCGAGCCGCCATTTCGAAGCCGCGGCGTCGGACGCATGCTGCTCGATCGCGCGCTTGCGGATGCCAAGGCAAAGGGCCATCGCCTGGTTATTCTGGTCGGCGACGAGGCCTATTACAGCCGTGTCGGTTTCAAGGCCGTGCCGAAGGGGCAGGCGACGATGCCCGGCCCGGTCGATTACAGCCGCCTCCTGGTCGCCGAACTCGTCGACGGCGCCTTCGATGGCGTCTCCGGTGCCATTCGCCCGGACTGGAGCAAGGCGCGCTGATCTCGCCCTGCTCCAGCGGGATGTCCAGACTGGAGCCGCGCATCCCAACGTCCAAACCCGTTCGGCGCCAATTCCGACCGGAGGGCTCATAGTCATCCTGCGCGCTTGAGCACCCAGAAGCGAGGCGCGGGATCGATTCTCATACCTCCGCAAGTCACTATCGCATTGTCGAAGCAAAAGCGTTATGGGTCGAGCATGCCGAGACCACTCCGAACGCGCGCCAAGTCCAAGCCTTCTGTCACGGCAGGCAAACGACCGACTGCCGAGAGCAGGCCCGGGGCCAAGAAGATCATCCTGGAATACAAGAAGGAACTGATTCTCGACGCTGCCTGTGAATTGTTCTATTCAAAAGGATACGGTCCCACCAAGATCGACGACATCGCGGCAGCACTCTCGGTGACCAAGCCGTTTATCTACTATTATTTTCCGAGCAAGCTCGACATTCTTGCCGAGGTTTGCAGTCGCACGACTGACTTTGCGCGCGCGCTTGCGGAAGAGGCCCTTCGAAAACCGGACTCGCCGACTACCCGCATGCAATGGTTCATGCGCGCATTTGCCCTCCGAGTTATCGACGAGCGCAAATATATCGCGGTCATGTTTCGTGAAGCCGGGCATCTCCCGACCAAGGTTCAAGCAGAGTTCCGTGATAGGCGCCGGCGCTTTCACGTGGTGTTGAGTGCGTTGCTCGAAGAGGGGCGACGAACTGGTGAATTCCACTTCATCGACGCGGGTATAACGGGTCAGAGCCTTACTGGACTGGGTACCTGGCTGTTCAACTGGTATTCGTCCGAAGGTCCGAAGCCGGCTGAGGAAGTGACCAAGGCGATTGTCGACCTTGCGATGGCGATGCTGGGGGCAACTGACCCTCGCCCACGCGGCCTGCACGAAACTCCCTGAGAAACCGCCTCGGCGGCCTTGCCAGCTGCAACTACTCGAGTTATACCCGTGGGTATAAAAACAATAAATTGGGTATATAGCTGGGAGCGGGAGGAGCAATTGCGTGTACTAAGATCCCTGAGCATCGGTCTCTGGATGGCGCTCGTGCCTTTGGCCGCGGATGCGCAAGAGAAGCCGATACGCATCGGTGTCCTTGAAGATTTGTCCGGTGTTTTTGCTGATGTCACGGGGCCGGGTACGGTGGCGGCCGCGCAAATGGCGGCCAACGATTTCGGACCGGTGTTGGGACGAAAGGTAGAAATTCTTTCAGCGGACCATCAGAACAAAGCCGACGTTGCCTCGACGATTGTGAGGCGATGGCTCGACCTTGATGACGTCGAGATGATTACCGGACTAGGCAATACGGCGGTCGCACTTGCAGCCCGCGGCGTCGCCAGTTCGAAGGGCAAGATCGACATCGTGACAAGCGGCGGGTCGAGCGAGCTCACCGGCAAGGCTTGCACACCAACATCGTTTCATTGGGTCTACGATACCTACGCATTGGCGAAAACCGTCGGTGGAGCGACCGTCAAGTCGGGAGCCGATACGTTGTTCTTCGTTGTTGCCGATTATGCCTTCGGTGCGGCGCTGGCGCGGGACGGCACTCGGTTCGCAGAAGCCGTCGGCGGCAAAATCCTCGGCAGTGTGCGGGTGCCGCTAAACAGTTCGGACTTCGGCTCCTTCATCCTCCAGGCCCAGGCGTCCCGTGCAAAGGCGGTCATGCTGGCGATCGCAGGGCAGGATCTCGTCAATTTCATCAAGCAGGCCGGCGAATTTCAAGTTGCGCAGGGTGGCCAACATCTTGCGGCCTTTGTCTCCTTCGCCACCGACATACATGCGCTTGGTCTGAAGACAACCCAGGGGCTGCTGCTATCGGAAGCTTTCTATTGGGATATGGACGATGCGACCCGCGAATTCGGGAAGCGCTTTTTTGTTACCCGCAAGGCGATGCCAAACAGCATGCAGGCAGGTGCCTACAGTGCGGTGTGGCACTATCTCACGGCGGTAAAGGCGGCTGGAACGACTGATTCCCAGAAAGTCGCGGCCAAGATGCGCGAGACTCCCATCAACGACTTTATGACGAAAAATGGCCGCATCCGCGAGGATGGTCGCGTTCTCCGGGACTTCTACCTGTTTGAGGTCAAGAAGCCGGAAGAGTCCACCGGGGCGTGGGATCTCATGAAGAAGGTTCAGAGTTTGAGCGGCGATGAAGCTTTTCGTCCGCTTTCGGAAAGCGAATGTCCGAGCGTGAAAGAAGCGCAAGCAAAGAAATGAAGCTCGCGATTGATGAAGGATGCAGAGTGTCGGAACTCTGCATCGCGACGTCGATCGCTGTTTCCGGCGGTAAGGCGGACGAATGACGATTTCGGCACTTTTGATAGCCAATCGCGGCGAGATCGCCGTTCGTATCGCGCGCGCTGCGGCAGATCTCGGCATCCGGACCGTCTGGGCCTATTGCGACGCCGACGAGAAATCGTCTCGCCGGCGCTTTTCGGACGACGTTGTTCGGCTCGAAGGCAGAGGAGCGCGTGCGTATCTTGACCAGGATGGGCTCGTTGCGGCGGCCCTGCAATCGGGTTGCGACGCGGTTCATCCGGGGTACGGCTTCCTGAGCGAGAGCGCCGATTTCGCCCGGGCCTGTCAGCGCAACGGCCTGGTTTTTGTGGGTCCCGATCCGGCCACGCTGGAGGAACTGGGGGACAAGGCGCGGGCCCGCGCGCTGGCCAGGTCGCTCGATGTGCCGCTGGTGGCGGGGACGTTCGCCGCAACAAGCCTCGCTGAAGTCATCGATTTCGTGCGCGCGCTGCCTGAGGGGCAGAGCGCCATGATCAAGGCGATCGCCGGGGGCGGTGGCCGCGGGATGAGGGTCGTCGGAAGAGATGACGACGTCGCCGCCGCGTTCAATCAGTGCCAGACCGAAGCATCGAAGGCCTTTGAAAACGGCGACCTCTATGTCGAGCGGGTGGTTCGCCCTGCCAGACATATCGAAGTGCAGATCGTCGGAGACGGCACGGATGTCGCTCATGTCTTCGAACGTGAATGCAGCCTGCAACGGCGCAATCAAAAGCTGATCGAGATCGCGCCGAGCCCGACGCTCGATACCGCGCTTCGCGGGAGGATTACCGCGGCTGCGATTCGCCTCGCGGCACATTTTCCCTACCGTGGTCTCGGGACGTTCGAATTCCTGGTGGATGCGAATGCCGCGCCGGGCGAGGCCGGATTCTTCTTCATGGAGGCCAATCCGCGTCTGCAAGTCGAACATACCGTGACTGAAGCGATCACAGGCATCGACCTCGTTCAGGCCCAGTTGCAGATTGCGGCAGGGAAGACGCTGCGGGAACTCGGATTGCGTCAACAGGACATCTCCCCTCCGCGAGGATTTGCCGTTGAGGTGCGCGTCAATGCCGAAGAGATGGACGAGAGCGGAGACGTTCGTCCAGCGGCCGGAACGATCGTGCAGTTCGAACCGCCCACCGGTCCGGGGGTTCGCGTCGATACCGCCGTACATTCGGGTTATCGAATCAGCAGCCTGTTTGATTCTCTCATCGCCAAGATCATCGTCCACGCGCCGACGCCGGATTATTCCGCCGTCATCTCGCGCTGCCGACGCGTACTCGGCGAATTCACGATCGGTGGCGTAACGACAAATCTGCCGTTTCTGCGCGCGCTGCTTGCGACGGACGCGGTCGCGCAAAACCAGGTCGATACGCGTTACGTTGAAGAGCATTTGCGCGAGATTCTCGTCGCCGTTTCGTGCGAGCGCGCGTTGATGGCGAAGGAAGACGGGCGGATTGGCCACGCGCAGGGCGAAGCCGGACTGCAGGATGTGCCCGTTCTTCTCCCGGAGGACGGCTTGTCGATTGCGACGCCCATTCAGGGCACGGTTTCGGCCTTGCATGTCGCCCTGGGCGATCTGGTGCGGCCGGGTCACCACGTCGCCGTGGTCGAGGCCATGAAAATGGAGCATCTCGTCGCTTCGGCCGTCGGCGGCCGCGTGCGCGCAATCACCGCCGAGGTCGGCGTAACGGTCTCGGCCGGCGCGCCGCTCCTCTATCTCGATCCTGTCGAATTCGACGATGTCGTGGGGAAGGCAGAAAGCGCTTCGGTTGATCTCGATGCCATTCGTCCGGATCTTGCGACCGTGATCGAACGCCATGCTGCGGGTCTCGATGCCGCGCGCCCCGCAGCGGTCGCACGGCGTCGTCGCCGCGGCCAGCGCACCGCGCGCGAAAACGTCGACGACCTCTGCGATCCCGGCAGCTTCGTTGAATATGGTGCGCTCGCCGTGGCCGCCCAGCGGCAGCGGCGAACCATGGATCAGTTGATCGAACTCAGCCCGGCGGACGGTCTGGTCGCGGGTCTGGGCACCGTGAATGCCGCGTCGTTTGGCGAGACCCGAGCACGCTGCCTGGTGATGTCCTATGACTTTACTGTGTTCGCCGGCACGCAAGGCTGGATGAACCACAAGAAGAAGGATCGGTTGTTCGAGCTTGCGGGAAGGTGGAAAATTCCGATTGTGGTCTTCGGCGAAGGTGGCGGAGGTCGTCCGGGAGAGACCGACGGCTTGTCCGCGCATGGTCTCGACACACCAAGCTTCGCAAGATTTGCAAGATTGAGCGGGACAGTGCCGCTGGTGGGAATTGTCTCCGGGCGCTGCTTTGCGGGCAACGCCGCGCTGGTGGGCTGCTGCGACGTGATTATTGCCACCAAGGATGCCAATCTCGGCATGGGTGGACCTGCGATGATCGAGGGCGGCGGCCTGGGTGTCTATAAGCCGGAAGAGATCGGGGGAACCGCGGTCCAGAGCCGAAACGGCGGCATCGATCTGATAGCCGAGACCGAGGTGGAAGCAGTCGCGCTCGCAAAGCGCTACCTGTCTTACACGCAAGGAGATCTCGCGGAGTGGAGCTGCCCCGATCAACGCCACCTCCGTCATCTCATCCCCGAAAATCGCAGGCGCACCTATGACATTCGAGCGGGCATCGAGGTGCTGGCCGACGTGGAATCCGTCCTCGAACTCGGCCGCGGTTTTGGCCAGGGAATTGTAACCGCTCTGATACGGATCGAAGGCCGTGCGCTTGGGGTGATGGCGAACAATGCCACGCATCTGGGTGGCGCCATCGATGTCGAGGCGGCTCAAAAAGCAACCCGTTTCATGGATCTGTGCAATTCGATCGGCCTGCCACTGCTCACGCTGTGCGACACACCGGGCTTCATGGTCGGTCCTGAGACCGAAGAGCAAGGTCAGGTTCGCGCCTCCTGCGCCATGTATCTCGCCGCCGCACGGCTTCGCGTTCCGGTTTTGACCATCATTCTGCGCAAGGCTTATGGTCTTGGGGCGCAAGCCATGGCCGCCGGCTGTTTCCATGCGCCGGTCTTGAACGCTTCATGGCCGACGGGTGAATTTGGCGGAATGGGACCGGAAGGCTCGGTCCGCCTCGGCTATCGCAAGGAGCTTGAAGCCATTGCCGATCCCAAACAACGGCAAAGCTTTTTCGAGGAGAAACTCGCGCAGTTCCATGAGCATGGCAAAGCCGTCAACATGGCTTCCACGTTGGAAATCGATGCTGTTATCGATCCTTCCGAAACGCGTCTGTGGATCATGCGCGGTCTGAAAACGATCGATTTTCGGGGCCGGTCCAGGCCAGGCCCGGTCGAAACGGGTGATTATCTAGATGGAGGAGGCTTCCATGCAGCATGACAATGTGCGGTATGATCCACGCATGCCTTCGAGGGAGGCGTGCGTCCTTCCGTACATGCTTGAGGATCGCGTGCGGAATACCCCGGACGGGGTATTTGTCGTGTTTGAGGATGAAGAGGCGTGGTCGTATCAACGCACCCAGGAGATCGCCAGGCGGATCGGCAATGGCCTGAGAAACATCGGCGTCAAGCGCGAAGACAAGGTCGTCATCTGGCTTCCCAACAACAAGCTTTGCCTTGGAAGCTGGTTTGCCACCAGCTATGTCGGCGCGGTCTATGTTGCCATCAATACGGGCTACAAAGGCGCGTTGCTCGAGCATGTGATCGATAATTCCGACGCCGAAATCATGATCTGCCATCCCGACCTTGCAGATCGTCTGCTAGACATTTCCCGCCGTGGCCGTCTGAAGACCGTCGTGACCGCAGCAGAGAAGATCGCAAGCGATGGCGCGCGGTTTCGAGAGGCCGGGATCGATCTGCTGCCGTACGAAGTCCTGACGCAGGCGGAAGCCGCTGCCGATTTGCCGGTCTCCGGATTGGAACCGTGGAGCTGGCAGGCGATCTGCTACACGTCGGGCACAACCGGACCCTCCAAGGCGGTCATGTCGTCTTTTTTGCAGCTTTGCGTGATGGGGCGCGAATGCATGGAGGGCCTTGGTGCCGACGACCGCTACATCATCAACCTGCCGTTCTTCCACGTCGGTGGAACCCTGTTCGCCTATGGCGCGCTTGCACGCGGCTCGTCGATCGCGTTTCTGTCGCTATTCCAAACCGATACGTTTCTCCAAACATGCAAGAAACTCAAAGCCACGGCGTGTGTTCTGGTCGGCGCCATGGCCGGTTTTTTGATGGGGAAGCCACCGGCTGCGGCGGACCGCGATCATACGCTGCGCCGCGTCATGTTGCTTCCAATGGGCGACGACTCGCAAGCTTTTGCGGAGCGGTTTGGAGTCGACGTGTATACCGTTTTCAACATGAGTGAGATCTCCACTGCTATCCGGTCGGAACTCAATCCGACCTTGCGCGGGACTTGCGGCAGGCTGCGCAGCGGCGTCGAGGCTCGGATTGTCGACGAAAATGACTGCGAGGTCCCGGTCGGCCAGGTTGGAGAACTCGTGCTGCGCACCGATTGCCCGTGGACGATGTTCAGTGGCTACTACAAGATGCCCGAGGCCACCGCGAAAGCCTGGCGCAATGGCTGGTTTCATACCGGAGACGCATTTCGCGTCGATGCCGACGGCAACTACTTTTTTGTCGATCGCGTCAAGGATGCCATTCGCCGCCGCGGCGAGAACATTTCGTCCTTCGAGGTCGAGTGCGAAGTTGCATCATTTCCTTCGGTGCTCGAGGTCGCGGCAGTCGGTGTACCGAACGAGGTGAGCGAGGAAGACGTTCTCGTGGTCGTTGTGCCGAAGCCGGGAACGACGATCGATCCGGAGGTCCTGGTCTCGTTCATGGAGCAACGCGCCTCACATTTCATGGTGCCGCGTTATGTGCGGGTTGTCGATGCGCTGCCCAAGACACCGACGGCCAAGGTCGAAAAACACACGCTCCGGCGCGAAGGAGTGACGCCCGACACGTGGGATCGCGAGGCCGCAGGCGTTCGTATCAAGCGCAGCATTCTTGCGTGAGGGGCCGGTTGTTCGTTCTCGGGTTGGGCGCAGCCCGGATTTCACATCCTGAGCTGCTTCGCTTCCCGTTTCGGCGGCCAGACTAAAACTTCAAATTCGCAAACGCCCGCACCCCGATGCCCGGCATCAGGACTTCGTCCTTGGAGTAGGACACCGAGTTGCGGATGTTTTCGTTCAACAGGTTGTTGCCGACCAGGCCAACCGTCATTTCCCGCGCGCCGAACCAGGACGCATCGAGCTTGGTCCTGTAACTGACCTCGGCCTTCAACAGATTATATCCCGCCGTCGGCGTCTCGCCGATCACGGCGATATCGTTCTGCGCGAAGGCGTGCAGCAGATTGACCCGCATCAACCAATTGGCGTCGCGATAGAACAGGCCGCCGCCGAGCCGCTGCGGCGGAATACGCGGTACGTTGGTCCCGTCCTCGAAGGTCGCGCGGACAATATCGTATTGTCCCTCGATTCCGAACAGCCCGTTCCAGACCGGCAGCACATCGTACTGAAACTGGAATTCGCCGCCGCGGAAGGTGGCGTCGCGCTGGGAGTAGATCGCCTGGTTGAGTTCGAGGCCCGGGCCCGCCTGGCACACACCGTCTTCGCACGTGTTGCCGGTCAGCCGCCGATAGATGAAGCCGTTGAACTTGGTGTAATAGCCGGTGATTTCAAATCGCAGGGGGCCTGTTGCCCGTCGCAGACCGACTTCGACGGATTTCGCGGTCTCGATACCCAGATTGGGATTGCCGATATCGAATGTGACGGTCGCATCGTGACCGCCGCGTGAAAACAGCTCGGCGGGTTTGGGGGCGCGCTCGACATATTGGCCGGTGATGCTCGCAACCAGATTCCATGGAAGATTCTGGATCAGGCCGATACTCCCGCTCTTCGGGGCGAAGTTGAGGTTGCGCGGCGTGGCGGGGCCAATGGCACCGGGATCGACGTTGAGGTCGAACTCATCGGGAATGAAAGCCGGCGTCGTTCCAGTCAGGTTGGCGTGCTCGATACGCCCGGCAATCTGCGCCTTTGTCGCATCGCTGAATTTCAGCTCGTTGAAGATGTATCCGGCGACCTTGGTGTTCTTGTTGGGATCCCACAAGCCGTTCACTGGACTGCCGATATCATCCGGGCTCGGTGCTGTGAGTTCCTGATGCGACGCCTGGATGCCGACAGCCGTGGTGAGGGCGGCGAAGCGGACGTTGAACGGTGCCAACTGTACCTCGACGCGGCCTTCCTGCTCCTTGTTGGTGAAGGTCTGGCGCACGCCCAGCGTCGTCAGGTCGGCGGGGTCGGCGAGGCCGATCTCATTGTGCTTATAGTCGGTGGCGCCCGCCCAGAAACGCACCGCATCGATTGCCGCCGCGTCCGGCCGGTATTCGCCCTTGGTCGTGAATTTGGTTTGACGCGCGTCGATCCGCGTCTGGTGATCGGCGCCGTCGATGCCAGGTATGCGATAGAGCGTGTCGTTCTGCGTGACGGCCGCGCCGATGAAGCCGCCATGGAAGAAATACGAACCGCCGATCGATGCGCCGGTGGCCTGCGCCGAGGAATTCGGCTGGCGTCCATCGACCGGCCGGGTCTGGTCGAAAAGATAGGGATAGCTCGGAATGCTGTAATCGCCCGACTTTCGTCCGTAGGCGTCAGCATGAATGGCGAAATTGCCGCCGCCGGCGTCGAGCAGAATGCCGCCTTCGACGCCGCGATCGACCGAATTGACCGCGGTGCGGGTCTCGACGTTCAGGCACCCCGGCGATGCGGCATTGGCGAGCGGGGCCTTCACCGGAAGCCCATAGGTCTGAAACGGGGGTGCCGCGCAGGTGGGCAAGGCGTCCGGAATGCGGTTGTTGGTGGCGCTGACAACGCCGCCGATCGCCGTGGACCCGTAACGCAGGGTTGCCGGACCGCGGATGACCTCGATCTGATTGGTCGAAAGCGGATCGATCGGCACGAAGTGATCTTCGCCGAGGTCCGACGCGCCGTTGCTGCCGATGCCGTTCTCGACGATGCCGACGCGATTGACGTCGAGGCCCCTGATGATCGGCCGGCTGGACGCTCCGGGTGCAAAGCTCGAGCCGGTGATCCCTGGCTTGGAGAACAAGAGATCGCCGAGCGTGCCACCGCCCTGCCGGCGGATTTCCTCGTTGGGCATGACGGTGACGGTTGCGAACTGGTCGGTCACGACAGGCAGCACGCCCTGTTGAGGCGCGGCGGCGACGGGGACCGGTTGCGGCTCGTTATCGCGTTCGCGATTGCGGCCGGGCACGCCGCGGGCGACGCGCGCCGGCTTTCGCGCCGGGGTCACGTTTCTCCGCACGATCGGGCTTGGCGCCGTCACGGTGATTTCCGGCAGTTGTGTCGAGGAGGATGGCGAAGCCGCGTCCTGGGCCATCGCGCCGTTGCCGACCGCACAAAGGAATAGCCAGCTTGCGCCACCGATGTGGAACGCTCGTCTTTTAGTGAATGTCATTTGTCCCGATCCTGATTCCGTCAAGCGACGGATCGATTCGATTATCCCTTGGCGGATCGGCCACGTGTCACGCGGCGATCCCCTTCGGGCGCATCAGTCAATCGATGTCAGGAGGCGGGAGGGGCGCGGGACTGGAACGGCGAGCGGACCGAATTCAGATGCGCAAATTCGGCGTCGGTCGTCAGGTACAGAAGTTCGATGGCCTGCGGCAGCAGCAACAGCGGCGGTGCCGAGAATACGAGGTTGTTGGCCAGCGAAATGACGGCGCAGATCGCGCAGGCCTCAGCCGGATGATCGGTGTCGTGACTGGACGGTGGCTGCGTCTGGGCGGCTTGGCCTGCCGCCTCCGGTACGGCGGGGATCTGCGCATGATCGAGATCCACCTGCGTCAGGCTGGACGCGATCGCAGGCGCGGCCGCAACCGGGTGGTAGTGCCCGAACGACAGCGCAAACTGGATCGCGAGCGCGAGCAGCGCCAGCCGCGAGCCGTGTTTGACGTTATTCCGGAACCACTTCACGACGATGGAGGCCTTGTCCCCTGGAGCGGCCAGGGTGTCCCGTCCAATGTAATATTATAACATCAGCGGTGGTCTGCGGGGTCAACCGTGCTCGGTCCAAGTGCCGACGCAATTCGGGGAGTGTGTGTGATTTACGCAACGGTATGCGGGTCGAGCTGATCATCGTCGATTGGGCGGACCTTGGCGTCCCTCAATTTTCCCGGTTGACAGCCGAACCGCGTTCAGATTGTTATGTTATAACATTACATTGATGCGGATCGTCCATGCCTCGCCGTCCTCGTTTGGGATTCCGTGAACTGAACAGGCTCTTTGACCTCGATGCGAAAACTCCCCGTCACCGTCTTGTCCGGCTTCCTCGGGTCTGGAAAGACAACTTTGCTAAACCACGTGCTGAACAACCGTCGCGGCCTGAAAGTGGCGGTGATTGTGAACGACATGAGCGAGGTCAACATCGACGCCGACCTGGTCCGCGATGGCGGTGCGAACCTGTCGCGGACGGATGAAAAGCTGGTCGAAATGACCAACGGGTGCATTTGCTGTACCCTGCGCGACGATCTCTTGAAGGAAATTCGCGGGCTCGCCGAAAGCGATCGGTTCGACTACCTCCTGATCGAATCGACCGGCATTTCCGAACCGCTTCCAGTTGCGGCGACGTTCGATTTCCGGACCGAGGAGGGCGACAGTCTTTCCGACGTGGCAATACTCGACACCATGGTAACCGTGGTCGATGCCGTAAACTTGCTGCGGGACTATTCCTCGACCGACTTCATCAGGGATCGCGGTGAATCGCTCGGCGCTGATGACAAGCGAACGATGGTGGATCTGCTGGTCGAGCAGATCGAATTCGCTGACGTGGTGGTGCTCAACAAGATCGGCGATGCTTCCAGTGACCAGTTGGAGGCCGCCCGCAAAATCATTCGCGCGCTGAATCCCGCCGCCGACATCGTGGAGACCGATTTCTCCAACGCGCCGTTCGAGCGCATTCTCAATACCGGTCGTTTTGATTTTGAGCGGGCGCAGCAGCATCCGCTGTGGTTCAAGGAACTATACGGCTTCGCCAACCATACGCCGGAGACAGAACAATACGGCGTCGGCAGCTTTGTCTATCGGGCGCGTCGACCGTTCGATCCCGTGAAATTCCATCAATTTCTGAGGGAAAGCTGGGCCGGAGTCATCCGCGCCAAGGGGCATTTCTGGATCGCGACGCGTCCGCAATGGCTGGGTGAATTGAGTCAGGCTGGCGCGATTGTCCGAACGGAAGGTCTGGGCTTTTGGTGGGCCAATGTCCCTGCCGACCGCTGGCCGGATGATCCGTTCTGGCGGCAATCGCTCAAGAAGAACTGGAACGAATTGTACGGCGATCGCCGGCAGGAGATCGTGTTCATCGGCACCGCCATGGACGAGGACGCCATCACGGCGCGCCTCGACGCTTGTCTTGTTCCGGGAAAGTCCGGCATGCACATCGAGGAATGGGCTAGCCTGCCCGATCCGTTCCCCGGATGGCGGCGCGCCGATGAGGCCGCCTAGCCATTCGGCGCGTTGCTTCTAGCGCCCCTCGCGGACCCAGGTGGCGGCGAAGGCGCCGAGCAGCAGCAGCAGGCCGATCAGGCCCGCGAACATCGGCAGCACGCCGACGCCCTTGACGACGCTGGCGTCGCGCATCTTCACGCCCATCCAGCCGTCGCCGCGGAAGATGCTGGTGGAGCGCACCGGCACGATGCGGGGCAGGTCGATGCTTGACCCGTCGACCACGCGTCGCGCGTCGCCGCCGGTCGCTTGCGCCAGCGGCTTGAGCATTTCAA
Source organism: Bradyrhizobium sp. AUGA SZCCT0222 (assembly GCF_018130205.1). Lineage (NCBI taxonomy): Bacteria > Pseudomonadati > Pseudomonadota > Alphaproteobacteria > Hyphomicrobiales > Nitrobacteraceae > Bradyrhizobium > Bradyrhizobium sp. AUGA SZCCT0222. Next base: position 154,832 of record NZ_JAFCLX010000007.1, read on the forward strand.
CCGTCGAAGTGACTTCGGAAAATTCCCTCGGGTTGGTCGGCCCGACATTGATCAGCGCCTTCAGCGTGCCGTCGGTCGCCTGCCACAGGCCGAGTTCGCTCGCCGGTATGGTCGAACGCCAGGTGCCGGGATCGCTCGCGCTCAGCGTCAATTCGCGCGTGGCGCCGCTCGGCGATGTCACCGTTACGGGTGCGACGTTGTCGGCCATGGTCTGCCGCAACACCACGAGATCCTTGCCCTGGATCTGCAGGCGCAGTGCCTCTTCATCCAGATCAGGCTGCTTCATCAGCCAATGCGACATCCGCCGCAACAGATCGAGATGCGGGCCGCCGCCTTCATAGCCGCGCGCCCACAGCCAGATATGGTCAGACAGCAGCAGCGCGACGCGGCCCTCGCCGAAGCGCGACAGCAGCAGCAGCGGCTTGCCGTCGGCGCCGGTCATGACCGGCGGCGTGATGGCGTTGCGCGTCTCCACGGTGCGGAAGAACCGGCTCCAGCGCGGCGGTTCGTTGGCGGAGCCTTCGAGGCCGCGCGTGACCGGATGACGCTTACCGATGTCGCTCAGACGCGCATAAAACGGCTTCTCGGAGACGCCGACGGGTTCGGCCGGCAGCACCGAATCCAAAGGCGTGCGCCAGATGCTGCTGGTCGAGGCGTAGTCCGGCCCTGCGGACACCAGCACTGCGCCGCCGGCCCGCACGTAGCGCGCCATATTCTCGAAATAGGGAATCGGCAGCACGCCCTGGCGGGCGTAGCGGTCGAAGATGATCAGCTGGAATTCGTTGATCTTCTGCTGGAACAGTTCGCGGGTCGGGAATGCGATCAGCGACAGCTCGTTGATCGGCGTACCGTCCTGCTTCTCCGGCGGGCGCAGAATGGTGAAGTGCACGAGGTCGACGCTGGCGTCGGACTTCAAAAGGTTGCGCCAGGTGCGTTCGCCGGAATGCGGCTCGCCCGATACCAGCAGCACCCGCAGTTTGTCGCGCACGCCGTCGATCGCGACCACGGCGCGGTTGTTGACCAGCGTCAGCTCGTTTTCCAGCGGCGAGGCCTCGATCTCGACGATATTGGGCCCGGCATGCTTGATGTCGATCTCGACATTGGCGGTCTGGCCGCTCTGCAACGTGCGTTCGTTGATTACCTCGCCGTCGCGGCGGACCACGATCCTGGCGCGCTGGCCGGTGACGCCCTGGTCGTCCAGCCGGTAGGTGATGGTCTGGGGCTGGCCGACGATGCCAAATCTTGGCGCAGCAGAAATCGCGACGCGGCGGTCGCGCTCGTCCTTGCGGCCGGTGACCAGCGCATGCACCGGCGCCTGGAAGCCCAACGCCGCGGCGTTGGCGGGAATGTCGTGGACGCGGCCGTCGGTGATCAGGAAGGCGCCGGCGACGCGGTCGACGGGAACATCCGCCAGCGCCGACGACAACGCGCCGAACAGCTTGGTACCGTCGGTCTCGCCATCGGCCTGTCCGGCATCGACGACACGCACTTCCAGTCCCTTGACCTTCTTGAGGCTGTCGACCAGGGCCTCCTGCGCCTTCGCCGTCTCCTCATTGCGGGTGCCGAAATTCTGGCTCGGGCTCTTGTCGATGACCACGGCGGCGACCGACGACAACGGCTCGCGGTCTTCGCGCGTGAAAGAAGGGTTGGCGAGCGCGAGCAAGATCAGCGCCAGCGCGGTGACGCGCACCGCAGCGCCCCGCGCACGGCCGATCAGCAGCAGCACAGAGATCGCGACGATCGCGGCCAGCGCGATCCACAGCACGAGGGTGGGGACGAGGGGGGTGAACGCGATGCCGTACTGCATGCCGCTATTGCCCCAACCGTTCTATGAGGGCGGGCGCGTGCACCTGGTCGGCCTTGTAGTTGCCGGTCAGCGTGTACATCACGATGTTGACGCCGGCGCGGAAGGCGAATTCGCGCTGCCGCGGCTCGCTCGGCGTCAGCGGCAGCATCGGCTGGCCGTCGGGACGGATCGCCCAGGCGCCTGCAAGATCGTTCGAGGTGATGATGATCGGCGAGACGCCATCGCCGCCGCGCGCGGGCCGCGATGCGGCTTCGTCGTCATCCTCTCGCGGCAGGGTTTCGACCCAGGTCTGGCCCGAGTTGAACCGGCCCGGAAAATCCCGCAGCAGATAAAACGTCTTGGTCAGCACGTGCTCGCGCGGCACCGGCTCGAGCTCGGGCACGTCGAGCGAGGAGAGGATCTCGCGCAAGGTGCGCATGCCCGGCGTCTGCGATGCGCCGTTCTCGCCCGGCGGCGCCTCGATGGCGTCGCGGGTGTCGAACACGACCGTGCCGCCCTGCTTCATATAGGCGTCGATGCGGTTGATGGCGTCCTGTGGTGGTTTCGGCGCGCCCGGTACCACCGGCCAGTAGATCAGCGGGAAGAACGCCAGCTCGTCGCGCGCGGGATCGATGCCGACGGGGTCGCCGGCTTCCAGCGCTGTGCGCTGGGCGAGAAACAGCGTTAGTCCCGACATGCCTGACTTGACGATGGAGTCGACGTCGGCATTGCCGGTGACGACATAAGCGAGGCGCGTCTGCGAGACCGACTTGATCGCAAAATCGTCATTGTCGGCGGCGCGCAGCGGGGCGGGCGCGATCGACGTTGCGGCGAGGATCATCGCCAATACCAATGCTGCGGGTGCGGCACGCCGCCGCCACAGCGCAGCAAGGCCCGCGCCGAGCATGGCGACCACGATCGCATCGATCAGGAACAGCGCCAGCGATGACGACAGCAGGATGCCTCTGAGATCGCGCGGTTCGGCGTTGGTGTAGCTGGCGCGCCGGGCGCGCAGCGACGTCGTGTCGAGTGCTGCGATACGGTCGGCTGAGGCCAGCGTGTTGACGGCGATCGGACCTTCGGCCGCGCCATAGAAGCCGGGCGGATGATCTGCGGTGGCGCGGTCGCGGTAATCGGCCGGCATCGGCTTGGCGGTGGAGGGCGGCGGGCCGAATGCGCCAAAGCCATCGAGCGTGCGCAGCGGCGCCACGGTTTCGACATTGGTCGCTTCGCCGGCGACGCCCGCGCCCGGCTTTTGCGTGTAGCCGGACGTGTCGACCAGCCGCCGCAGCATCTCGACGAAGCTGCCGGACATCGGCAGGTCCGACCAGCGCGAGTCGGCGCCGACATGGAACAGGCTGAGGATGCCCTTGCCGCGATGCTCGCCGGTCACGAGCGGCGTGCCGTCTTCCAGCGAGGCCCAGCTCTTGGTCGCCAGCACGGCGTCGGGCTCGGCCAGAACCTGGCGGTTGACGGTGACGTCCTTCGGTACCTGCAAGCCCGCGAACGGGCCGTCGGCGGCGAACGAGGCCATATGCTGCGGCTTTTCCCAGGTCAGGCTGCCGCCAAGGCTGCGGCCGCCGCGGCGCAGTTTGACCGGCACCAGATCGTCATCGGCCTGAGCGAGGCGGGGACCTGCGAAACGCACCAGCACGCCGCCCTGGTCGATCCAGGCGTTGAGGCGTTCGCGGATTTCCGGCGACAGCGTGCCGACATCGGCCAGCACGATCATCGGCAGCCGTTGATCGAGAAACTGTCCGATCACCTGCTGCGGCGCGCCGCGGTCGCCCAGCCGCACGTCGGCGAACGGCGACAGCGCGCGGGTGAGATAGAAGGTCGAGGCGAGCAGCGGCTGCGCGGTGTCGCTGGTGGCGCCCGTGACGACGCCGATCGCGCGTCGTCGCCATCGCTTGTCGAGCAGCTGCACGGCGCCGGCGGATCGCTCGCCGGCAATTTCCAGCCGCGAGATGTCGTTGCGCAACTCGACCGGCAGTTCGAACGCGGCTTCGGCTTCGCGGTCCTGCGGGCCGAACGCGTAACGGGCTTCACCGATCGGCGAACCCTTGGCGTCGATCGCTCGCACCACGCCGGCGGCAATGCCGCTGTTGGTGCGCAATACTTTCACCGTCATCTTCGCCGCGGCGTTTTCGGCGGCGACCAGCGCCAGGGCCGGCGATGCGCCGCCTTCATAGATCGTCAGCGTGCGGTCGCCGACCGTCTTGGCCAGCGCTTCCAAGAATTCGGAGCCGCGTCCGGTATCGACGCCGTCGGATAGCCAGGCGAGTTCGGCGTCGCCGGTGGTCTTGAGGAAGCGGTCGAGTGCGGCGAGCGTTTCGACGCGATCGATCGAATAGGGCTTTGGCGCCAACTGGCGCAGTGCGACGCGGGCCGTGCCGCCCGGCATCAGCGTGACGTCGCGCGCCGGTTCGGACAATGGTACCAGCGCGACGCCGCGGCGGTCGTTGTCGGCATTGGCGATCAACTCGTCGGCGGCCTTGATCCGCGTTTCCCAGCTCGAGGCCGCGCTCCAGCCGTCATCGAGCAGTATCACCAGCGGCGCCCTGCTGCCGCCGGCGGCGGTCTGCGGATTCCAGATCGGACCTGCGGCGGCGAGGATCACCAGGGCCGCGGCGGTCAGGCGCAACAGCGTCAGCCACCACGGCGTCCGCGACGGGGTTTCTTCCTTGGGCTTGATGTCGAACAGCAGCCGCGTCGGCGGAAACTCGATCCGCCTCGGACGCGGCGGCATCACGCGTAGCAGCCACCACAGCACTGGAAGAGACAACAGGCCCAGCAGCAGCAGCGGTTGTGCAAAGGAGAGCGGCAGGCCCGCGATCATGCGCTTCGCCCCGCTTTGACGGTCGAGGAGCGCACCGCGCCCTTGCTCACCATCATGCCCGAGTGCAGGAACAACAATAGCTCGGCCGCGGAGCGGCTGGTGGTATGGGTCGAAAACAGCCAGTCGAGCTTGTTGGTCTCGCCCCGGATCGCGTCGCGATGCAGGGCGACGCGCGCGAGATAGTCGCTGGCCCAGCTCTCGGCACGGCCGGCGGTGATGACGCCGCCGCTTTCCGGTTCGACGAACTCGACGCGTCCGGAATAGGGAAAGGTTTCTTCGGCGGGATCGACGATCTGGATCAGCGTGCCATGCGCGCCGGAGGCCGACAGGCCCGCGAGCATGGTGTGGATTTCGCTCATCGGGGACCAGAAATCCGACAGCACCACGATCTCGGCCAGCGCCGACGGGATGAACGACGGCGGCAGGCTCGCGCGCGCGGCATCGTCATGCAGCATCGCCTGCGCCATCTTGTCGATGACGCTGCGGCTGGCGGTCGGGTTCATCAGGCCGGGGATGCCGACGCGTTCGCCGCCCGCGACCAGCAGTTCGGCCAGCGCGAAGGTCACGATCAGGCCGCGCTCCAGCTTGCTGTCGCGCGCCTGCTTCGAGGCAAAGGCCATCGACGGCGAGCGGTCGGGCCACACCCATACGGTGTGCGCGGCCTCCCATTCCTGCTCGCGGACATAGAGATGATCGTCACGCGCCGAGCGGCGCCAGTCGACGTTCTGCGACGGCTCACCCGAAACGAAGCGGCGGTATTGCCAGAAGCTTTCGCCGGAGCCGGCGCGGCGGCGGCCGTGCAGGCCGTGAATGACGTTGGCGGCGATGCGGCGGGCTTCAAGCACGAGACGCGGCAGCGATGCGGCGAGCGTACGGCTTTCGCCATCGGCACGTCGGATTGCTGTGATCTCCCCGTTGGCGTGCTTGGTCTCTGCGGCCATCAACCAATCCGCGTCTTCAATTGCCTGATCACGTCGGGAATGGTGCGGCCTTCCGCGCGCGCCGAGAACGTCAGCGCCATGCGGTGTTTAAGCACCGGTTCGGCAAGGTCGAGCACATCGTCGATCGAGGGCGCGAGACGGCCGTCGAGCAGCGCGCGGGCGCGGACCGCCAGCATCAGCGACTGGCTGGCGCGCGGACCGGGGCCCCAGGCGATCAGCTTCTCGCTCTCGCCATCCGGATTGGGACGCGCGGCCCGCACCAGCGAAAGAATCGCCTCGACCACGCTGTCGCCGACCGGCAGGCGGCGCACCAGCCGCTGGGCGGTGATCAGGATCTCCGCGTTCATGGAGGCCTTGGCGAGCGTCTCATCCGCGCCGGTCGTCTCGAACAGGATGCGGCGCTCGGCGTCGCGGTCGGGATAGTCGACGTCGATTTCCATCAGGAAGCGGTCGAGCTGGGCTTCCGGCAGCGGATAGGTGCCTTCCTGTTCCAGCGGGTTCTGGGTCGCGAGCACATGGAACGGCTTGGGCAGATCGTGCCGCGCGCCTGCAACGGTGATGTGCTGTTCCTGCATGGCTTGCAGCAGGGCCGACTGGGTGCGCGGGCTGGCACGGTTGATTTCGTCGGCCATCAGAAGCTGCGCGAATACCGGGCCCGAGATGAAGCGGAACGAGCGTTTGCCGGAGTTGCTCTCGTCCAGCACTTCGGCGCCGAGAATGTCCGACGGCATCAGGTCGGGCGTGAACTGGATGCGCTTGGCATCGAGACCAAGGGTGATGCCGAGGGTTTCGACCAGCTTGGTCTTGGCGAGGCCCGGGACGCCGATCAGGAGCGCATGACCGCCGGACAGGATCGTCACCAGGGTGTTTTCGATCACCCGTTCCTGGCCGAAAATGACGGTGGAGATGGCTTCTTTCGCGGCCTTGATCTGGCCGGCGACTTGTTCGGCCGAACGGACGATTCCGTCCTCGAGCTTTTCGACACCATCTGCGCCAGGCATATCCATCTCCTTCACCGCTTCATGACCCCGCCGAATGCGTCGTCATGCCACGAACCTCATGCTAAACCTGCGCAAAGGCCATGTATTCGCTGAATTAAACTATCCCCACATTATCGGTATATGGGGGTATGAACGGCATCACGATATGGCGAGAATATTGTTCCCGCTCACGTCTCTCGGACGTGCACCAATCGTGCCAGATTGAGCCGCAGAGCTTTAAGGCAAACAATGGCGAAGCAAGGGCAAACCACCGAACCAGGCCGTGAAAACACCGGTCTCGAAGGTCTGACCGCCGCAGCGACCGATGCGGCAAAGGCCAGCCCCGCCGAACGCGGTCTGCCGCCGGTGCATCTGTGGAATCCGCCGTTTTGCGGCGATCTCGACATGCGAATCGCCGGCGACGGCACGTGGTTCTACATGGGCACGCCAATCGGGCGGCCGGCGCTGGTCCGACTGTTTTCGACCATCCTGAAGCGCGAGGACGGCAAGCACTTTCTCGTGACCCCGGTCGAGAAGGTCGGCATCCGTGTCGACGATGCGCCGTTCCTGGCGGTCGAAATGCAGAATGAGCAAAGCGAGGGCGGTGGCCGCCTGCTGCGCTTCCGCACCAATGTGGACGATTGGGTGCCTTGCGACGGCGGGCACCGGTTGCGGTTCGAGATGGCTGCCGATGGCGGGCTCACGCCCTATCTTCACGTGCGCAGCGATCTCTGGGCCAAGGTCACCCGCGCGCTCTATTACGATCTGGTTGACATGGGGGAAGAGCGGGTGGTCGATGGACAGCCAATGTTCGGAATCGAATCCGGCGGCGAATTCTTCGCGATGGCCGATGCGAAGCAGGTGAGGGACGCGCTTTGAACGAGCCGATGCTGAAGAAGTTGGAACCGGCAGCGGTCAGCTCGGCGGAATTCTTCGCGCGGACCAAGGCGCGGCTGAACTTCGACGTCCCGCCCGGCCTGATCGATCCGAATATCATTCCCAGAACCGGCGACGAGGGCAATGATCGGATGCTCGAGATCATCGCCCAGGAACAGCCGGTGCGGCCGGCGGCGGTGCTGATCCCGGTGGTCGATCATCCGGAGCCGACGGTGCTGCTGACGCAGCGCTCGGAGCATCTGAGCAGCCATGCCGGCCAGATTTCGTTTCCCGGCGGCAAGATCGATGCAACCGATGCTTCGCCGATGGACGCTGCCTTGCGCGAGGCCGACGAGGAAGTCGGGCTGAAGCGCGACTTCATCGAGCCGATCGGCTATCTCGATCTCTATGGCACCGCGTTCGGCTTTCGCATCCTGCCGACGGTGGCGCGGGTGAAGCCGGGTTTCAAACTTGACATCAACGAGGGCGAGGTCGTCGACGCCTTCGAGGTGCCGCTGGCGTTCCTGATGAATCCGGAGAACCACCAGATCCACTCCAAGGAATTCCGCGGCATGGAGCGTTCCTATTACGCGATGCCGTTCGCCGAGCGTTACATATGGGGCGCGACGGCCGGCATCCTGCGGGTGTTGTACGAGCGGATTTATCTCGCATGATCCGTCCGGTATTGACCGAACTTGCAATTTTCCTGATCCCGTTCGTGGCCTATGCGCTGTTCCTGCTTGCAACCCGTTCCGGCGTGCTGGCGAAATCTTCCTGGCCGGCGCATCTCGTCGCCAAGCTCGTGCTGGGGTCGCTGCTGCTCGTGATCGTCAGTTTCGTCCTGCTCGCGCATTTCAGAGGCGCACCGCCGGATTCGACCTACGTTCCCGCCCACATCGAGAACGGCAAGTTCGTTCCGGGTACCGATAGACCCGGAGCCGGAAAATGAGCGAGGTGCGCGTGCTCGCCGATACGCCCTGGCTCAAATCAGGTCCGGCTGCCCGCGTGCTCGCTCTGCTCAACGGTAATAACGAGGAAGCCCGCGTGGTCGGCGGCGCCGTCCGCAATGCGCTTCTGAACATCCCGCCCGGCGATATCGACATCGCCACCACGGCGCTGCCTGATGAAGTGGCGCGTCGCGCCAAAGCGGCGGGCATCAAATGCGTGCCGACCGGCATCGAGCATGGCACCGTGACGCTGGTGGTCGACGCCGAGCCGTTCGAGGTCACGACCTTGCGCGAGGATACCGAGACCTTTGGCCGCAAGGCCAAGGTCGCGTTCGGCCGCGACTGGGTTCGCGATGCGGAGCGGCGCGACTTCACCATCAACGGCCTGTCCGTCGATGGCGACGGCGTCGTGCACGATCATGTCGGCGGGCTCGCCGATATCGCAGCCCGCCGCGTGCGCTTCATCGGCGACGCCGGTCAGCGCATCGCCGAGGATTATTTACGTATCCTGCGGTTCTTCCGCATGAACGCCGTCTATGGCGTTGGCGAGCCCGACCGCGTCGGCTATCTCGCCTGCATTGGCGGCCGTGCGGGACTGGCCAGTCTCTCCGCCGAACGCGTGCGGATGGAAATGTTGAAGATCATGGTCGCGGAGGGCGCGCTGGTTGCCGTCACCGCGATGGGGGATGCCGGTCTGCTGCAAGCGATCTTCGGCGGCGTCACCTACACGGGACCCATGGCTGCGATGATATCGGCGGAACACATGCTGGGGCTGACGCCGAGCCCGGTTCGCAGGCTCGGCGCGCTCTCGGTGGCGGTAACCGAGGACGCCAAACGTGTCGCGGCGCGGCTGCGTCTGACCAACGCCGAGGCTAAGGCGCTCGACTCCATGGGTCACCGCTGGTGGCGGCTTGCCGACATGGACGAGGCGAGGGCGCGGCGGCGGCTCTACCGGCTAGGCGAGGAACAATATCGCGACCGGCTGCTGCTGGCCTGGGCGCGCTCAGGGGGGAGCCAGGACTTCGCTGACAATCGCGCCGCCTATTGGCGTGAATTTGCCACCCTGCCGCAGCGCTGGAGCGCGCCGAAATTCCCGCTAAAGGCTGCCGATTTCATCGCGCGCGGCATTGCCGAGGGCCCGGCGCTCGGCCACGTGCTGACGCTGGCGGAGGACGCCTGGCTGGCGGCGGATTTTCCGCTCGATCAACCCGCGCTATCGGCCATTGCTGACCAGACCGTCGCCCGCTTTACCCGCGACCACCGGCTGTGAATCTGCACCCGTGAATATTCTCGCAGGCTTTGCCGACATCTCGATCGTCCAGCTGTTGCTGGTCGCCGGCGTGGCGCTGTTTGCTTCCGTGGTCGGCGGCCTTGCCGGCTACGGCACCGGCGCGCTGATGCCGCTGGTGCTGGTGCCGTTGATCGGCGCCGAGCCTGTCGTGCCGATCATCGCGATCTCCTCGATCTTCACCAATATCAGCCGCTTCGTCGCCTATGTCCGCTATGCCGACCGCCGCCGCGCGCTGATCGTGATATCGGCCGCGGCGCTGACCACGGCGCTCGGGGCTTACGGCTATACGCGGCTGTCCGGTTCCGGCGCGGCGCTGGTGATCGGCAGCATGCTGATTCTGAGCGTGCCGCTGCGCCGTTTTGCCAAACGCCGCGATATCAGGATCAGCGACGCCGGACTTGGCGCCAGCGCGGTCGGGTATGGGGTGGTGGTCGGAGGCACCTCGGGCTCGGGCGTGATCCTGCTGTCGCTGTTGATGGCGGTCGGCCTCGAAGGCGCAGCCGTAATCGCCACCGACGCCGTGATCTCGGTTGCGACCTCAATCATCAAGATTTCGGTGTTTGGCCTCGCCGGCGCCGTCACCGCGCAGGTGCTCGCGTTTGCAATCCTGATCGGGGCTATCTCGATCCCCGGCGCTTTCCTCGCCAAAGCCTTTGTCGAGCGCATGCCGGTGCATATCCACACCGCGATCCTCGATGCTGCCGTCATCACCGGCGGCGTGGTAATGATCTCGACCGCCGCGCGATCTTTCTTCGGCTAGCTCTCTTCGATTCGAAGGTCGGTGGAATGCCCGGGAAAACGATACCGCCGGGTATCCCGACCCGGCGGTGTCGCAAGGAGTTATTACGCTACCTTCTTGCTCTTTTTCTTCTTGTGGTCGTCGTCCTCATCTTCGTCGTCTTCGCTCTCGTCTTCATCCTGATCGTCTTCGTCCTGATCGTCGTCTTCCGTATCATCGATTTCGGCAGGCTCGAGGACCGCCTTGGGAAGCGTTTCGCGAAACAGATCGCCCTCGCCGCCCATCCACAGGCACTCGACCGTGTCGTCGTTGACCTCGGCCACCGTCAGCGGATGACCGCCGGATTTCAGAATAACAACGTCGCCTGGCTTCAATTCCATGATCTTCCCTCCGCGCTGATTGACGCGACGAACAGGCTATCGATCTGTCATGACAGACGGATCACGACCGGCCGTTTTCGCGGTGGAGATTTGAGCGGTGGAACCGAAGCCCTAAGGCAGCAACTCGGTCAGTGAGCGGATGATGCGGTCGGGCTTGATCGTCGAATCCGCGGGCAGGCCGTCGCCGTGTACGTCGATCCAGATCGCGTAGATGCCGAGGCGCTGCGGCGCCACGACTTCCCATTCCAGATTGTCGCCGATCATCCAGGTCTCGGGCGCGGTGACGCCGAGGGCCTCCATCGCGTGCAGATAGGCGCGCTCTTCCGGCTTGCCGAAGCCGTGCTCGCCCTCGATCTGGATGTGATCGAATCTGTGCGACAGCGCGAAACGTTCGACCTTGGCGCGCTGCGGACCGGCGGCGCCGTTGGTCACCAGTGCCAGCTTCACCCCGTGCGCCTTCAGCGCGTCGATCGCGTCATGCGCCCCGGGGAAGACGAACATCTCCTCCTCGCGGTAGGCATGGAACCGGTTAGCGAGCCGCGCGGCCAGATCCGGCGACAGCGGCGCGTGGCCGGCGGCGGCCAGCGCTGCAAATCCGTTGCCGACCACCACGTGCCGGGCCTCCGCGAGCTTCAGCCGCCATTCGGCAGCGGCCGCGGCCCAGAAATTCCGGCCGGACTCCACGATCGCCGCGGCGACCTGTTGCGATGTGATGGCGCCCAGCTCATCGGCAAATTCCGCCGCGACATTGTTCCAGGCGATCTCGGGGCGGCCATAGGCCGACAGGATGGTGTCGTCCATGTCGATCAGCATGGCGCGGGGTAGTTGTGTCATCTTGTTCGAGGCCATTTGGTCAGGGCCATTTCACTTCAGGGGGCATCGACGACAGGATTGAATCGACATTGCCGCCGGTCTTCAGGCCAAAGGTGGTGCCGCGGTCGTAGAGCAGGTTGAATTCGACGTAACGCCCGCGGCGCACCAGTTGCTCCTCGCGATCGGCCGGCGTCCAGGAGGTGCCGAAATTCTTACCTACCAGCTCGGGATAGATTTTCAGGAAGGCGCGGCCGACGTCCTGGGTGAAGGCGAGGTCGGCATCCCAGTCGCCGGAATCGTGGTGATCATAGAAAATGCCACCGATGCCGCGGGCTTCCTTGCGATGCGGCAGGTAGAAATATTCGTCGCACCATTTCTTGTATCGGTCGTAATCGGCAACGCCGTTCGGCCCGGTGCAGGCCTCTTTCATCGCCGCGTGAAAGGCGATTGTGTCGGCGTCTTCCTGGCTGCGGCGCCGGTCGAGCACCGGCGTCAGGTCGGCGCCGCCGCCGAACCACGCCTTCGTCGTCACCACGAAGCGGGTGTTCATATGCACGGCGGGAACGTGTGGGTTGCGCATATGCGCGATGACAGAGATGCCGGATGCCCAGAACCTGGGGTCATCGGTGGCGCCCGGAATCTGCGAGCGGAATTCGGGGCTGAATTCGCCATGAACCGTCGAGCAATGCACGCCGACCTTCTCGAACAGCCGTCCGTACATCATCGACATCACGCCGCCGCCACCGGGTTTGCCGGTATGATCGGCACGGTCCCACGGCGTGCGCTCGAAGCGCCCCGCGCTGCCGGGATAGAGCGAGGCGGGCGCATCGTCTTCGAGCCGCTCGAAGGCCGCGCAGATGTCGTTGCGCAGCGCCTCGAACCAGCCCCGCGCCCGCGCCTTGCGATCCTCGATGACGGTTACTTCCATCCAGAATTCCTAACGATTGTCCTCCGTCATTGCGAGCGAAGCGAAGCAATCCATCGTGCAGAAAAGAAAGTGTGGATTGCTTCGTCGCTTCGCTCCTCGCAAAGACGGTTATTTTTGCGGGCCGTAATAGGTGCAGCTCTCGTTGCAGCTGTCGCGGTGGACACTGACGCGGGTGATCTTTCCGGCGTGCTGGACCCGTTCCCAGATGAAGCGGGACAGGTTTTCCAGCGTCGGCGGGCCAAGCGCCTCGACCTTGTTGAGGAGCTTGTGGTCGAGCGTCTTCTGGACCTCCGCCATGCTGCGTTCGAGCAGGCCGAGATCGAGCACCATCCCCGTGGCGGGATCGGGCGTGCCGCGCATGCTGACTTCGGCGCGAAACGAGTGGCCGTGAATCTCTTCGCTATCAGCGCCAAAGGTCGTTCCCGGCAGCGAATGCGCGGCCTCGAAGCGAAACGATTTTGTCAGTTCCCACATTGCGAAAGCTCAAATCCTATCTGTACTACCTGATACCGAGTGTCTTGTGTGTCTGCAGGCTGAGTCGCCATTGCGGGTGCTGCAGACAATAATCGATCGCGCGCGCGGTATTTGCCGTTACGTCGGGTCCATCCATCGGCTGCAGCGAGAAGCGCTCGAAGGCGAGACCTTCGAATTGCTCGGGGGCTGCACCCGCTTGCGGATAGACCAGCTTCAACTCATGGCCCCGGCGCACCACGAGGTCGGAGCCGGCTTTCGGGCTGACGCAGACCCAGTCCATGCCCTCGGGCGGCTCGATGGTGCCGTTGGTTTCGATGCCGATCTCGAAGCCGCGCGCATGCAGCGCGTCGATGAACGGCGTGTCCACCTGCAGCAGCGGCTCGCCGCCGGTCAGCACGACGTAGCGGTTGGCGCTCGCGCCGGTCCATTGCGTGGCGATGGTATCGGCGAGCTCATCGGCCGAGGCGTAGCGGCCGCCCAGCGTGCCGTCGGTGCCGACGAAATCGGTGTCGCAGAATTTGCACGTGGCGGAGCCACGGTCCTGTTCCCGGCCCGTCCAGAGGTTGCAGCCGGCGAAACGGCAAAACACGGCCGCTCGGCCGGCATGCGCGCCTTCGCCCTGGAGGGTCAGAAAGATCTCTTTGACCGCGTAACTCACCATCTCTCCATCAGGTCTCGATCAAGCCTTCTCAATCAAGTCTTCTCAATCAAGTCTTGGAACCGGTTTGCCGCAGCGCCTCGCCCAGTGCCATGGCGGCCGCCATCGCGACGTTGAGCGAACGCAGGCCCGGCTTGATCGGGATCACCAGCCGCGCATCGGCGACGCTGGCGACCTCGTCGGGGACCCCCGCGGATTCCCGCCCGAACAGCAGAACGTCGTCCCGCTGGTAGCTGTAATCCAGATAGGAACCGGCCCCCTTGGTCGTAAGCAGGACCAGCCGGAAACCCCCGTCGTTACGCCATTGCTCGAATTTTGACCATGAGTCGTGGCGTGTAATAGCGACATGGTCGAGATAGTCCATGCCGGAGCGGCGGAAATGCCGGTCGGAGACCGGAAAGCCCGCCGGCTCGATAATGTGGGCCGCGACATCCAGGCACGCGCACAGGCGCAGAATCGTTCCGGTGTTCTGGGGGATGTCGGGCTGGAATAGCGCAATCTGCATGATGTTGGCGGCTGGAGCCTCCGCTTCGATGGAATCGAAACGGGACTCCAGATTCCCTATTCTGACGCGTTTTCTTGACGCGAACCGGGTCCACTTCGCTGGAAAACGCTACGATGAAGCCCTCATGAAATGACTGAAAAATCACAGCTCGGCGCGGATTTAGTGCATTGCACGCTTGCGAGCCGATAGCGGGCTTGCGCTCTTACGGCAAGGGTGCCAATAGAACGATTCTGGATTGCTTGTTCCGCCGGATTTGGCGGGGAAAAGTGGTCTTTCTGCCGCCGCGGGGGCCGCGGGCGCCGGCAGCCTCTTCTGGGTGCGTTTTCAGCGTTTCCGGGGCGGTTCCGCTGGCTGCAGATGAGAAAGGGCTTGGAATCGTGACGACAGCGTCTTCGGCGGACCATCCGACACGCCGTGATTTTCTTTTTGTTGCAACGGGAGCCGTCGCCGCCGTAGGTGCCGCGGCCGCAGTTTGGCCGCTCGTTGCCCAGATGAACCCGGACGCCGCGACGATTGCGGCCGGTGCGCCGATCGAGGTCGATCTGACGCCGATCGCCGAGGGACAGGACATCAAGGTGTTCTGGCGCGGCAAGCCGATTTACATCAGCCATCGCACCAAGAAGCAGATCGAAGAGGCGCAAAAGGTGTCGCTGTCGAGCCTGCCCGATCCGCAGCCCGACTCGGCGCGCGTCAAGGCGGGCCACGACCAGTGGCTGGTCGTGATCGGCATCTGCACCCATCTCGGCTGCATCCCGATCGCCCATGAGGGCAGTTACGACGGCTTCTTCTGCCCCTGCCACGGTTCGGTGTACGACACCTCGGGCCGCATCCGCTCGGGACCGGCGCCCAGCAACCTGCCGGTGCCGCCCTACACGTTCGTTTCCGACACCAAAATCCAGATCGGCTAAGGCCCGGACGCCCGTCCGGGACCTCAATCCGTCGCGTCGTTTTACTTCCTCAGGATCGCATCAATGAGCGGACCATCCGATTTCCAGCCGACCAATCCCGCCTTGAAGTGGATCGAACGGCGTCTCCCGATCATGGGCCTCGTCCATTCCTCGTTCGTGGCCTATCCGACGCCGCGTAACCTGAACTATTGGTGGACCTTCGGTGCCATCCTCTCAATGATGCTGGGCCTGCAGATCCTGACCGGCGTGATCCTGGCGATGCATTACACGCCGCATGCTGACATGGCCTTCAAGTCGATCGAACTGATCGTCCGCGATGTCAATTACGGCTGGCTGCTGCGCAACATGCACGCCTGCGGCGCCTCGATGTTCTTCTTCGCCGTCTACATCCACATGTTCCGCGGCCTTTATTACGGGTCGTACAAGGAGCCGCGCGAAATCCTCTGGATCCTCGGCGTCATCATCTACCTCTTGATGATGGCGACCGGCTTCATGGGCTACGTGCTGCCGTGGGGCCAGATGAGCTTCTGGGGCGCCACCGTCATCACCAATCTGTTCTCCGCCGTACCGTATTTCGGCGAGAGCATCGTGACGCTGCTGTGGGGTGGCTATGCCGTCGGCAACCCGACGCTGAACCGCTTCTTCTCGCTGCACTATCTCTTGCCGTTCGTGATCGCCGGCGTGGTCGTGCTGCACATCTGGGCGCTGCACGTTGCGGGCCAGAACAATCCGGCCGGCGTCGAGGCGAAGACCGAAAAGGACACCGTGCCTTTCACGCCCTACGCGACCATCAAGGATGCGTTCGGCGTCTCCTGCTTCATGCTGTTCTTCGCATGGTTCATCTTCTACATGCCGAACTATCTCGGCGACGCCGACAACTACATTCCCGCCAATCCCGGCGTGACACCCGCGCACATCGTGCCGGAATGGTACTATCTGCCGTTCTACGCGATCCTGCGCTCGATCCCGAACAAGCTCGCCGGCGTGGTGGCGATGTTCGGCGCGATCATCATCCTGGCGTTCCTGCCCTGGCTCGATAACGCGCGGACCCGCTCCTCGAAATATCGTCCGCTGGCGAAGCAGTTTTTCTGGATCTTCGTCGTGGTCTGCCTCGGGCTCGGCTATCTCGGCTCGCAGCCGCCGGAAGGCATCTACGTGATCGCCGGCCGTATCCTGACCTTCTTGTATTTCGCCTATTTCCTGATCCTGCTGCCGCTCTTGAGCCGGATCGAGACGCCGCGGCCGGTGCCGAATTCCATCGCCGACGACGTGCTGGCCAAGCACGGCGGCAAGGTGGCCTCAGTGGTGGTCGCGCTCGTCGTCGCCGGCGGTCTCCTGGTCGGCGGTACGCAGAACGCACGCGCCGAAGACCATGGTGTCGCCCCGCCCGGAAACAAGTGGTCGTTCTCGGGCCCGATGGGCAAGTTCGATCGTGGCGCGCTGCAGCGCGGCCTGAAGGTCTACAAGGAAGTCTGTGCGTCCTGCCACGGCCTGTCCTATGTCGCCTTCCGTAACCTCGCCGAAGCCGGCGGTCCCGGTTATTCGGTGGCGCAGGCGGCAGCGTTTGCGTCCGATTACAAGGTCAAGGACGGTCCGGACGACAAGGGTGAGATGTTCGAGCGGGCGGGCCGGCCGGCTGACTATTTCCCGTCGCCGTTCCCGAACGAGAACGCGGCGCGGGCCGCCAATGGCGGCGCATTTCCGCCGGACCTGTCGCTGATCACCAAGGCGCGCTCCTACAAGCGCGGCTTCCCGATGTTCCTGGTCGACTTCTTCACCCAGTACCAGGAGCAGGGCCCGGATTACGTTTCGGCCGTGCTGCAGGGCTATGAAGACAAGGCGCCGGCCGGCTTTTCGCTCCCGGAAGGTTCCTACTACAACAAGTATTTCCCCGGTCACGCCATCAAGATGCCGAAGCCGCTCAGTGACGGCCAGGTGACGTATGACGACGGTGCGCCGGCCACCGTCGCGCAGTACTCCAAGGACGTCACCACCTTCCTGATGTGGACCGCGGAACCGCACATGGAGGCGCGCAAGCGGCTCGGTCTGCAGGTGTTCGTGTTCCTGATACTGCTCACGGGCTTGCTCTACTTCACCAAGAAGAAGGTCTGGACCAACGCGCACTAAGCGCTGGCTTCATCGCATTTCGGAAAAGCCCCTGCGGGGGCTTTTTTTGTGTTCGTCATTGCGAGCGCAGCGAAGCAATCCATGCCGCCGCATAACGGATAGGTGGATTGCTTCGCTGCGCTCGCAATGACGGCTAATGGATTGCGCGCTGGCCTGAGAGCGGACAAAATGGCCGCCAATCGCTCCCCAAAAAATACGGAGGACCTCATGGGAACCAGCATCACTTTCAAGCGTCCCGACGGCAAGGACGCGGCCGGCTATCTCGCCAATGCCGCGCGCGGCAATGCGCCGGGCGTGGTCGTGATCCAGGAATGGTGGGGGCTGCAGGACCAGATCAAGGGCATGTGCGACCGCTTCGCCGTGGCCGGCTTCGACGCGCTGGCGCCGGATCTCTACAAGGGCACGGTGGTGCCGTATCACGACACCGACGCCGCCGGCAAAGAGATGAACTCGCTGGATTTCATGGATGCGACGACGCAGACGGTGCGCGGTGCCGCGCAATATCTCGCCAAGAACGGCGCCAAGGTCGGCCTGACCGGCTTTTGTCTCGGCGGCGCTGTCACCATCATCGGCGCCACCAGGATTCCGGAGCTCACGGCCGGTGTCGTGTTCTACGGCATCCCGCCGGAGCAGGCGGCAAAACCGGCGGATGTGAAAATTCCGCTGCAGGGCCATTTCGCCAACAACGACGACTGGTGCACGCCGGCGCTGGTCGATGGTTTCGAAAAGGCGATGAAGGAAGCGGGAAAGTCGCTGGAGCTGTTCCGCTATGACGCCGAGCACGGCTTCGGCAATGAACAGCGCCTGTCGGTGCACGACCGGCAGTGCGCGGAGCTCGCCTGGGGCCGCGCGACGGAGTTTTTCAGGAAGCATCTGGGGTGAGATCAAGCGCCTCCTCGTCATTGCCTGCGACAAACGCAGGCGTTTGCGCAAGGGAGCGTCGCGACGAAGCAATCCATCTTGCGTCCCTAACACTGGATTGCTTCGCGGAGCCTGTCATCGGGCGCGCATCCGCGCGACCCGTCGGCTCGCAATGACGGTGGAGTTGTAAATGAAAGTCTTCTGCACAGGCGCGTCCGGTTATATCGGCGGATCGGTGGCCGCTCATCTCGCGGCCGCCGGACATCAGGTCACCGGCCTGGTTCGTTCCCCGGAAAAGGCCGACGCGGTGCGGGCCCGCGGCATCCAGCCGTTATCGGGAACGCTGGATGATGCGGAAATCCTCGCGCAGGCGGCGCGCGCCGCCGACGTCGTCATCAATGCGGCGAGCGCCGATCACACCGGCGCGGTGGATGCCCTGCTCGGCGCGCTGGCCGGAAGCGGCAAGCCTTTCATCCACACATCGGGGTCGAGCATCATCGGCACGCAATCCAAGGGCCAGCGCTCTGATGCGGTGTTCGATGAAGACACGCCGTTTACGCCATCGCCTGCGCGTGCGGCGCGGGTCGCGCTGAACGAATTGATCCTCTCCTATCGCGACAAGGGCTGCCGTCCCGTCATCGTTTGCCCGAGCCTGATCTACGGCATCGGCCATGGGGCGGGGCGCGACAGCGTGCAGGTACCTTTCCTGATAAAGCTCGCGAAAAAACGCGGCAACGCGGCCCATGCCGGTCCCGGCGAGAACATCTGGTCGAACGTTCATATCGACGATCTCGTGACGCTCTATGCGCTTGCGATCGAGAAGTCGCCGGCCGGTGCGTTCTACTTCGCCGAGAACGGCGAGGATTCGATGCGCGAGGTTTGCGAAGCCATCAACCGCATGCTGGGTTTTGCTGGACCGCCATCGGCGATGTCGATGGAAGAGGCGGCCGCCGAATGGGGCGAGGGCACGGCTGAAAACACGATGGCTTCGAACAGCCGCGTGCGTGCGGTGCGGGCACGGCAGCTCGGCTGGAAGCCGCAGGCGCGGAGCCTGATCGAAGAGATCGAAGAGGGGTGTTATCGGTAGCAACGAAGTCGTCGTCCCGGCGAAGGCCGGGACCCATAGCCACCAGCGATAATTGTTTTGTTCGCTGGTCGTTAACTTCCTTTTTCAACAACAAGGGCCGCGTCGTATGGGTCCCGGCGTTCGCCGGGACGACATGCCGGTCCTATTGCTTCACCCCATCCCACCACGCACACGTGCCCGACATCAGCTGGTAATTGCCTTCCATCACCTGCACCGGCGCGCGCAGGCCTTCGGTGGCGGCTTGCATCCGCATCTGGCGCGCGGTCTCGCGGTCTTTTGGCGGCAGCCAGACGCGCTCGTGTCCCCACAGGCTCGGGCCGTGATGCATTTCGACCGGCTGCCATGTCGCGGGATCGATCTCGCGGCCGCCCCAGCCGCATTCGATCATGAAGGACGACGGTGTCTTGGCGTAGAATGAGGTCATGAAATCGTTGGTGTGGCGGCCGAGCGTGACGCCGATTCGGTCCGGCTGCATCATTGCGATGTCGTAGGATTGCCCGACATCGTCGAGCGAGAACAATTCCACCATCAGATGATGCATGCCGTTCTTGCCGGTCTCGATCAGCGCCAGGCTGTGATGCCGCGCGTTGACGTGGAAGAAATAGGCGCGGAACGGCTTTTCGATGTAGTCGGAAAGCCCGAAGCCGAGCACGTCGACATAGAATGCCATCATCGGATCGATGTGCTCGACGGTCAGTACGGCATGTCCGAGGCCGAGCGGACCGGTGCGAAAGCCCGAGATCGAGCGGCCCGGACTGAACGGCGTCTCGTCGATCTCGGCGCCGTAAAACGCCTCGAGCCGGTTGCCGCCGGGATCGCGAAACGAGATCAGGCCGCGCACGCGCCGGGCATCGGCCAGCGTCTTTGGCTCGGCCGTGACATTGACGCCGGCTTGTTCGAGCCGGGCTGCAAGCTGGTCCAGCGCCGCCGCGTCGGCGACTTCCCAGCCGAAGAAGCGCGCGCCTTCGCCCATCGCGCGGTCGATCACGATGCGCTGCTTGCGGTCGTCCATCCGGAAGGCGAGCAGCGAGTTGCCGCGCTCGACCGCCTGCAGGCCGACCAGGGAGGTCCCGAACTGGCGCCAGTCCTCCAGCGCATCTGATCCGAAGCCCGCGTATCCCAGACCCAGCAATGCCATCCCTTGCCTCCGTCTGCTTGTTGTTTTCGGGCGTTGTTGCCGCCGCCGCTTGGGCCGGATGCTACGCGGATTTTGCCCGTTTCAAACCCCAAAAGATGGCCGGGCGGGGCAGGCACGGGCAGGCCAGGGCGCCAGGGCCTCCCTTGACATCGCTCGCGGCGGATGGTGATTAAGCGCCATGAGCACCGCCGTCCGCCCATCCCGTCTTTGGTGGCGCACCTCTTAAAGAGGTGGCCGGTGCGATTTCATTTTAACAATCGTCGAAGGTCGCCATCGCAGTGCGACCGGCGGTTGGTTTATTTGCCCTTCGTTTGTCCTGTGTGGCGTTCCCTCACCAAGTTTCGTAAGAGGATCACATGAACAGGACCGTCTTCTCCCTGCCCGAGCACAGCGAATACCGGACCGCCAGCGGTCTTGCAATCTCGCGCACCGTCGAGCAATTTTCCGGCGACGCCAAGCGGCTCGATGACCTGATCGACCTGCTCGACCGCCGCCGTGGCGTGGTGCTGTCTTCGGGCACCACGGTGCCGGGCCGCTACGAGAGCTTTGACCTCGGTTTTTCCGATCCGCCGCTGGTGCTGGAAACCGAGGGTGCGAATTTCGCGCTCAACGCGCTGAACGGGCGCGGCGAGGTGCTGATCGCCTTTCTCGGCGACGTCCTGCGCGAGCCCTGTGTTGTCATCACCGAGCAGAGCGCGTCGCGTCTCGCCGGCCATATCATCCGGGGCCCCGCGCCTGTCGACGAAGACCAGCGCACCCGACGCGCCAGCGTGATGTCGCTGGTCCGCGGTCTGGTCGCAAGCTTCACCGCCAATGACGATCCGCTGCTCGGCCTGTTCGGCGCCTTCGCCTATGACCTCGTGTTCCAGATCGAGGACCTCGTGCAGAAGCGCACGCGCGAGGCCGACCAGCGCGACATCGTGCTGTATGTGCCGGATCGCCTGCTCGCCTATGACCGCGCCACCGGCCGCGGCGTGGTGCTGAGTTACGATTTCAGCTGGAACGGCAGATCCACCGCCGGCCTTTCGCGCGACACCGCCGAGAGCGTCTACGCCAAGACGCCGCGGCAGGGTTTTGCCGATCATGCGCCCGGCGAATACCAGGCGACGGTGGAGACCGCACGCGCCGCATTCGCGCGCGGTGATCTGTTCGAGGCGGTGCCGGGGCAATTATTCGCCGAGCCGTGCGAGCGTTCGCCGGCCGAAGTGTTCCAGCGGCTCTGCCGCATCAACCCGTCGCCCTATGGCGCGCTGATGAATCTCGGCGAGGGCGAGTTTCTCGTCGCCGCCTCGCCGGAAATGTTCGTGCGCTCCGACGGACGGCGGGTCGAGACCTGCCCGATCTCGGGCACGATCGCGCGCGGTGTCGACGCGATCGGCGATGCCGAGCAAATCCGGCAATTGCTGAATTCGGAAAAAGACGAATTCGAACTCAACATGTGCACCGACGTCGACCGCAACGACAAGGCGCGCGTCTGCGTGCCCGGCACTATCAAGGTGCTGGCGCGGCGCCAGATCGAGACCTACTCAAAGCTGTTCCACACCGTCGACCATGTCGAAGGCATTCTTCGCCCCGGCTTCGACTCGCTCGATGCGTTCATGACCCACGCCTGGGCCGTGACGGTGACCGGTGCACCGAAATTATGGGCGATGCAGTTCGTCGAGGACAATGAGCGCTCGTCCCGGCGCTGGTATGCCGGCGCGATCGGTGCTGTGAATTTCGACGGCAGCATCAACACCGGGCTTACCATCCGCACCATCCGGATGAAGGACGGGCTCGCCGAAGTGCGCGTCGGCGCGACCTGTCTGTTCGATTCAGATCCCGCCGCCGAAGACCGGGAATGCCAGGTCAAGGCGGCCGCCCTGTTCCAGGCGCTGCGCGGCGATCCGCCGAAGCCGCTGTCGGCGTTCGCGCCGGATGCCACCGGTTCGGGCAAGAAGGTGCTTTTGATCGATCACGACGACAGTTTTGTGCACATGCTGGCGGATTATTTCCGGCAGGTCGGCGCGTCCGTGACCGTGGTCCGGCACGTTCATGCGCAGCAGATGCTGAACCAGAAGAACTGGGATCTGCTGGTGCTGTCGCCGGGTCCGGGCCGGCCCGAGGATTTCGGGATCTCGAAAACCATTGGAACGGCGCTGGAGAAGAAGCTGCCGATCTTCGGCGTCTGCCTCGGCGTGCAGGCAATTGGCGAATATTTCGGCGGCCAGCTCGGGCAACTCGGTCAGCCCGCGCACGGCCGGCCGTCGCGGGTCCAGGTGCGGGGCGGGCGGTTGATGCAGAACCTGCCCAATGAAATCGTGATCGGCCGCTATCACTCGCTCTATGTCGAGCGCGACAGCGTGCCCGACGTGTTGCAGGTCACCGCAACCACCGAAGACGGGGTTGCGATGGCGATCGAACACAAGACCTTGCCGGTCGGCGGTGTGCAGTTTCACCCGGAATCGCTGATGTCGCTCGGCGGCGAGGTGGGCTTACGTATTGTCGAGAACGCGTTCCGGCTGCATGTTGCGAATTGAACGGGGACGTCATTGCGAGGAGCACTTGCGACGAAGCAATCCATACTTGCTTTGCCGCACCATGGATTGCTTCGCTTCGCTCGCAATGACGAAGAGGAAAAGAGACACCGATGACGTTTGAACATGATCTGAAAGCCACCGTCCGCACCATTCCGGATTACCCGAAGAAGGGCATCCTGTTCCGCGATATCACCACGCTGCTCGCTGATGCGCGCGCGTTCCGCCGCTCGGTCGATGAACTGGTGCAGCCCTGGGCCGGCAGCAAGGTCGACAAGGTCGCCGGTATCGAGGCGAGGGGCTTCATCCTCGGCGGCGCGGTCGCGCATCAGGTCTCCGCCGGCTTCGTGCCGATCCGCAAGAAAGGCAAGCTGCCGCACACCACCGTGCGGATCGCCTATTCGCTGGAATACGGCCTCGATGAAATGGAAATGCATGCCGACGCCGTGCAGCCCGGCGAACGCGTCATCCTGGTCGACGATCTCATCGCCACCGGCGGCACCGCGGAAGGTGCGGTGAAACTGCTGCGCCAGATCGGCGCCCACGTGGTCGCGGCCTGCTTCGTCATCGACCTGCCTGATCTGGGCGGCGCCGACAAGCTGCGGGCGATGGATGTGCCGGTACGAACGCTGATGGCGTTCGAAGGGCATTGAGTTTTTTCGTTTGAAACTCTGTCCATGTCGTCCCGGCGAAGGCTCAGATGCGCAATGGCGCATCGGGCGACCCATAGCCACCGTCGGCAATTGTTAGAAGAGGGCGTCAGCCATCCTGCCTTGATCGCGAGAGCAACGCGGTATGGGGCCCGGCCTTCGCCGGGACGACGGCTAAACCGCCTCGGCGCCGAGTTGCGTGCGCCAGTGCTTCAGGCGCTCCTTCAACAGCGCGTCCCTGATGTAGGACGTCTCTTCCTCTTCCAGCCGCTCGCATTCCTCGAAGGTCAGATTTTCGGGCCCATGCGTAGTCCATGCCGCCTGCAGGCTGCGGCAGGTGTGGCTGCCCTGGCGCAGCGAGAACCAGATCCGGTTCTGGATCTTTTCGAGGTCAGGCGCCTGACCGACCCATTGCTCGGCCGAGGCCTTGCTGCGGATCACGAAAATCCCCGCGATGCTCTTCCGCTCCTTGTAGGCGGCGATGGCGGCTTTTCTGTCTGATGTCACCGGAGGCCTCGCGCGGAGATTTGCTGTCGGGGAGGCGGTACCAGTCCGACGGGCCTGCGTCAATATTATCCGGGTAATATTGTTTGGTCGGCTTCACGACCGCTGCAGAATCAGGCTGAGTTCCAGCTCGCGGAAGCTGGTGTAGTTCCTGCGGATCCATTGATGCAGTTCGGTCGAGGAATCCTTCTCCTGGCGCAGATAGCCCGTGAAGGAGAAGGTCAGCCGGTCGATATAGGTCTTCAGGAACACCGGCAGCGCCGAAATCCGCAGCACGCGTCCCCGTTCCATCGCGGCGGGCAATTCGCCGCGTACGACGTGCTCATTGTCGATCGCGATCAGGGCATTCGCAGGAATTTGCTGTTTCAGCATGTTGTAGGCCGTGGCCGAGGCGCGGTCGGTATCGGCCACGAACAGGATCACCGGCGCGACGCCGCGGCGCACGGCTTCCTTCATGAAGCCGATCTCATCGGTCATCTTGAAGAACTCGTCGAAGGCATGGAAACCGAGGTCGATGACCTTGGCGACGCTGTCATTGACGATCAGGCGGTCCATCAGCTGCATCTTGCCGAAGGTGTCGATGACGTCGGCCGTCTCGGTGGTGCGCGGCAGATATTCCAGCAGCGAGGGTTCCTTCAGATTGATGTCGAAGGAGATCACCGTGCCGTTCTTCAACAGCAGGAATTCGCTGAGCAGCCGCGCGATCAGCGTCTTGCCGACCAGCGGGCGGGGCGAGCAGATGATGTAGACGGACGTGGGGCTCATCACGCGCTATATCAGGCGATTTTTCCGCCTAATCCAGCCCCATCGCGCACCTGGCGCGATTATTTTTCGCCGCTGCGGGTGCTCGATTTGCCGCTGCCGCCGCCGACCAGGTCGGTCAGCTTGATGCGGTCGAACTCGCTCCAGACATTGGCGAGCCAGTGCCGGACATAGCCGCGGAGCACGAACGAATAGTTCGCGGCCTCGTCGTTGGTGCCCTTGTTGGCGACGAATTTGAGGAACGGCACCGAGGAGACCTCGACCTGCTCATAGGCCATTTCGTTGAGCTTGGGGATCGTGAGCTCGGTGGCATCCTTGATGCGGTGGAAATAGGAATTGTAGGTCGCCTGGTCCCACTGGAAGAACTGGGTGTCGTTGATGAAGTTCTTCACCAGGTAGTATTTGGCGCCCTGCATGAAATTGGCGGTCTCGGCGATTTCGTCCAGCGAGGCGATCGAGGGGCCCAGGATGTGGAACACCGCAAAGGTGATCTGGCCGGCCTTGGCGGCATCGAGAAAGCCGATGTCGCGGAGCGAGGCCAGCGCCGGCGACAGCAGTCCGGCGCGGACGTCGATCACGGTCACCGAGGTCCCGGCATTGAGCGTGTCGAAGATCTTCATCTGGTCCGCGGTCGTCGTCATGTCGACGATCTGGGTGATGTCGGGGTGGAAGCGCATCAGCGTGCCGCGCGGCGACTCGGTGTCGAACGCCCGGGTCGGGACGTTGTTGGCACTGAAATAATCCAGGAGCGTTCGCGACACGGTCGTCTTGCCGACCCCGCCCTTGTCCGCGCCCACCACAATCACGACTGGCTTTGCCATGGAATTTCCTACTACGCGCCCCCGATCGCGGGAGCGATCGGCAGGTCCCCATATACCTGTTTGGGCGCGAACATGGCAGAAACAAGGGAGAATTCAATTCCTTGAGCCCGCACCGGCGTTATTCGTAGGTAATTCGTTAATGTCGCCGTACCGAGGGCTCAGCTGTGCCGGCCCCAGGGTCCCCAGCGAGGACCCTGTCGTGCGCCCTGCCGCTGACCTTGCGGCAGGCCCGCGGGCGCTGCGGCATCGCTCCACGGACCGTGGGTGACCGGGGGCGGCAGCTGGTCCGCCGACTGCGGTTCCGCCTGATCCTCCGGCTCGTCGTCGGCCTCGTCAGGCAGGGCCAGCGGGCCCGGATCGCGGCCGCCGGCATATTGCACCAGCGCCTTGACCCGCGAATCCACCGACGGATGGGTCGCGAACAGATCGGCAAATCCCTCGCGGGGATTGTCGAAGCACAGTTCCATCACAGCCGAGGTGGCGCCGGGAAGCTCGCCGCGATTCTCGATCTTGCGCAGTGCCGTGATCATGGCGTCCGGGTTCTTGGTCAGTTCGACCGAGCCGGCGTCGGCCAGCAATTCGCGCGACCGCGACAGCGCCAGTTTGACCACCTGCGACAGCAACCAGGCCAGCAGGATCAGCGCGACCGCGATGATGACGACGATGATCGCACCGCCGCCGGAGCTCTTGTTGTCGCTGTCCGAGGACGAAGAGGACGACGAACGCGAGGACGAGGATGACCACGATCCGCCGGACGAATTCCACGACAGGTTGGTGAACATCCGAAAGAACAGTTCGCCGAAGAAGCCGACCACGCCGGCGATGATGACCGCGATCACCATCAGCTGCACGTCGCCGTTGCGGATATGGGTCAGCTCATGGCCCAGCACCGCCTCGATCTCCTGATCGTTCAGCGACCTCAGCAGCCCTGTGGTGACGGTGATGGCGTATTGCCGGCGGTTGAGGCCGCTCGCGAACGCGTTCAGCGCCGGGCTGTCCATCACTTTCAGCTTCGGCATCGGAAGGCCGCGCGAGATGCAGAGGTTTTCCAGGAGATTATACAGCCGCGGCTGCTGCTTTCGCGTCACGTCCTCGCCGCCGGTGACGGCGTCGATCATGTTCTGGTGGAAAAAATACGCGATCACGATCCAGAGCGCGGCGATGCCTGTCGCATAGGGAAAGGCCGTGACCAGATCGCGCCCTGCGGCCCGCAAATAATAATCGACCGAGCGGTCGCTGCGGATCACGACTTCCGCGAGCAGCGCGCCGGCATAGACCAGCACGTAGATCAGCAGGAACAGGCCGGCGAGCAGCAGCATCGAACGAAACTTGTTCGATGCAATATGCGTGTAGAGCCCGTACGCGGCCATGATGTGTTGCTTCTCGCTGGGACGTCGCGGCCGTTAGAACTTCACGGTCGGTACGACCTCGACTTCGGTGCGGCTGGCGCCGAGGTCGAAGAATTCCTTCTTGGTGAAGCCGAACATGCCGGCGAACAGCGCGGCGGGCAGCTGCTGGATGCCGGTGTTGTATTCCTGAACCGCGTTGTTGAAGAAGCGGCGGCTCGAGGCGATCTTGTTTTCGAGGTCGGAGAGTTCGCCGGCGAGCTGCTGGAAATTGGTGTTGGCCTTGAGGTCCGGATAGGCCTCCGACAGCGCGATCAGGCGGCCGAGCGCACCGCTCAGCTGGTTCTCGGCGGCGCCGATCTGCGCCGGCCCTTGCGCGGACATCGCGGAGTTGCGGGCCTTGATGACGTCGTCGAGCGTGCCGCGCTCGTGGCTGGCGTAGCCCTTCACGGTCTCGACCAGGTTCGGGATCAGGTCGTGGCGCTGCTTGAGCTGGACGTCGATGTCGGCAAAGGCCTGGCTGACACGCTGGCTCAGCGCGACCAGGCGGTTATACGCGCCGATGGCGAACAGCACGAGAATGACAATGACGCCGATAACGATCCAGCTCGTCGACATGGCAGACAACTCCTGATGTGGCGAAGAAAGTGTGGAACCTAGACGAAAACCGGGGCGTGCGGCAGCCCGCCGCGACGTGGGGTTTCGTTTAGTCGAAACCAGGGCGGGATAAGTTCACTCTTTCGTCGCCCCGGCGAAGGCCGGGGCCCATACGCCGCGGCCTTTCGTTGGCCACTCTGGCCAATACCTTTCTCTACGATTAGCGCCGGTGGTTATGGGTCCCGGCCTTCGCCGGGACGACCCGTTTGCTCCGCCAGCGCATCCCCCCAGCGCCAGCGCCGGGCCAGGGCGTAATCCGCCTTGGCGCGGCGGGGCGTCCGGTTGAGGACCAGGCCGGCCGGGGTGCAAAGCTTGGCCGTGACTTCGACCTTGGAGACGGCCGGCTGCGACAACACCCGGGCCGGGCGAGCCGCTAACGGCGCGCGTGTCAACGCCACATAGGCGAATCTTTCGTCCTCGTAGGGCAGCTCGGCGCCCTTGATCTGCTTGTGTGCGCGCGAGCGCTGCAGGCGCTGGGTGAAATGACACCAGTCCGGTGCTTGAAGCGGGCATGTTCCGTCGTGCGGGCAGGGGGCCGCGACATGCGCGCCGGCCGCGATCAAGCGCTCGCGCAGCGCGATGATCCGCGCATAGCCGGCCGGTGTGCCGGGCTCGACCACCAGCAGCGTATCGCGGGTCTTTTCCCACATCAGCGCGGCGAGTGCGCTTTGTTCGGCGGCACTGAGTTCGCCGATCACGTAGCTGGCGACGACGAGGTCGGCGGCGTCAGCCTTGATCAGGGCGTTGCGGGCTTCGCCCCGCTCGTAATGGAGTTCGCGCAGGCGAAAACTCTCGCTGACCAGATCGAGCGCCAGTTTGCGCAACGCGTCGTTGGCGTCGAGCAGGGTAAAGCCTCGCAGCGAGGAAAATGCTTCCGCCGCCGCCCAGCTCGC
Source organism: Bradyrhizobium sp. AUGA SZCCT0222 (assembly GCF_018130205.1). Classification (NCBI taxonomy): domain Bacteria; kingdom Pseudomonadati; phylum Pseudomonadota; class Alphaproteobacteria; order Hyphomicrobiales; family Nitrobacteraceae; genus Bradyrhizobium; species Bradyrhizobium sp. AUGA SZCCT0222. The sequence goes on from NZ_JAFCLX010000007.1 coordinate 183,259, forward strand.
CGTGCCCGGCCCGGCGCCGATGTCGAGCAGGGATTTTGGCGCAAAATCGGGGCGGATTTCACCGAGCGCATTCAGGCTGGCGGTCACCGCGGCATAGGTCGCCGGCATCCGCGCCAGCGCATAGGCCAGTGCATCGGTCTCGGATCGGATCGTGCCGGAGCCGCCGCCATCGCGGTAATTTTTCGAGATCAACGCCGAGCGTTCCGCCGCGTCGCTCCGCGAAAAACCGCGCAGCTTGGCGTCAAGCGCGGCTTTCAGTTCGGCGGGGAGGTCGGGTGAGGTCATCGCCTGCCGTCATCCTCACGTCATTCCGGGATGGTCCGAAGGACCAGACCTCAGGTGCGCAATTGCGCACCGGGGAATCTCGAGATTCCGGGTTCGCTTCGCGCCCCGGAATGACGACCTTGGTCCTACGCCACGTGCTGGTCGAGGATCTTCACGGCATCGTCGAGGCCGACCGAGACCAGTTGCGACACCCCGCGTTCGGCCATGGTGACGCCGAACAGCCGGTTCATCCGCGCCATCGTGATCGGATTATGCGTGATGATGATGAAGCGGGTTTCGGTCGAGGACGTCATTTCATGCAAGAGGTTGCAGAACCGTTCGACGTTGTGGTCGTCGAGCGGCGCGTCGACTTCGTCCAGCACGCAGATCGGCGAAGGATTGGTGAGGAACACCGCAAAGATCAGCGCCAGCGCGGTCAGCGCCTGCTCGCCGCCCGACAGCAGTGAGAGCGTCTGCGGCTTCTTGCCGGGCGGTTTGGCGATGATTTCGAGGCCGGCTTCCAGCGGATCTTCGCTCTCGATCAGGTGCAATGCGGCTTCGCCGCCGCCGAACAATTCGGTGAACAGCCGTTTGAAGTGCTCGTTGACGGTTTCGAACGAGGTCAAGAGCCGCTCGCGCGCCTCCTTGTTGAGGCTTTGGATGCCCTGGCGCAGCCGCTTGATGGCTTCGACGAGGTCGTCGCGTTCGGTGGTCAATGCCGTGTGCTGGGTCTCGACTTCACGCAGCTCTTCCTCGGCGCGGAGATTGACCGCGCCAAGCCGCTCGCGGTCGCGGCGCAGCTTTTCGAGGTTTTCCTCGATCTCGGCGAGCGGCGGCAATTCCGCGCCCGGCTCGAGTTCGGCCAGAGCAGCCACGGCATGCGGTTCGACTTCGAGCATGTCGTGGATTTCGCGCTCGATGTCGGAGAGGCGGCGCCTGGTGCCGTCCATGCGTTCCTCGGCGCGGGCGCACGCCTCGCGGGCGCTGGAGAGCGCTTCCAGCGAAACCTTTGCCTCGCGGTCGGTCTCCGCCATCACGCTCTCGGCCGCAGCCAGCGCATCCGCTGCGACGCGGCGCGCGCTTTCGGCGGACTCGATCTCGCTGATCAGCGCGCGGCGCTTCTGGGCGAACAGCGCCGGCGCGTCTTCGAGCCCGGCACGCTCTGCGGTCACTTCGGTGACGCGGGCTTCGATGGTGGAAACCTGCGAGGCCGCGCTTTGCTTGCGGTTCTGCCATTCGGTGCGCTCGGCGAGGATCGCCTGCACACGGCGGTCGGCCAGTTCAGCCTCGCGCGCCAGCGCCTGCGCTTCGGCACGCACTTGCGCTGCGAAGCGGCGATGGCCCTCGATGTCGGTGCGAACGGTGGCGAGCCTGGTTTCGGTCTCGAGGCTCGGCGGCAGCTCGGCCAGCACCGCATTGGCGTTCTCATGCGCGGCCTCGACCTCGGCACGGTCGGCGGCAATGCGCGTATGGGCTTCTGTCAGCGTCGCTTTGCGTGCGGCGTGGCGGTTGATCTCGCGCTCGGTCGCGGCATGGCGTTCGCGTGCGGCATCGGCCTCGCGCTGCGCGGCACGCCAGGCGTCGCGGGCGGCGGACTCGGCGCCCGATGCCGCCTTCAATTCGCTCTCGGCGTCTTCCAGCGCCTGCCGCTTGGCGCCGGCCTCGGCGCGGGCCTGCTCCAGCTCGTTTTCGATATCGACCAGACGGGCGCGTTCGGCGAGACGCCGTGCGGCGCCGGTCGGGGCGTGGGCGGCGGCGACAAAGCCGTCCCAGCGCCAGACGTCGCCTTCCAGCGACACCAGTCGCTGGCCGGTCTTCAGCTGCGACACCAGTTCCGCGCCGCGCTCCTTGGCGACGACGCCGATCTGCGCCAGACGCCGCGCCAGCTCGGAGGGCGCTTCGACATGGGCGGCAAGCGCTTCGACGCCCGCGGGCAACGCCGGATCGTCGAAGGTGGCACCCGGATTGCTCCAGCGCATCGGCGCGGACGGATCGATCGGCGCATCGAGGTCATCGCCGAGCACGGCGCCGAGCGCCTTTTCGTACCCCTTGGTGACGGTGACGCCATCGATGATCGGCGGCCACAGGTTCTTGGTCTCGCCATTGACCAGCTTCGAGATCGTGCGCGCTTCGGTCTCCAGCCGTTGCACGCGCTTGTCGGCTTCCGCCAGCGGCGCACGTGACGCTTCCAGCCGTGCACGCGCGGCGACATGGCCGGCCTCGTTGGCCTGCGCCGCGGCTTCCGATGCGGCGAGCGTTTCCTGCGCGGTTTCCATGGCGCCGGCAAGCGCGTCGATGTCGCCGAGATTGCCGGTTTCCTGCGCGAGCTTGGTTTCCTCAGCCTGGACGTTGGCGATTTCCTGGTCGAGCCGGGCCAGGCGGTCGCGATGGGTGCGCACGCCGGCCTCTAACTGGTTGCGCTTGGCGGTGAGGTCGGCCAGCACCGTCGTCAATTCCGAGAACATGCGCTCGGCGGCGGCCAGCGTCGCTTCCGCTTCGGAGACGCGTTCATCGACGCCGCTGCGCTTCTCGACGCGCGACTTGATCTCTTCCTTGATTTCCGAATCTTCGGTGTCGAGCCGCTGCAACGCGACTTCGGCGTCCGAGGTCTGCTGCTGTTCGCGTGCGATGTCGGCGGTGAACTGGGTCAGGCGACGGTCGAGTTCGGCGACACGCTCTTTCGCGCGCTCTTCCTCGCGGTCGAGCAGTTCGCGCGCATTGGTGAGGCGTTGCAGTCCGGCCGCGGCGCGGGCTTCGCCCTCGCGCAGCGCCGGCAGTTCGGAGGCGCGGATCGCCTGGATACGGGCCGCTTCGGCCTGTTCACGGGTACGTTCCGCCATCTCGCGAACGTTGAGGTCGTGGGTGCGCGCGGCTTCCGCCACGTCGGTATTGGCCTCTAACCAGCGCAGATGGAACAGCGTGGCTTCGGCCTTGCGCACCTTGGCGGCGACTTCGCGGAACCGGATCGCCTGCCGCGCCTGCTTCTTCAGCCCGTCGACCTGGCCGGAGAGCTGGCCGATCACGTCTTCAACGCGGGTGAGGTTGGTTTCAGCCGCCCGCAGCCGCAATTCGGCTTCATGGCGGCGGGCGTGCAGCCCGGCGACGCCGGCGGCGTCTTCCAGCACGCGGCGGCGCTGTTCGGGTTTGGCCTGAATGATTTCGCCGATCTTGCCCTGGTGAACCAGCGCCGGCGAACGCGCGCCGGTGGCGGCATCGGCAAACAGGATCTGCACGTCACGGGCGCGCACGTCGCGGCCGTTGATGCGATAGACCGAGCCGGCTTCGCGTTCGATCCGGCGGGAGATTTCCAGGATCTCACGGTCGTTCATTGCCGCCGGCGCCGAGCGATCGGCATTGTCGATCGTCATCACCACTTCGGCGTGGTTGCGCGCCGGACGGTTGCCGGAACCGGCAAAGATCACCGCGTCCATGTCGGCGGCGCGCAGCGATTTGTGCGAGGTCTCGCCCATCGCCCAGCGCAGTGCCTCGACCAGATTGGATTTGCCGCAGCCGTTTGGCCCGACGACACCGGTCAGGCCCGGCTCGATCATGAAGTCAGTGGGTTCAACGAACGACTTGAAACCATGAAGGCGGAGGCGCGTGAGTTTCATGAACACGATTCTCTGTTGGCCGGGCGCGAATCTCCCTGCCGTGACAATACCATAGAAGGCAATGTCGGTGTGTGGACGAGTCGCGCGTTGCGGCTCTTATGGCCTGCGACAATGGCGAGGCCGGGGCCGAAGGGCAACGGGCGCAAAGGGCTTTTCCCAAGCCTTTTGTCGAGGTTTTTGCAGGGCTTACAGGCCCGTACGAATCCGGTGGGCGAATCAGGTTTTCAACAGGGATTTGTTCGCTTCGCGCGCCGGCCGATCAGGCCCGCTCCCTCAAAATGAGCCGATCAGCTCTTGAGCATCGAATTGATGCGCTTGCTGAACTCCTCGAAGCTCTGCTCGCCCTTGATCATCTCGCCATTGATGAAGAAGGTCGGCGTCGACTGCACCTTCAGCACCTCGGCGGCGTATTTCTGGTCGGCCGCGATCTTGTCGAGCAGCTTCTGGTCCTTGAGGCAATCTTCCACCGCCGCTTGCGTGAGGCCGGCCTGCTTGCCGATCCGGGTCAGCGTTTCGGTGGTGTTCTTCAGCACCCAGTCGTTCTGCTGCTTGAAGAGGAGGTCGACGACCGCGAAATATTTCGGCGCGTCGTCCTTGGCGATGCAGCGCGCCAGCATCGAACCGGCGGCGGCCTTGATGTCGAGCGGGAATTCGCGGAACACGAAACGGATCTTGCCGGTGTCGATGAATTCCGCCTTGATCTTGGGGAACACCTGCTCCGTGAACGCTGCGCAATGCGAGCAGCTCATCGAGGCGTATTCGGTGATGGTGACCGAGGCATTCGCCGGGCCGAGCGCCATGTCCGGCAGTGACTGCGGCTTGGCGACGTCCGCGGCGCCCTGTGCCAGCGCGTCATTGATCAGCCGCAGCGGCGAGAAGCCGGCGAGGGCGGCAAGCCCGGTCAGCGAAAGGGCGGCGGTGAAGGCGCGGCGCGTGATGATCAAGGTCAGCTCCCGATTGGCGCGTTCACGCCCGAAGAAGTACGAAAAACGAGCCCAAGTCTTAGAAAGCTTTGGCTAGCTTGAAACGATAATTGTGGCAATGGCAGGTTGCCGCGGGCCGGGCGCGCGGCAGGCTCAATTTCGCTTGATCGAGGCACCCAGCCGCGCCAGCGCGTCGCGCAATTCGTCATCCTCGACCGAGGACAGGGTTTTGGCGATCTCGGCGACCGCCTTCGGGTCCGGCGCGCGGGACGGTTTTGGCCGGTCCCGGCGCGACAGCGGTGCCTGCCGCAGCGCCAGCCGTCCGACCGCGCTCCAGCCGAAGAAGCGGTTGACCCGCTCCAGGATCACGTCGGAGGAATGCTGGATTTCCAGCGCCATCGGACCTTCCACCCGCAGCACCAGGGTGGCCGGTTCCTGCGGCTGGCCCTCGACCGGCCGCGGCCATTGCATCTTCAGTGGCTCGGAATGGGCCGCGATCTCGCGGCCCGCAATCTCAGCCCAGCGCGTCACCAGCTCGCGCGCGGCAAACCCCTGCTTGGCATAGGCGTCGGAAAACACGTCGCCGAGCAGGACGGAAAGCGGTTTTGCGGAGATCGGGCCGGGTTTTGCCATGGGGGCTTATAGCACGGAGCGGCTTGCGACAGGAACCGGGCAAAGAAAGACGTGGATGCTCGCGACAAGCACGGGCATGACGTGGAGAGAATGTCATCCCGCTATTACAGTGCCTTCATGAATCCTGCCGTGGCCACCAAACCCCGACGACGAGGAAGTGCGACGCCGGGCCGCCCCGCGCTGCTGCTCGATTGGTACGACCGGCATCGCCGCGTGCTGCCGTGGCGGCCGCCGGCCGGGGAGCGCGCGGATCCCTACCGGGTCTGGCTGTCCGAAATCATGCTGCAGCAGACCGGCGTCAAAACCGTCGGGCCGTACTTCCTGAAGTTTGTGACCCGCTGGCCCGATGTCGCGGCGCTTGGCCGGGCCTCGCTCGACGACGTGCTGCGGATGTGGGCCGGGCTCGGCTACTATTCGCGGGCGCGCAATCTGCACGCCTGCGCGGTCGCGGTGTTGCGCGACCATGGCGGCGTGTTTCCGGATACCGAGGAGGGTCTGCGCGCGCTGCCGGGGATTGGACCGTACACGGCAGCGGCGATCTCGGCGATCGCGTTCGACCGGCGCACCATGCCGGTCGACGGCAATATCGAGCGCGTCGTGTCGCGGCTGTTTGCGGTCGAGGAACCGTTGCCGCAGGCCAAGCCGTTGATCCGGCAATTGGCGGCGACCTTGCTAGGACCCGGCGACCAAAAGTCTCGCGCCGGCGATAGCGCGCAGGCACTAATGGATCTCGGCTCCTCGATCTGCACGCCGAAGAAGCCGGCCTGCGTGCTGTGTCCGCTGAATGATGATTGCCTGGCACTCGCGCGCGGCGACCAGGAGATTTTTCCGCGCAAGGCGCCGAAGAAATCCGGCACGCTGCGCCGAGGCGCGGCCTTCATCGTCACCCGCGGCGATGAATTGCTGGTTCGCACCCGTGCGGAAAAGGGCCTGCTTGGCGGCATGACCGAAGTGCCGGGCTCGGACTGGCTCGCCGGCCAGGACGACAAGGCGGCCTTGGCGCAGGCGCCCGCGCTCAAGGGCATCGCAAAATGGCATCGCAAGGTGGGCGTGGTGACGCATGTCTTCACGCATTTTCCGCTTGAGCTGGTGATCTACACGGCGAAGGTGGCCGCGCGGACGCGAGCACCGGACGGAATGCGCTGGGTCCCGATCGCGACGCTCGCGGGTGAGGCGCTGCCCAATGTCATGCGCAAGGCGATCGCGCACGGGCTAAATCTCTAGCAAGCCATCGCCAAATCCGGCTGTGGATGGAGCGCCAAACAGTAAAAGGCCTAAAATGGTATTTCGTGTCTTGATCATCGGTGGCACGGGGCAGGTGGGAGCTGCGGTGGTGCGCGCGCTGGCTGCAGAGCCGTCCTGCGCTGAAGTCGTGATGGTCAATCGCAGGGCGATTTCCCTGAGCGCTGATCCCCGTGTGCGGCAGGTGATCCTGGATACGGCAGCTGCTCAGTTTTCGGCAGAAGTGACCAAGCTTGCGCAGAGCATGGTTGCGCAAGGCGATCCTGTCTATGGGGCATCCTGTGTTGGTGTCGGCAAAGGCAGCTTGAAGTGGAGTGAGGAGGAATTAAAGGCGCTCGAAATTGGCGTGGTGGGTGGCTTTGCCCGCGGTTGTCAGGCCGGAGGTATCACACGGTTTTCACTGCTCTCGGCAGTGGGAAGCACCTCGAAAAGCAGGATTCGCTATGTGCGGGTCATGGGGTTGAAAGAAGAGACGGTTCGAGGGATAGGCTTCCAACGCCTCGCGATTTTTCGCCCCGGAATTATCGCGGGCAATGCTCACACGCCGCGCTATGTGGCCTGGCTGGGGCGTCTGATTCCGGGACCTTTTGGCACGATTGAGCAGGACGATATCGGGCGCGCCTTTGTCGCTGAGTTCATCAGCAGTTCGGCCCCAAACGGGGTTGCGTATCTCGAAAATGGAGCGATGAGACAGAGGTCTCGTGCGCTTAAGTAGTCCACTATTTACTTGGGAGGCGGTTCTGGTCTGCTGACACCACGCTGTCAGCAGGCCTCCGCTACAACGCTGCGATCAGGAGGATCTCATGATCGCAACCGCGCTCGACAATTTCACGGCCCCACCATGCGCCAAGCTGCTCGGCTGGCATTTGCTCGACGCACGTCCCAAAGAGGGATGGATCCGGATCGGCTTCGATGGCCGAAAGGACTTTTGCAACCCGGCTGGCTTCGTGCAGGGCGGCATTCTCTCCGCCATGCTCGACGACACCATGGGTCCGGCGGTGCTCGTCATGTCTGAGGGCAGGCTCTACACCGCGACCATCACAATAACCGTAAATTTTCTGGCGCCAGCCAGGCCGGGCAAGCTGATCGGCGAAGCGACCGTCACTCAGCTCGGCAAGACCGTCGCCTTCGTCGAGGGCAGGTTGATGGCCGAGGATGGCACGTTGCTCGCCACCGCCAGCACCAGCGCGCGGCTGGTTGAGATGGCGAAGGCGATCGGGTAGTACGGATGCAGCTCCGTCATTGCGAGGAGCGTCAGCGACGAAGCAATCCATTTATCCGCTTTGCCACGTGATGGATTGCTTCGCTTCGCTCGCAATGACGTGTGGAAATCAGCCAGCTCTCGAAATCAACTATCGCGCAGGCAACTGCACGATCGGCGGCTTGGCGTTGAGGCCTTCGACCTGGAAACCGGCGACTCGCTTGTAGTTCGCCGCGATGTCTTCGAGCTCCTGCAGCGACAGCACGTCGGTGACGACCTCATAGCCGTCGGGGGCGCGTTCCTCGACCATCTGCATCACCTGTTCCGGCCCGTTGCGCCGGTTCAGCATCACAAGATCTGACGTCGCGGGCCGGCGCTCGGCCTCGTAGGCGACAAGCGCGGCGTTGGTCGGGCCGTGCGCCAGGATCTCGCGGGTGATCACGCGGGCATCCAAAATCGCCTGCGAGGCGCCGTTGGAGCCGATCGGGTACATCGGATGCGCGGCGTCGCCCATCAGCGTCGTCAGGCCGAACGTCCATTGCGGGATCGGATCGCGGTCGACCAGCGGGTATTCGTAGGCATGCGGGCAATCGCGGATCAGGCCGGGTACGTCGAGCCAGTCGAATTTCCAGTCCTTGAACCAGGGCAGGAATTCGTCGAGGTTTGCGGTTCGGTTATAGTCCTCGCGGCGCCACTGATAGGTCGGCGGCATGTGCCGCTCGGCCACCCAGTTGATGCTAGATTTGCCTGAGGCGTCCGGCTGCTTCGAAATCGGATAGCAGACGAATTTCAGGATCTCGTGGCCGGCCATGATCATGGTGCGGCCGGACAGGAAGGCGTCCGACGTGGTGATGCCGCGCCACAGGATCCGGCCGTTCCAGATCGGCGGGCCTTCCTGCGGATAAAGTTTTTCGCGGATCGCCGAATGAATGCCGTCGGCGGCGATCAGCAGCACGCCGTCATGGTGGCCGGCAGCCTTCCCGGTCGCCTTGTCGATGAATTCGGCGCGCACGCCGCCATCCGTCTCGGTCCAGCCGGTGAGATGATGGCTGGTGAGGATGTTTTCCTTTCCGAGCCGTTCGGTCGCCGCATCGAGCAGGATCTGCTGCAGCGTGCCGCGGTGGATCGAGAATTGCGGCCATTTGTAGCCGGCTTCGACGCCGCGCGGCTCGCTCCAGATCGGTTTGCCGTGCTTGGAAAAATACGCCAGTTCCTTGGTGCGGACGGCGGCCGCGTCGAGTTGGTCGTGCAGGCCGAGCTCGATCAGCTCGCGCACCGCATGCGGCAACACGTTGATACCGACGCCGAGCGGCCGAAGCTCCGGCACGCTTTCAAAGACGCGTGCGGGAACGCCGATCTGGTGCAGGCTGAGCGCCAGCGTCAGCCCGCCAATGCCACCGCCGGCGATGAGTACGGTCATGTCTACGCCCCTGTTACCTCAGGGGCGTCATGACATGAGGGGCAGCAGGGGGCAACTGCGAAAACCCGGCCGTTATCCCGTCCCTAACGCTTACGGCAGTGCGGGCGGCGCGCCGAAAAAGCCGACGTTCTTGACCACCCGGCCATCGGGGCCGACCTCGCCAAAATCGATCGAGATGTCGCCGCAGCTGCCGTCCTCGCGCACCAGGCGCCAGAGGACGCGGAACACGTTGTGGTGCACATCGATGCCGCTCATGAACTCCAGCCGCGCGCCCGGCCGCGACGCCTGCATCGCGGCGATGTGGCGGGCGAGTTCGTCCCGTCCCGTCAGCGAGACCCTGGGATCGAGATAGACGCCGCCGTCGCTCCAGCATTGCTCAAGCAGCGCCTGCCGTGCGGCAGCCTCCGGTTCGTTCCATGCCGCCAAGTACTGCGTCACGACTTCCTTGATTGCGTTGCCGTCCATGATGCTCTCCGCACGATCAAAGGCATGGTCGAGTCTTTCAGGGAATTGTCGGCTTGTCACTTACATCGGAGGTAATTGCCGTTCTGACCTGATGGTCTAGATTGCCTCACATGAGCGCGCCGACACACAACTCCCACGATGCCGCGGCCGGGCACTTCAGCAGCCTGCTGAAGCATTGGCGCAGCGTGCGCAGGCTAACCCAGATCGAACTGGCTAGCGATGCCAACGTGTCGGCGCGGCATCTGTGCTTTCTGGAAACCGGCCGGTCGCAGCCGAGCCGCGAGATGGTGCAACTGCTCGGCAGCGCGCTCGATCTGCCGCTCGAGGAGCGCAATGCCTTGCACGTCGCGGCGGGCTTCGTGCCGCCCTATGGCGACAAGGGGCTCGCGGCCGATAATCTGCAGCCGGTGCAGCAGGCGCTGGATTTCATGCTGCGGCAGCAGGAGCCGTATCCGGGCATCGTGGTCGACGGGCGCTGGGACGTTCGGATGCGCAACCAGGGGTCCGCGCGCCTGCTCAAGCCGTTTCGTGATTCCTACCGGATGGAAGCCGGCGTTGCCGACAACGCCATGCACGTCGTTTTCCATCCAAAAGGCCTGCGGCAGTTCATCGTGAACTGGGAGGAGTTCGCCGGCCAGATGATCCAGATCCTGCACCGTGACGTCGCACAGGGCAGCCGTGCGGCCGCGCGCCTGTTCGACGAGATCATGGCCTATCCCGGGCTGCCGGCCGAATGGCGGCTTCCGCGCCATTCGCAGGCCAGTTCGCCCGTCATGATCATGCAACTCGCCAAAGGTGATTTCCGGCTCGCGTTCTTTTCCACCTTTACGACGCTCGCAATGCCGACGGACGCGGCGCTGCAGCAGATCAAGATCGAATGCTTTTTCCCGGCGGATGACGCCACCGCCGAGATGGCGCGCACGATGGCGCTCTAATAAAACCAGAGGAGCTGACGATGCAACTCGCGACACGCAAGGATCAATCCGCCGAGACGATGGACGAATTGCGCGCGCTGAACGCCCGCTTCATCCATAATTTCATCACCAACGACGTGGCCTCGCACGACGCCATCCTGCACCCCGCCTTCATCAGCATCTGGCCGACCGGACAGCGCTGGGATCGCGCGACCTATCTGAAATACTGGGCGACCGCCTTCGATCCGAAACTGATCCCGTACTGGGATGTCCGCGACGAACTCATCACCGTCATCGGCGATGTCGCGCTGGTGCGCTCCACCAACAAGGCTACCCGTCGCCGTGACGGTAACGAAGTGACCGGGATGACCATGTACACCGACACCTACCTGTTCGAGAACGGCGCGTGGAAGTGCATCCAGGCCCAGATCCAGGCGGTGGCGCCCGAGTTTTATCCCGCCGACGACACTGTCGTCAGCGTCTATATCGACGGCAAGTTGCAGCCCCGCGCGGCGTGAGTGCCACTTAGGGTTCGCCTGGGATAGACGGCGCAGCAATGCGCCGCTAACCTGAGGCATCACCCGTGAGGATCAACATGCTCAAGCTCTATTTTGCCCCCGGCACCTGCGCGCTCGCCACCCACATCGCGCTGGCGGAAGCCGGCGCCGACTACGCCGCCGAGCGGATCGACTTCAAGACCAACCAGCAGCAAAGCCCGGAATATCTGGCGATCAATCCGAAGGGCCGCGTGCCGGCGCTGGTCACCGATCGCGGCGTCCTGACCGAGAACGTGGCGATGCTGGCCTACATCGCGCAGAGCTTTCCAAAGGCGAAGCTGGCGCCGCTCGACGATCCCTTTGCGTTCGCGCAGGTCCAGGCCATCAACAGCTATCTGTCTTCGACGGTGCATGTGGCGCATTCCCATAAGGGACGCGGCTATCGTTGGGCAACGGAGGAGTCCTCGTTTGCCGATATGAAAAAGACGCTGCCGAAAAGCATGGGCGCGGTGTTTGGCCTGCTCGAGCAGAAGATGCTCCAGGGCCCATGGATGATGGGCGAGACCTACACGATCTGCGACCCCTATCTGTTCACGCTGACGGGATGGCTGGAAGGCGACGGCGTCGACATCGCGACGCTGCCGAAGGTCGCCGACCATTTCAAGCGCATGAAGGACCGGCCCGCCGTGCAGAAGGCACTGGAAGAAGAGAAGGTGTGAGCAAAAATTTGCGTCGTCCCGGCCTTCGCCGGGACCCATACGCCGTGTCCTATCGTTAGCGCATTCTGGCAGTTGTTTTCCTCAATTAACGCCGCGGCGTATGGGTCCCGGCCTTCGCCGGGACGACGAGTGAGAGCTACGCCGCCTTCCGCTTCTCCCGCTCCATCTCCCGCCCAATACCCAGCATGATGTTGCGTAGCCAGATCGAGCCGGGATCCATCTGGGCGCGGGTCGGGTAGAACATGAACTGCTCGTCGATCCCGGGATCGAACGGCGGCGCGATGGTTACGAGCGACAATTGCTTCGACAACGCGCCGATCAGGCGGCGCGGCACGAAGGCGACCAGATCGGTGCGCGCCGTGACGTGCAGCGCCTCGATATAGCCGGGCACGACCAGCGCGATCTTCCGTTCGATGCCCTTGGGCCGCAGCCAGATGTCGATCGGATCCTCGCTCTGGCCGCGGATGATAACCGCGACATGCCGCGCGCTCAGGAAACCGTCGCGCTTTTTCAGTTTGGCGGCGGCGGGATGGCCGCGCCGCACTGCCAGCGCATCGCTGTCGGTATAGAGACGCTGGCGATGGAAGCCGCGAAAGGCGTCGCCGATGCTGATCACGAGATCGATGGTGCGGGCGAATTCCGCGGTGAAGATCGCAGGTCCCCGCCACGGCACCACGTCGATCCGGACGTTCGGCGCTTGCCTCGTGATTTTCTCCATCAGCGGCGGCATCAGGAGCTCGACCGCGAGATCCGGCATCATCAGGCGAAAATGCCGCTCGCTCCGCGCTGCATCGAAATCATCTGATATGAACAGGGAGCGCACCTGGTCGAGCGCCTGAGCCAGTGGGCCGCGCAACGCCAGCGCGCGCGGCGTCAACTCCATGCGGGCGCCGCTCCGCACCAGCAAGGGATCGCCGATCAGGTCGCGCAGCCGCTGCAGCGCGTGGCTGGTGGCCGGTTGCGACAGCCCGATCCGCATTGCTGCCCGGCTGACATTGCTTTCCCTTAGCAGGGCGTCGAGCGCGACCAGCAGGTTGAGGTCAAGCGAATTCAAATTCATGAGACGAATATATATCATATTCTCTATCGATTGGAAGAATGTGGTTCTGCGCGCGATGATCTGAAACATCAGATCACAGGAGAAGCCGCCTATGAGCGCCGCCGACAACAAGAAATTGATGGAGACAATTTTCGCCGGCGTTGCCGCCGGCGATGGGACTTCGTTCGCCGATGCCCTGGCCGACGACGTCACCATGACTGTCACGGGCCAGTACTCGTGGTCGCAGACCTTTCACGGCAAGGAATCCGTGCTCCGTGACCTCCACGGCTATGTCTCTTCCCTGTTGAAGCATCGCCGCACCGTTCCGTTCCGGATCATCGCCGACGATGAATGGGTCGCGGTGGAAGCGCGGGGCGACATGGTTACCCACGCCGGTGAGCGCTACGACAATCATTATTGCCTGATCTACCGGATCGAGAACGGCAAGATTCGCGAAATCCGCGAATACAATGATTCAAGCTTGTGCGAGCGGGTTTTGGGCCCGTTTCCCAAGGAAAACTTGAAGGCGCAGAAGGTTGCGGGCTGAAGCGTTGAGCAGCGTTTGCGCTGGCAAGCAGCGCCAGCAGGTGCGAACACGCCCCCGTTCGACGCGCGCGGGCATCGCGGCTATCATCGCTCTCGTCCGGGTCTGGCGGGAGCGCCGCCGTTCCCGGCGTCAACTCTCTGTCATGAGCGCGCGCGAATTAGAGGATATCGGACTCTGCCGGCCCGAGCTGGGCTGCGAGATCGGCAAGCCGTTCTGGCGGAAATAATAAAGGGAGATCGATATGAGCAAGGAAATCTTCAGCCCGCCGACGCTGCCGCCGCCGACGGGCTATTCGCACATCGCCAAGGTCAACAAGGGCACGCTGGTCTATGTGGCGGGTCAGGTTTCGGCCGACGCATCCGGCAAGATGGTCGGCGAAGGCAATTTCGAGGCGCAGGTCGAGCAGGTGTTCAAGAACCTCAAACTCGCGCTGGAGGCGGCCGGCGCCACCATGGCCGACATCGTCAAGCTGAACACCTATCTGGTCGCCGAGGTCAGCCAGGACGACCTGCCGAAAATGCGGGCGATACGCGACCGCTACCTGAACAAGGAAAAGCCGCCGGCAAGCACGCTCGTGGTCGTCAGCCGCCTGGCGCGGCCGGGCTGGCTGATCGAAATCGAGGTGGTGGCGGCGATCGATTAGCAATGAGTTCGTAGGGTGGGCAAAGCGCAAGCGTGCCCACCAATGCTTGCTCGATAAGGAAGGTGGGCACGGCGCAAGAGCGCCTTTGCCCACCCTACGATGCCCTGATCAGGCCGCCTTGGTAGAGAGGTGCTTGAACATGTTGCCGCGCGCCTCGTCGTCCATCTCGGCCTTGAAGGTGAACTTGTCTTTCAGCGCGATCGCCTTGGCTGCCGCGGGACGCGCCGATATCTCGTCGACCAGTCGCTTGACGTTGGCGTATTTCGCGGCGGCTTCGTCACTCATCACAAAGGCGGCCATCCGCGCCCAGCCCCACAGCGCCATGTCGGCAATGGTGTAGGTGTCGCCGACCATATACTTCTTGCCGGCAAGGTGATCGTTCAGCACGGCGTAGTGGCGCTGCGCCTCGAACTGGTAGCGGTTATGGGCATAGTCGTGGTTCTGGTCCTTCGGCGCAAAGTGCTTGAAGTGCACCGCCTGACCCGAATAGGGCCCGATACCGGTCGCGACGAACATCAGCCATGAGAGCAGCTGCGCGCGGTTCTGCGGCGTGTTTGATGGCAGGAATTTGCCGGTCTTCTCGGCGAGGTAGAGCAGGATGGCGTTGCTGTCGAACACGAGCACACCGTCGTCGTCGATCGCCGGCACCTTGGCGTTGGGATTGATCTTCAAAAATTCCGGCTTGAACTGATCGCCCTTGCGCGTGTCGACCGCGACCGGCTCGAATGGCTGACCCAATTCCTCAAGGAAGAGCGCGACCTTGGTCGGGTTGGGCGAGCCGTTGAAATAGAATTTGAGCATTTTTGGAAAACTCCCTTTGCTTCTTGCCTGCCAGCACTGTGAACCGGGCGCGGGTGATCCTACCGCAACGCGGCATGTCCTTGCTCAAATTTTTGGAAGCAGTGCAACCGACGAGTTCGTGAGGCAGGGCGCGGCGCGGCAAAGATGCCCACCGCGCCGCTCAGCTTAGGTAGAAGCCGATCAGCCGAGGTAGAAAAAGCCCAGCAGCCCGACAACGATCAATCCGGCACCCGCCAGGTCGATGATGGTGGCGAAGCGAATGGCCGAGTGCAAGTTCGACGCCTGAATCATCCGCTCCGACCGGCGCGCATAGCCGTGGACGATGATCTGCTGGTTGAAATCGCTGTTCGCTTCCAGCCGCTCGGTCAGGCCGACGCAGATCAGGAGCACGCCGAGGATGACGAAGCCGGGAAAGCCCAGCAGGGTGAATAGCAGCATGGGGGGCACGCCGATCAGAAAGATCGGCAGCAGTGGCAACACCAGTAATGAATCGGATTGGGAGCGCATCGGACGGCTCGCTGCGGCCGAAAATGACGGCCTGTATGGGTGTAAGGAAGTAACTAATATAGCTACGGATCAAGGCGAAACGAGGTGCGGCAGACTGCGAAAATCACAGAGCTGCCATCTCGCAGGCTGCGACGCCGTGGCCAGGTTGAAGGCAGGATGAAAAAAGCCGCAGCGGCGGATCAGCCCGCTGCCATTCCGGAGCGGATCTCGGCGCGCAGCTCGTCGATCAGCTTGAGGCCTTTCTTGGTCTCGACGTGCCAGAAGGTCCAGCCGTTGCAGGCGCCGGAGCCTTGGGCCACCGCGCCGATGCGGTGGATCGAGCCGACCTTGTCGCCGAGCATGATGGCGCCGTCGGCGCGGACCAGGGCGCCGTGGCGCTTCTTGGAATCGACCAGTTTGGTACCGGGCGAGATCATGCCGCGCTCGATCAGTTCGGAGAACGCCACACGGGGTGCGTCGCGGGCGGTCATGAAGGGCGCCAGCGTCGCCTCGGGCAGCGGTTCGATGGCCGCGATGCGGGCTTCGGCCGCGCTCGCATAGGTCTTGTCGCGCTCGAAGCCGATGTAGCGGCGGCCGAGACGTTTTGCCACGGCGCCGGTGGTGCCGGTGCCGTTGAAGGGATCGATCACGAGATCGCCGGGCTTTGACGACGACAGCAGCACGCGCGCCAAAAGGCCCTCGGGCTTCTGGGTCGGATGCACTTTCTTGCCGTCTTCGCCCTTGAGGCGCTCGTCGCCGGTGCAAAGCGGAATCAGCCAGTCGGAACGCGCCTGCACGTCCTCGTTGGCGGCCTTCAGGGCTTCATAGTTGAAGGTATAGCCTTTTGCTTTCTCGTCGCGCGCCGCCCAGATCATGGTCTCGTGCGCATTTGTGAAGCGGCGGCCGCGGAAATTCGGCATCGGATTGGTCTTGCGCCAGACGATGTCGTTGAGGACCCAGAAGCCGAGGTCCTGCATGATCGAGCCGACGCGGAAAATGTTGTGGTAGGAGCCGATCACCCACAGCGTCGCCGACGGTTTCATGATGCGGCGGCAGGCCAGCAGCCAGGCGCGGGTGAAATCGTCATAGGCGGCAAAGGATGAAAACTTGTCCCAGTCGTTGTTGACGGCATCGACATGGGATTCGTCGGGGCGCTTGAGATCGCCCTTGAGCTGCAGATTGTACGGCGGATCTGCGAACACCAGATCGACGGAGCCTGCCGGAAGCTTCGACATCTCGGCGACGCAATCGCCTACGACGATACGAACACTCTCTTCGGACTCAAATTTAGTGCGGGGCGCCCTTGCAGACGCCCCGCGACGCGACTCTACCATGACTCAATTACTCTGACTCAGGCGACGCTGTCGGCGACGCGGGACTAAACAACCGACTGGCGTTACATTGACCGGGCAAAGTAAAAATCGACTTAATCAGTATTGCTGCTCGGACAGATTTGCCGGGGCTGATTAGCGTTTAAGCGCACTAAAGCGATTTGCAGCGAGGCCTGTCCCGCACTTGATGCGGGATGGATGCCGGTTCGCGTCAGGAAAACGCGTCAAATCAAGAATCTGGCGCCCGTTCCGATTCAATCGGAATGGAAACGGCGCTAGGCAATAATTGCCGGGCGGGTTATTGATTAATGGAATGGAAATTTTACGTCTGTGCCGCGTTGGGTATCCAAGGGCAATCCGCCGGGATGAGGAATTTGCGCCATGCGTTACGATGACTTCCGCCGCAGCGACTCTATCGACGACCGTCGCGATGACAGCGGTGGTGGTGGTGGCGGCTTCGGCATTCCGATGGGCGGCGGTGGCGGGCTCGGCATCGGCACCATCATCGTGCTCGGCCTGCTCGGCTATGCCTTCGGCATCGACCCGCGCATCCTGATCGGCGGCGCGGAAATTCTCACCGGCGGCAGCCAACAGGCGCCGACCTACCAGACCGAGCGCAAGTCGGGCCCGGCCACCACAGGCGCGCCCAAGGACGAGATGGGCAGCATGATCGCCGGCGTGCTCGGCGAGATCGACGATCGCTGGAACGAGATCTTCCAGGCCAGCGGGCAAACCTACAAGGGACCGCGCATCGTGCTGTTCCGCAACGCCACCAATGGCGGGCGCTGCGGCATGGCGCAGTCGGCGATGGGGCCGTTCTACTGCCCGCCGGACAAGCAGATCTTCCTCGACACCCAGTTCTTCCGCGACGTCGAGACGAAGTTTCGCGGCTGTTCGGGCAGCTCCTGCAAATTCACCACCGCCTATATCATCGCGCATGAGGCCGGCCATCACATCCAGAACCTGCTCGGCATTCTGCCGCGCGTGCAGCGGATGCAGGAGCAGGCCGGCAGCAAGGCGGAAGCCAACGCGCTGCAGGTCAAGGTCGAGTTGCAGGCGGATTGCCTGTCCGGCGTCTGGGTCAACCGCGAGGAAAAGAAACGTCCGGGCTTCGTCGAACCCGGCGATATCGAAGCCGCGCTGACTACGGCCACCGCGATCGGCGATGACACGCTACAGCGCAAGGCGACGGGCAGGGTGGTGCCTGATTCATTCACCCACGGCTCCGCCGCACAGCGCAAGCAATGGTTCATGACCGGCTACAAGCAGGGCACTGTGCAGTCCTGCAATACGTTTGCCGCGGGGGCGATGTAGAACGCGGTAGCTCGACAAGGATTGGCGTCATGGCCGGGCATAGGCGAGTGAAGCGACGCCGTCCTTCAGACGGCTATGCCCGGCCATCCACGTCTTTGCTTTTTGAGAGACTTTAAGACGTGGATGCCCGGCACAAGGCCGGGCATGACGAGAAGAAGAAATCATGTACTCCATCGACGAAACCAAACAATTCGTACCGCTCAACATTGCCGTGCTGACGATCTCGGACACGCGCGCGCTTGCCGATGACAAGTCGGGGGCGACGCTGGCGGAGCGGCTGGTCGCCGCCGGCCATCATCTCGCGGCGCGCGAAATCATCGTCGACGACGTCGATGCGATCCGCGTCATCATCCGAAGATGGATCGCCGATCCTGGTGTCGATGCCATCATCACGACAGGCGGCACCGGTTTTACCGGCCGCGACGTCACGCCGGAGGCGGTCGAGCCGCTGTTCGAGAAGCGGATGGACGGTTTCTCCACCGCCTTCCACATGCTGAGCTACGCCAAGATCGGCGCCTCGACGGTGCAGAGCCGCGCCACCGCCGGGGTCGCGGGCGCGACCTTCATCTTCTGCCTGCCGGGCTCGCCCGGCGCCTGCCGCGACGGCTGGGACGGGATCCTCGCCGCCCAGCTCGATTACCGCACGCGTCCCTGCAATTTCGTCGAGATCATGCCGCGGCTCGACGAACATCTGCGCCGCCCAAAGGCCAAGGGCGCGTCGGTCTGAACCTCTCTATCCGTCATTCCGGGGCGATGCGTAGCATCGAACCCGGAATCTCGAGATTCCGGGTTCGCGCTTCGCGCGCCCCGGAATGACGAATCCCTGTCACCGCCGCCCGATCGCCTTGGTCAGCAAAGCCCGCAATCCGCGCCACATGTCGCGCCACGCGTCTTCGCGCAGCTGATGCGCTCTCTTGATGTAGAAATCGAGCAGGTCCGGCGTGACGCGCCGCGGCGTGTCGCGACGCCCCGGCTTCACAGCTCGCGTTCCCAGGTCTCGCCAACAAGGCTTTGACCAAAACTTCGATGCGGCTCGGTCGCGACCAGCACAAAGCCGGCGTCCTGATAGATCTTGCGGGCGGCGACCAGGATGCTCTGGGTCCACAATGTCATCCTGCGATAGCCGGTCGCCCGCGCGAAGGCGACGCATTCGGCGACCAGCTGCTGGCCCAATCGCTGGCCGCGTCCGGCCGGATCGACCAGCAGCAGGCGCAGCTTGGCGACATCGTCGCTATGCTTGACCACAAAGACCGAGCCGACCTGGACGCCATCAAGTTCGGCAATCCAGCAGCGCTCGCGCGAGGCGTCGAACGAGGTCAGGAATTTCGCCGCGATCTCCGCCACCAGCGCTTCGAACGAGGAGTCAAAGCCATATTCGCTGGCGTAGAAGGCGCCGTGGCTCTGCACCACCCAGCCCATGTCGCCGGGGCGGTGGGTGCGCAGGATCGCCGGCGCCGCCGCCGCGCCTGATACGCCGAGCAGCCGCTCGATCTCGGCCATCGCGCCGACGAGCCTCGCGCTGCCGCCGCGCGGCAACGCGGCCAGCATCGCACCGATGTCGTCCTGCATGCTGCGCTCGAGTTTGCCGAAGGTCTGGCGTCCCTTGGGCGTCAGGGCGAGCCGGAATTGGCGCCGGTCCGCGGGCAGCGGCTTGCGGGTGAGCAATCCATTCTCATCGAAGTTTTGCACGATCCGGCTGAGATAGCCGGCATCGAGCCCGAGTTCGGCGCCGATCTCCTTGGCCGAGAGGTCTTCGCGATAGGCGAGCTCGTACAGCACCCGCGCCTCGCTGAGCGAGAACGGGCTCTTCATGAGTTGCTGGTCGAGCACGCCGAGCTTGCGGGTGTAGAAGCGGTTGAAGGCGCGGACCGCCGCGACTGCTTCATCGGAATTATTCTGGGACATGGCGCACCTCAATATTTGCCAATGTCATATAATTATTTGACTTTGGCAAGTATATTCACATGCGAACCGAGCCCGTGCTACTTTGCATGGGGTTGTTTTCGCGATTTTGTGTCTGAGCCCGCGGTGTCGAAGACGAGCGTGAACGCGCTGGCGGAGGCGCCTAGGCTACCACCATGATCCGGCTGCGCAGCATGGTGCGGGAGCGCCGGCCGAGCTGCCGCAGCAGCCGGGCTTCGGAACGGCGGACGTCCGGCCGGTAGCCGCCGAGCCGGTCGTAATGATCGTGCGCAATGAGAAGACCCTGTTCCGCCGAGGGCCCCGTAACCAAGCGGGCGATGAATTTGAGGCCATCGCGGAAACTGGCGTCGGAATAAGGCGAGCGGGAATAGCGGAAGATCCCGGCGCGGGGCCGGCCGCTGGCCGCTACGCCCTGGATGAATTGCGCGGTCTCTTCGATCCAGCCCGAGTCGAGCACGGCGCCGGCATGCAGGAACATCAGCCAGGGCGAGCGCGCTTGCCGGGCACCGGCGGCGAGCGCCGCGGCACGGCTGCCTTCAAACGCCATGAAGCGGCAGCCCGCTACGTCGGCCACGCGCTCGATCACGCCGTTCGCGGTGCGGTCCACCAGCACCACTTCGCGGATCAAACCGGCGGCGGCTCCCGGCACCAGCGCCGCCAGGGTAGCGACGGCGGGCTGTTCGACGCCTTCGGTCGGGATGATCACGCTCAGCATGAGGCTTCGTTGGCTCAAACGGTGAAAAACGCCGCTTGTTATCACCTTGTCACATTCAAAACATCCGTTGCCGTGCAGATTTTTGCGGCAGCCATGCTGTGGATTTTTCAAATGATGTTCTTGATTTGTTCTCAGTGCGTGTTACGTTCCCTGCATGAGCCGAGCATCCTCTCATGCCCTCAAGCACCCGCCGGTCACGGCGCCCTCCGAACCGGCGGGTGCTAATCCTTTTCCTGAGCTAGCGGTCGCGATCGAGCGCGAGCGGCGGCGTGGCCGCGGCGCCCAGTCCAACGACAGCGGCCGCTTCGAGGCCGAATCCCGCGTCGTCTTCGACGATGGCTGGCAGAGCCTCGAAGACCTGCCGCCGTTCAAGACCACGGTCGGGCTCGACACCTCGCGCAAGGTCATCACCCGCAACGACTCGCCCGATATCGGCTTCGACCGCTCGATCAACCCCTATCGCGGCTGCGAGCATGGCTGCGTCTATTGCTTCGCGCGGCCGACCCACGCCTATCTCGGGCTGTCGCCCGGACTTGATTTTGAAACCCAGCTGCTCGCCAAGCCCGATGCGCCGGAGTTGCTGGAAAAGGAACTGGCGGCATCGGGCTACGAGCCGCGCATGATCGCGATCGGCACCAATACGGATCCCTATCAACCCATTGAGCGCAAATACAAGATCATGCGCGGCATTCTCGAAGTGCTGGAACGTGCCGGCCATCCGGTTGGCATCGTCACCAAATCGGCGCTGGTGACGCGCGACATCGACATCCTCCAGCGGATGGCAAAACGCAATCTGGTCAAGGTCGCGCTGTCCGTGACGACGCTGGACCCGAAACTCGCGCGCACCATGGAGCCGCGAGCCTCGACGCCGCCGAAGCGGCTGGAGGCGATACGGCAACTGGCGGAGGCCGGCATTCCGGCAACCGTGATGGTCGCGCCCGTGATTCCCGCGCTGAACGATTCCGAGATCGAGCGCATCCTCGATGCCGCGGCGCATGCCGGCGCGAAAGAGGCGAGTTATGTGCTGCTAAGGCTGCCGCTGGAAGTGCGTGATCTGTTCCGCGAATGGCTGATGGCCAATTATCCCGACCGTTATCGCCACGTCTTCACCTTGATCCGCGACATGCGCGGGGGCCGCGACTACGACTCGCAATGGGGAACCCGGATGAAGGGAACCGGGCCGATGGCCTGGATGATCGGACGCCGCTTCGAAATCGCCTGCGAGAAGCTTGGACTGAACAAGCGGCGCCTGAAACTGACCACCGACCATTTCGTCAAGCCGAAGCGAAACGGTCAGCAGTTGAGTTTGTTTTGAATACGACGGGATTCTCTCTGCCGTCATTGCGAGCGTAGCGAAGCAATCCATGCCGCCCCGCAAAGAAAGAATGGATTGCTTCGTCGCGTTGCTTCCTTGCGCAAACGCTCCGCGTTTGTCGCAGGCAATGACGAATGTGGAGGCAGCATGAGCAAGAAAATGACAGCCCCCATCCCGCGACTGACCGTCATCACCCTCGGCGTCAGCAACATGCGCGCCAGCATCGCCTTTTATGAAGCGCTGGGTTTTGCGCGAAGAATTCGCTCGACCGGCGAGGCGGTCGCCTTCTTCGACACCGGCGGCCCCGTGATCGGGCTGTTTCCGTGGGATCAGCTGGCACAGGACGCGACGCTGCCGGACAATCCGCGGCCCAAGACCTTCCGCGGCGTGACGCTGGCGTGGAATTGCGCCTCACGCGAGGAAGTCGACACCGTGCTGGATTTCGCGATCACCAGGGGCGCCTCGCTGCTCAAGGCCGCGCATGAGACGGCTTATGGCGGCTACTCCGGATATTTCGCCGATCCCGATAATCATCCCTGGGAAGTCGTGGTCGCCCCCGGCATCGCGGTCGGCGAGGACCGGCGGGTTCATTTGGCGGATTAGGGTCAGTGCCGATCTGTCGTGACTGAATAACGGGAATTGCACCCGGTTCCCGGTTGCGCGCTGGCGCGTGCTTGCCCACCATCCCGGCATGATTCGGGAAAAATCATCCAGGAAACCAGCGGCCAGGCCGGTCGCCAAATCGGCAAAACTGCCGAAAGGCGTGATCGCGGTGGCACCGCCGAGCTTTCGCCGTGAGCGCGCGCTGATCAAGCGCGGCGTCTGGCCGATCGCCGGTTGCGACGAGGCCGGGCGGGGTCCCCTGGCCGGCCCGGTGGTGGCCGCCGCCGTGATTCTTGATCCCAAACGAATTCCCAAAGGCATCGACGATTCGAAGCGGCTGACGGCGGAGCGCCGTGAGGAACTGTTCGAAGAGATTTGCGCGACCTCGTCGTTCGCGGTCGCGTTCGCCTCGCCGGCGCGTATAGATCGCGACAATATCCTGCGCGCCTCGCTGTGGGCGCTGACGCGCGCCGTGCGAGGCTTACCGGAAATCCCCAAACATGTGTTCGTCGACGGCCGCGACCGGATCGAGGCGCCGTGCGACTGCGACGCCGTGATCGGCGGCGATGGCATCGTGATGTCGATCGCGGCCGCCTCGATCATCGCCAAGGTGACGCGCGACCGCCTGATGTGTGCGCTGGCGCTGGATTGCCCAGGCTACGGGTTCGAGACCCACAAGGGCTACGCCGTGCCGGAACATCGCGAGGCGCTCGACCGGTTAGGTCCCAGCGTCCACCACCGCCGTTTCTTCGCGCCCGTCATCGCCGCGCGCGAAAAACATCAGCCCGGCACCGTTGAGCCCGATCTGTTCACGGTCGAAACGCAAATCAGCGCTGAGGTTGTGACGACCGCCTAAGGCCCTTTGCCTTGACGCGTTTTCTTGACGCGAGCCGGTATCCACCTCGCTTGAAAACGCGATGGTTGCCTCGGCGGCTGGTGGGCTCTATCAAACGTGCTCGGACAGGGCCGGCTCTCGGGATCGGCGCCCGCATCTCGGACGTTTCATGCGTTTCACCTCCCTGGTTGTCGAACTGATCCGCGCCCGGCCGCGGCTGGTGGTCTGGCTCGTGGTGCTGCTGCAGGCGGCAATGTGGCTGATCCTGCCGATGCTGCTCTATCGCAGCCCACCCGGCGATATCGCCACGGTTCTGGCATTCGGCAGGGAATATCAGGTCGGAACCTATTTCGGCCCGCCGCTGGCGTTCTGGCTTGCCGACATCGCCTTCCGCGCGGCCGGCAATCATGTGTTCGGGGTCTATCTGCTCGCGCAGATCTGCGCGGTCGTCACTTTCTGGGGCTTCTATCAGCTCGCGCGCGCCATCGTCGGCGGTCAGCAGGCGGTGCTCGCGGTGCTCTTGAGCATGACGGTGGTGGCCTTCAGCTCGCCCGGCGTCGAATTCGGCCCGCTGGTGCTGGCGCGGCCGCTGTGGGCGCTGTTGCTGCTGCATTCCTGGCGATTGATCGGCCAGAACCGGCGCACCGCCTGGTTCGCCTGGTCGATCGAAGCGGGCCTGTTGCTCCTGACGACGTCGGCCGCGCTCGGGCTGTTGCTGCTGATCGCCGGATTTGCCGTCGCCACCGCGCGTGGGCGGCGCACCTTGATGTCGCTCGATCCGCTGTATGCGCTGCTGGTGATCGTGGTACTGGTGCTGCCCTACCTGATCTGGGTCGTTCGCGCCGACGTGCTGGCGATGCCCCCCTTGCCGGGTATCGATGATCTCTCGGGCAGGGCGATGCACTGGGGCGGGCTGCTCGGCGGCCTGGCGCTGGCGACGGCCGGCATCGTGCTGCTGGTGATCCTCAACTCCGGCGCGTTTGTCCGCAAGGCCGAGGAAGCGCCGATCATCTACCGGCCGCAGATCGATCCCCTGGCGCGCCAGTTCGTCTATACGTTCGCCATCGGCCCGGCGCTGTTTGGCAGCCTGATTGCCGGCGTGTTCAATCTCGAGCGCGTTACCGGCGGCGCCGGCGTTGCCTTGCTGATGTCGGGGCTGGCCGTGATCGTGGCGACCGGCGATCTCGTGTATCTGCGGCGCCAGCGGCTGCTCCGCACGGTCTGGGCCGCGGCAGTCGCAGCCCCGGCTTTCGTGGCCATCGCGGCCACGCTGTTCCTGCCCTGGACCAGCGGCGCCGAAGTGCCGACCTCGCTGCCGGCGCGGACGATCGCGCATTTCTTCGGCGACAGTTTTGAGCGGCGCACCAACCAGCGGCTGCGCGCGGTGGCCGGCGATCCGCAGCTCGCGAGCTTCGTCGCGATGGATAAAGGCCGGCCGCATCTGTTGCTCGACGCCACGCCGGAACGCACGCCGTGGCTTTCGCTCGCGAAGTTCAATGAGACCGGCGGCGTCGTGGTCTGGCGCGCCTCCGACACCTCGGGCGCGCCGCCTCCCGAGATCGCGTTGCGCTTTCCCGGCTTGGTGCCGGAAGTGCCGCGCGCGTTCGAATGGATGGTGAATGGAAGGCAGCCGCTGCTGCGCGTCGGCTGGGCCATCGTGCGGCCGAAAGCGCCGTAGACGATAGTGTCATTCCGGGGCGATGCGAAGCATCGAACCCGGAATCTCGAGATTCCCCGATGCGCAATTGCGCATCTGTGGTCTGGTCCTTCGGACCATCCCGGAATGACAATTCAATTGTCAGGATGAGGAAACCTTCTCCAATTCCTTCGCGATCGCGCGCAGATCCTGCCACGACATCCGCTTGTACGACGGTGAGCGCAGCAGATAGGCCGGGTGGAACGTCGCCATGGCGCGGATGGAGCGCGTGCCGGTGTCGTAATCGAACCATTTGCCGCGGGTCTTCATGATGCCCTCGCGGGTCGACAGCAGCGTCTGCGTCGAGGGATTGCCGAGCGTCACCAGCACGTCCGGATTGACCAGTTCGATCTGCCGCTGAATGAACGGCAGGCAGATTTGCGTTTCCTGCGGCGTCGGCGTGCGGTTGCCGGGCGGCCGCCATGGGATCACGTTGGCAATATAAGCTTTGCTGCGGTCGAGCCCGATCGCCGCGATCATGCGGTCGAGCAATTTGCCGGAACGGCCGACGAACGGCAGCCCCTCGATATCCTCGTCGCGTCCGGGGGCTTCGCCGACGAACATGATGCGCGCTTTCGGATTGCCGTCGCAGAACACCAGCCGTGTTGCGGTGTGCTTGAGCGCGCAGCCGTCGAAATTCTCCAGAAGCGCGCGCAGCGCCTCCAGTGACGGCGCGGTTCGCGCCGCTTCCCGCGCCGAGGCGATCGCGGCTTCCGGCGCTGGCGCTATTTCGCTGCGCGAAACTGCCGGCGCCGCCGCCGGCATTTCCCGCACCAGTCTTTGCGGCGCGGTTTGGCGCGGCGCGGCGATGGTAGCGCTGTCGGGCTCGGCAAGCCGGTCGACCGGCTCATCGGCCAACGCGCAATCGACCCCGGCCTCGAGATAAAAGGCCAGCAATTGCTGAACGGTAGGGGAGGGTTCGGGCGCGATGGACATCGTTCCAATCTATATAGCGTTTTCGAGCGAAGTGGGTACCGGTTTGCGTAAAGAAAACGCGTCAAAACAAAGACTAGAGCCCGGTTCTGATCCAATCAGAACCGAACAGGCTCTAGGATGTATTCGGTGGCAGCGAAATGCCTGAGATTTCATTTCGATGGTTGTTCTCGGCGCAAAAATCGGAAACAAACGAACCTTAGAGCCGTTCTCAATTGGGCTGAGACCAGAACATGAGCACCGAAGAACTTCCGCCGCGTGAGTCCATGGAATTTGACGTCGTGATCGTCGGCGCCGGGCCGTCCGGCCTCGCGGCTGCGATCCGTCTCAAGCAACTCAACGCCGATCTCAACATCGTGGTGGTGGAGAAGGGCTCCGAAGTCGGCGCGCACATTCTGTCGGGTGCGGTGATCGATCCGGTTTCGCTCGACAAACTGATTCCGGACTGGCGCGAGGATGCCGATTGCCCGCTGAAGACGCAGGTCAAGGACGATCGCTTCTACTGGATGACGGGCGGCGGCGCGATCCGGCTGCCGGGTTTCGCGATGCCGAAGCTGATGGACAACCATCATTGCTATATCGGCTCGCTCGGTGATGTCTGCCGCTGGCTGGCGCCGAAAGCCGAAGCGCTCGGCGTGGAGATCTATCCGGGCTTTGCCGCTACCGAAGTGCTCTACGACGAACAAGGCGCGGTGCGCGGCATTGCGACCGGCGACATGGGCATCGCCAGGGACGGCAGCCACAAGGATTCGTTCACCCGCGGTATGGAACTGCTCGGCAAGTACACGCTGTTCGCCGAAGGCGCGCGCGGCAGCCTCTCCAAGCAATTGATCGCGAAGTTCTCGCTCGACGCCAACAGCGAGCCGCCGAAATTCGGCATCGGGCTGAAGGAAGTCTGGGAGATCGATCCCGCAAAACACCAGAAGGGCCTGATCCAGCATTCGTTCGGCTGGCCGCTGAACAACAAGACCGGCGGCGGCTCGTTCCTCTATCATTACGACGACAACAAGGTGGCGGTCGGCTTCGTTGTGCATCTCAATTACGACGACCCCTATCTGTCGCCGTTCGATGAGTTCCAGCGTTTCAAGACCCATCCGTCGATCCGCACGGTGTTCGAAGGCGGCAAGCGGCTGGCCTATGGCGCGCGCGCGATCACCGAAGGCGGCTACCAGTCGGTGCCGCGGCTGAGCTTCCCGGGCGGCGCGCTGATCGGTTGCGCGGCGGGTTTTGTGAATGTGCCGCGCATCAAGGGCGTGCACAACGCGATGGGCAGCGGCATGCTCGCCGCCGAACACCTCGTGGCCGCGCTCGCCGCCGGCCGCACCAATGATGAACTGGCCGAATACGAGAATGCGTGGCGCGGTTCGCAGGTCGGCAAGGACCTCTACCCGATCCGCAACGTCAAACCCCTGTGGTCCAAGTTCGGCACCCTGATCGGCGTACCGCTCGGCGGCCTCGACATGTGGACCAACACGCTGTTCGGCTTCTCATTGTTCGGAACCCTGTCGCACGCCAAGCCGGATCGCAAGACGCTGGATCCTGCCAAGGCGCACACGCCGATCGCGCCGGTGAAGCCGGACGGCAAACTGACCTTCGACAAGCTGTCGTCGGTATTCCTGTCCAACACCAACCATGAGGAAGACCAGCCGGTCCACCTCAAGGTCGCCGACATGAACCTGCAGAAGAGCTCCGAGCACGACGTCTTTGCCGGTCCGTCCAACCGCTATTGCCCGGCCGGCGTCTACGAATGGGTCGAGGAGGCCTCCGGTCCGCGCTTCCAGATCAACGCTCAGAACTGCGTCCACTGCAAAACCTGCGACGTCAAAGACCCGAACGGCAATATCACCTGGGTTCCGCCCGAAGGTGGCGGCGGGCCCAATTACCAGGGGATGTGACCACGATTACGTGAGTTTAATGGCGGAGGGCCGCAGGTGCCCGGGTAACCCCGGCACCGGCCACGATACCGCCACAGTACAAGCGTCTTCCGGGGTGCTGGGCAAAACGGGTGGGATTGGCGGCGGACGGGGAGATCTTGGGGACCCTGCTGCCGATCGATTCGCCACCCCGTATCCTTGCGGTTGAACGCCAAAAGCGGCATTGTCGCTGGGCCTTGATGCCGCCGCGTATGTCCGCATTCGAGAGCGATTGAAAGATCCCTGCCATAAATCCTGGAGCTAGGCGAACCGTGATGCTTTCCACTCGTTTCAATCGCTGGACCATCGCCGCTGTCACCGTCGCCGCGCTTGCCGCGCCCGGTGCGCTGCTGGCGCAGACGCCCGAGCATACCGGCGACAATTCGGCGCAGTTTCCGAGCAAGAGCGATCTGAAATCGCTGACCACGTCCGGCAGCTATCTGGCCGCGCGTCATGCCAGCGTCGAACGCGACGCCAGCTCGGCCGCGGCGTTCTACCGTTCGGCGCTGCGTACCGATCCCAAGAACAACGAGCTGCTCGACCGCGCCTTCATCTCCTCGCTCGCGGATGGCGACATCGACGAGGCCGTCAAGCTCGCCGACCGCATTCTGACGCAGGACAAATCCAATCGCGTGGCCCGGCTGGTCGTCGGCGTCCGCGACCTGAAGCAGAAGAAATACGCAACCGCGCAGATCAACATCAATCAGTCGATCCGCGGACCGATCACCGATCTGGTCGCGACGCTGTTGTCGGGCTGGGCCAGCTTCGGGGCGGGCGATTCCAAGGCGGCGGTCGCCAATATCGACAAGCTGACCGGACCGGAGTGGTATCCGATCTTCAAGGATCTGCACACCGGCATGATCCTGGAACTGGCGAACAAGGAAAAGGACGCCGGCGCCCGCTTCGAGCGCGCCTACAAGCTCGACGATTCCATGCTGCGCGTGTCCGACGCCTATGGGCGCTGGCTGTCGCGCAACAAGGACTCGGCGGCGGCAATCGGCATCTACGAGGCGTTCGACAAGAAGCTGCCGCGGCATCCCCTGGTACAGGAGGCGCTGCGCGAGACGCGGGCCGGCAAGAAGATGCCGCCGCTGATCGAATCGGCGCAGGCAGGTGCGGCCGAGGCGCTGTACGGCATCGGTGCCACGCTGACCCGCCGCGGCGGCGAGGATCTGGCGCTGGTCTATCTGCAGCTCTCGCTTTATCTGCAGCCCAACCATCCGCTGGCGCTGCTCTCGCTGGCCGATCTCTATGAGTCGGTGAAGAAGCCGCCGATGGCGATCAAGGTCTATGAGCGGATGCCGGCGAGTTCGCCGCTGAAGCGCAACGCGCAGATTCAGCTCGCCACCAATCTCGACGCCGCCGATCGCAGCGAGCAGGCGATCAAGATCCTCAAGGACGTCACCGCCGAAGACCCCAAGGACATCGAAGCCATCATGGCGCTCGGCAATATCGAGCGCGGCCGCAAGAAGTTCGCCGATTGCGCGACGACCTATTCCAGGGCGATCGATGTGATGCCCGGCGTGACCGACAAGAACACCTGGGTCACCTATTACTATCGCGGCATTTGCCAGGAGCGCTCCAAGCAGTGGAGCAAGGCCGAGGCCGACATGCGCAAGGCGCTCGAGCTGCAGCCCGAACAGCCGCATGTGCTGAACTATCTCGGCTATTCCTGGATCGATCAGGGCATCAATCTCGACGAAGGCATGAAGATGATCCGGCGCGCCGTCGATCAGCGTCCCGACGACGGCTATATCGTGGACTCGCTGGGCTGGGCGTTCTACCGCATCGGCAATTTCGAGGACGCGGTGAAGAACCTCGAGCGCGCCATCGATCTGAAGCCCGAAGATCCGACCATCAATGACCACCTCGGTGACGCCTATTGGCGCGTCGGCCGCACGCTGGAAGCCAAGTTCCAGTGGGCCCACGCCCGCGACCTGAAGCCCGAGGCGGAAGAGCTGCCGAAGATCGAGGCCAAGATCGCCAACGGTCTGCCCGAGGACACGTCGTCTGCGGCTTCGGCCGACAAGAAAAAAGAAGACGGCAGGGGTGGCTAGAAGCGGCTGATCGAAGGCATTGGGGGGCTTGTTCGGCAATGCCGGCGTTGATTGATGAGGGGCGTGCCAAGGTCAACCTGACCTTGAGGGTGGTTGGCCGCCGCACCGACGGTTTTCATGATTTGGAAAGCGTGGTGGCGTTTGCCGACTGCGCTGATCGGCTGACGCTGACGCCCGGTTCCGAGCTGACATTGCAAATGTCCGGACCGCTGGCGCAGGCCTGCGGCGAGACATCGGACAATCTGGTGCTGAAGGCGACGCGCCTGCTGGCCGAGCGCGTGCCGGGCCTGAAGGCCGGCAGTTTCACGCTCGACAAGGTGCTGCCCGTCGCGGCGGGCATCGGCGGTGGTTCGGCGGATGCGGCTGCCGCGCTTCGGCTGCTGGCAAAATTGAATGGGCTGCCGCTCGATGACGAGCGGCTACGCGAGGTAGCACTTGCGACCGGCGCCGACGTGCCGGTCTGCCTTGCCTCGCGAGCCTGCGACATGACCGGGGTCGGCGATACCCTGACGCCGCTCAGCCTGCCGATCATGCCGTGCGTGATGATCAACCCCTGCGTTCCCGTTCCGACCAAGGATGTATTCAAGGCACTCGGCCTACGTAGCGGCGAATTGCTGGTCGGCGTCACCGACGTTTTCCGGGGCATCGACTGGCCGGAAGCCGGCGCCTCGGTCGAAGACTGGGTCGAAGTCCTGGCGGCCAGCGCCAACGATCTGGAAGCCCCGGCGATGCGCATTCAGCCGGTCATCGGTGAAGTGATCGCCGCGCTCAACGCCACCAATGGCGCGTGGCTGGCGCGGATGTCGGGCTCGGGCGCGACCTGTTTTGCGATCTATGAAAACACCGCCGAAGCCGGCCGCGCCGCGGAGAAGATCCGGCGCGAGCACCCCGGCTGGTGGGTGCACGCGGGAACGCTGAGCTAGCGGTACTAATTCGCGGGCCGCCGCACCAGCGCCAACGACACGCCGAGCCCGGCGATGAACAGCCCCGAGCCCTGCCGCAGGCGTTGAACGAGAAATGGCCGCCGCACCAGGCCCGCGCGCGCGGTCGCGGCCATCATCACCACGACGACATCAGCGAGCGTGTTCAGCAATACCGAGATCAGGCCGAGCGCGATGAACTGCAGCGCGGGATGACCGCCGGCGGGGTCGATGAACTGCGGAATGAACGCCAGAAAGAACGCCGCGGTCTTCGGGTTCAGGGCTTCGACCAGCACGCCCTCGCGAAACGCCTGTCGTGCGGTGGCCGGGCTGATCGCCTCCACCATCGCCTGCCGGCCCTCGCGAAACGTCCGGACACCAAGCCAGACCAGATAGAGCGCGCCGGCAAGTTTGAGCACCGTGAAAAGTTCGGCGCTGGCCAGGATGATCGCGGACACCCCCAGCGCGCCCGCGATCACATGCACGAGCCCGCCAAGCGCTGTCCCCAATGTCGAGGCGATGCCGGTCTTCCGGCCGCCTGACAGTGTTCGTGCGGCGACATAGAAGATCCCGGGACCAGGCACGAAGGCGATGATCAGCGCAGCGGCGAGAAACAGCCAAAAATTCATTCAATCTTTCCTACTCGCCACACATTCCGCCGTCATCCTGAGGTGCGCGCTCTTGCGCGCCTCGAAGGATGAGCCGCGGGCACCGTGCCCTGTCATCCTTCGAGGCTCGCCAAGGGGCTCGCACCTCAGGATGACGCCGACATCTACTTTAATGCGACCTGGCCAGGCAGAACGCCACGACCTGCTCGAGGGCGGTCTTCATCGGCGAAGCCGGAAACAGCGCCAGCGCATCGACGGCCATCGCGCCGTAATGATGGGCGCGGCTGATCGTATCTTCCAGCGCGCGATGCTTGGTCATCAACCCGATGGCGTGATCGAGATCATTGGCGCCGATCTCGCCGCGCTCCAGCGCCTTGACCCAGAACGCGCGTTCAGAGGCGTTGCCGCGGCGGAACGCCAGCACCACCGGCAGCGTGATCTTGCCCTCGCGGAAGTCGTCGCCGACGTTCTTGCCGAGTTTTGCCGATTTGCCGCCGTAGTCCAGCACGTCGTCCACCAGCTGGAACGCGATGCCGAGATTCATGCCGACGGAGCGGCACGCGGTCTGCTCGGCCTTCGGCCGGTTGGCGATCACGGGGCCGACCTCGCAGGCAGCCGCGAACAATTCCGCCGTCTTGCCGCGGATCACAGCGAGGTATTCGTCCTCGGTGGTCGCGGTGTTCTTCGCCGCGGCGAGCTGCATCACCTCGCCCTCGGCGATGGTGGCGGCCGCCGAAGACAGGATGTCGAGCGCCCGCAACGAGCCGACCTCGACCATCATGCGGAAGGCCTGGCCGAGCAGGAAGTCGCCGACCAGCACGCTCGCTTCGTTGCCCCACAGCATCCGCGCGGATAATTTGCCGCGCCGTAATTCGCTCTCGTCGACCACGTCGTCATGGAGCAGCGTCGCGGTATGCATGAACTCGACCGAGGCGGCGAGCTTGATATGGCCGTCGCCGGAATAGCCGGTGAGGCCGGCCATCGCCAGCGTCAGCATCGGGCGCAGCCGCTTGCCGCCCGAGGAGATCAAATGGTTGGCGACCTCGGGAATCATGGTGACTTCGGAACCGGTCCGCGACAGGATCGTGGCGTTGACCCGCTCCATGTCGGCGGCGACGAGCCCGACCAGCTCATCGATCGAAGCGTTTGGGCTTTCGAAGGGTACAATAACCGCCACGCGGGTCTCCAAATCTGGCCAATTCGCACTATCCTTATCTACAATAGAAAGTGCAGGCTGAAGCGGCAAGGGCACGAAGCGGTTGACAGGTACCGGCCGGCCTCGGACCGAGCCAGCCTAAGGAGGGCGCAAATTGCGGGAATTGGTTCGGACCAACGATATTGTGCTGGTTTCCGCGGTCGGCGCGCTGCTCGACGGCGCCAATATCCATCATCTGGTGCTGGACCAAAACATGAGCATCATCGAGGGATCGCTCGGAGTCCTGCCACGCCGCATCCTGGTCCATGACGACGACAACCGCGAGGCGCGCCAGCTTCTGACCGATGCCGGGCTTGCCCACGAATTGCGGGCGGATGAGTAAGGCATAGCGTTTTCGAGCGAAGTGGGAACCGGTTCGCGTGAAGAAAACGCGTCAAGACAATAATCTGGATGTCACCGAGGACGCGTTCCTCGGCGGGAGCTTGCGCCTGCGGCAACTGAAATCGGGGCACCGCGCCGGTCACGATGCAATGCTGCTGGCGGCGGCGACGCCTGCACGTTCAGGCAATCGTGTGGCCGATCTTGGCGCCGGTGTTGGTGCGGCAGGGCTGGCGGTGGCCAGGCGCGTCGGAGATATCGATCTCGTGCTGGTCGAGATCGATGCCGGCCTCGCAAGCCTGGCGCGCGCCAATGCCGAGGCGAACGCGCTTGCCGCCGAGGTCATCGTGCTCGATGTCGAGGCGGCCGCCGACGCCTACGCCGCGGTCAATCTGCAGCCCGACAGCGTCGACGTCGTGTTGATGAATCCGCCGTTCAACGATTCTGTGCGGCATCGAGTCTCGCCGGACCGCGCGCGCGGGATCGCGCATGTCGCGACATCCACCACGCTTTCGAACTGGATTCACGCAACCCGCCGCATCCTCAAATCCAGGGGCATGCTGACGCTGATCTGGCGCGCCGACGGGATTGCCGAGGTGCTGGCGGCGCTCGATCACGGTTTTGGCGGTCTGGAAATTTTGCCCATTCACGGCGATGTGAAGGCGCCTGCGAATCGAATCCTGGTTCGCGCCACCAAGGGCGGTCGCGCGCCGACTCGAATTCATGCCGGACTGATGCTCAATGAT
Organism: Bradyrhizobium sp. AUGA SZCCT0222; assembly: GCF_018130205.1. Taxonomy (NCBI): domain Bacteria; kingdom Pseudomonadati; phylum Pseudomonadota; class Alphaproteobacteria; order Hyphomicrobiales; family Nitrobacteraceae; genus Bradyrhizobium; species Bradyrhizobium sp. AUGA SZCCT0222. The sequence continues at coordinate 217,107 of NZ_JAFCLX010000007.1, forward strand.
GAGCGAGGGGTGCCCGATAAAGCGGTGCAGGAGATTTTGGCGGGGAGGGGGATATTGCCGTTGGCCACCCCCTAGGGGTGGCCGAGGAACTCATGTCTCGAGACGAAGCGGAAAAGCCTATTGCGGAAGGGTTTCCGACTGCCGTTTCGGAGCGTTGGTGAAGCGAACCGCGGTCAGGATGGTGCCGATCAACAATATCAGCAGGTAGATTTTCATGTCACTCTCCGCTGCGCCATTGCAGCCGTAACGGCCACGTTGCAAAAGGCCTTCCAGCCCAAATTCGTTCCAGCCCTTCCAATGACAGTGGCGTGATAAAAAATGGTTAATTCGAGGTAACGGCATGAGTGAACAAATAAGTGATCGTGTGGGATTGCCGGGCCTTATCGAGCGGCTGAAGGGATTGGTCCCGGCCAAATTCCGGCGCGGGGCCGCGGTGGTGCCGGTGGTGCGGTTGTCCGGCGTGATCGGGGCGGTGACGCCGCTGCGGCCGGGCATGTCGCTCGCCGGTGTCGCCAAGACGCTCGAACGCGCCTTCGGTACCAAGAATGCCAAGGCGGTTGCGCTCGTGATCAATTCGCCCGGCGGCTCGCCGGTGCAATCGCGCCAGATCTATTTGCGGATCAGGCAACTCGCCGCCGAAAAGAATTTGCCGGTGCTGGTGTTCGTCGAGGACGTCGCCGCATCCGGCGGCTACATGATCGCCTGTGCCGGCGATGAAATTTTCTGCGATCCGTCCTCGATCCTCGGTTCGATCGGCGTGGTCGGCGGCACTTTCGGCTTCCAGGAGCTGATCAAGAAAATCGGTGTCGAGCGGCGGCTCTATACGGCGGGCGTCCACAAGGCGACGCTCGATCCGTTCCTCCCCGAAAACCCCGATGACGTGGCGCGCATCAAGGCGCTCCAGCGCGAGATCCACGCCATCTTCATTGCGTTGGTCAAGCAGAGCCGCGGCAGCCGCCTCAAGGGCGCCGACGACACGCTGTTCACCGGCGAATATTGGGCCGGCGAAACCTCGGTGTCGCTGGGCCTTGCGGACGCGGTCGGCGATCTGCGTTCGACGCTGCGGACCCGCTACGGCGACAAGGTGCTGACCCCCGTGATCGCGCCCGCCAGCGGGATGCTGTCCGGCCTGCTCGGGCGGCGGTCGCCGGGGGCGGGCTCCATGGGCGCGCTCGACGGTTTTGGAGGCCTGCCGGATGAGCTGATCTCCGCGCTCGAAACCAGGGCAATTTGGGCCAAATTCGGGTTCTAGAGCCCGCGAGAGGCGCGCCATTTAGTCCTAAAGGCGGGAATTGCGGCGCAGCCCGGCTTGCGCGAGAATGCAGCTATTGGGGGCGTGACCGACGTGAACGACAAGGATCGACCGATGCCACCGTTGATCGCATTCGCAGGGGCCCTGGGTGGGCTCGCCGTGGTCCGCTGGGCTTACAAGACCGCCGTCCGGATCAACCGGGAGCTGGAAGAGGCGCGGCTGGCCCGCGTCGCGGAATCTGCTCAAACCAGCGAGATTCCGACCCTGCGCCGGGACCCCGTCACCGGGGCCTATCGGCCGGGTTAACTCACCCCGTCATTCCGGGGCGCGAAGCGAACCCGGAATCTCGAGATTCCGGGTTCGATGCTTTGCATCGCCCCGGAATGACGGCTTGAAGCTACCCCCACATCGCCTTGATTCCCCTCGCCACCGCCGATACGGTCCCGCGCGCCCAAAACCCCCTCGCGAGACCGATTCTGCCGATGGACGAATTGCCTGCCCATATGCGCCCGGAACGTTCGTTCCAGGGCTTCATTCTCGCTCTGCAGCGGTTCTGGGCCGAACAGGGCTGCGTGATCCTGCAGCCCTACGACATGGAAATGGGCGCGGGCACCTTTCATCCGGCGACGACCTTGCGCGCGCTCGGGCCGAAACCGTGGCGGGCCGCCTATGTGCAGCCCTCGCGCCGGCCCAAGGATGGCCGCTATGGCAAAAATCCCAACCGGATGCAGCATTATTACCAGTATCAGGTGATCATGAAGCCATCGCCGCCGAACCTTCAGGAATTGTACCTGAAGTCGCTCGCCGCGATCGGCCTCGATTCCAGCCTGCACGACATCCGCTTTGTCGAGGACGATTGGGAAAGCCCGACGCTCGGCGCCTGGGGTCTCGGGTGGGAATGCTGGTGCGACGGCATGGAAGTCAGCCAGTTCACCTATTTCCAGCAAGTCGCGGGCGTCGAATGCGCGCCGGTCGCCGGCGAGCTCACCTACGGAATGGAGCGGCTCGCCTGCTACCTGCAGGGCGTCGACCACGTCATGGATCTCAACTTCAACGGCCGCGAGGGCGCCGACAAGGTGACCTATGGCGACGTGTTCCTGCAGGCCGAGCAGGAATATTCCCTGCACAATTTCGAGCACTCCGATTCCGAAATGCTGTTCAAACAGTTCGTGATGGCCGAAGAAGCCTGCAAGAAGTATCTCGCGGCTGGATGGAAGAGTGGCAGCAACCAGAAAGAACATCTGATGGCGCTGCCGGCCTATGACCAGTGCATCAAGGCGAGCCACGTCTTCAATTTGCTCGATGCCCGCGGCGTGATCTCGGTGACCGAACGGCAAAGCTACATCGGGCGCGTGCGCGACCTTGCAAAAGCCTGCGGCGACGCCTGGGTCCACACCGAAGCGGGCAGGGCATCCTGATGCCTGATCTTTTGCTCGAATTGTTTTCCGAAGAAATTCCCGCGCGCATGCAGGCGAAGGCGGCCGACGATCTGCGCCGCATGGTCACCGACAAGCTGGTTGCCGAGGGGCTGGTCTATGAGGGCGCCAAGGCGTTCGTGACGCCGCGGCGGCTGGCGCTGACGGTGCACGGGATTCCGGCGCGGCAATCCGACCTGAAGACCGAACGCAAGGGTCCGAAAATCGGCGCGCCCGATGCGGCCGTGCAGGGCTTTTTGAAAGCGACTGGCCTCAAGTCGCTGGATGAGGCAACAATCCAGCGCGACCCGAAGGGCGATTTCTATGTCGCGCTGATCGAGAAGCCCGGCCGGGCGACGCTCGACGTGCTCGCCGATATTCTTCCGGTCATCGTGCGCACCTTCCCGTGGCCGAAATCGATGCGCTGGGGCGAGCGCTCCGCCAAATCAGGCGCGCTGACCTGGGTGCGGCCGCTGCATTCGATCATCGCGACCTTCGGTCCGGAGACCGAAGAGCCCGAAATCGTAAAATTCTCGATCGACGGCATCGAGGCCGGCCAGACCACTCATGGTCACCGCTTCCTGGCGCCATCGGCGATCTCCGTGCGCCGCTTCGAGGATTACGAGGCCAAGCTGAAGGCCGCCAAGGTCGTGCTCGACCCGCAGGCGCGCAAGGACATCATTCTGGCCGACGCCAAGCAGTTGGCGTTCGCGCAGGGCTTTGAGCTGGTGGAAGACCAGGTGCTGCTCGACGAGGTGTCAGGCCTCGTCGAATGGCCGGTCGTGCTGATGGGATCGTTCGACCAGGAATTTCTGTCGATCCCCGGCGAGGTGATCCGCGCCACCATCCGCAAAAACCAGAAATGCTTTGTGGTCAGCGATCTCAAGGATTCTGATAAGAATCCTGACAAAACCGGAAAGCTGACCAACAAGTTCATCCTCACCGCCAACATCGAGGCGACGGACGGCGGCAAGGCCATCATCGCCGGCAACGAGCGCGTGATCCGCGCGCGGCTGAGCGACGCGAAATTTTTCTATGAGACCGATCTGCGGACGAAGCTAGAAGAGCGCCTGCCGAAGTTCGAAAACATCGTGTTTCACGAGAAGCTGGGCACGCAGGCGGCACGCATTCGGAGAATCGAGGGGCTGGTTGCAGAAATTGCGCCGCTGGTTGGCGCCGATGTTGAAAAGGCAAAGCGTGCCGCGCATTTGGCGAAGGCGGATTTGCTGACCGAGGTGGTCGGCGAATTTCCTGAGCTCCAGGGCTTGATGGGCAAATACTACGCGCTGGCGCAGGGCGAGGATGCCTCCGTCGCTGCCGCGAGTGAAGAGCATTACAAGCCGCAGGGGCCTGCGGATCGCGTGCCGACCGATCGCGTGAGCGTCGCCGTTGCACTGGCTGACAAGATCGATACGCTGGTTGGTTTCTGGGCGATCGACGAGAAGCCGACGGGAAGCAAGGATCCGTATGCGCTGCGAAGAGCGGCGTTGGGGGTGATCCGGCTCATCGTGGAGAACACGATCAGGCTTCCAATCCTGAAAGCTGCAAAATCGGCTATTCTCGGTCTCCCCGAAAAGGGTGCCAAGTATCCGGCCGCCGATGCGCAAAAACTTCCGGCCGATCTCCTCTCCTTCTTCGCCGACCGCCTGAAAGTCCAGCTCCGCGACCAGGGCGCGCGACACGATCTCGTCGATGCCGTGTTCGCGCTCGGCGGCCAGGACGATCTGCTCATGGTCGTCCGCCGCGTCGAGGCGCTCGGAAAATTCCTCGACACCGATGACGGCAAGAACCTGCTCGCAGGCACAAAACGCGCCAGCAACATCCTCTCGATCGAAGAGAAAAAGGACAAGCGCAGCTTCGACGGCGCGGCGGATACGACGCTCTACAGGCTCGACGAAGAGAAAGCGCTGGCCAAGGCGATCGATCAGGTGAAGAGCGAAGCGGGCGCCGCGGTGGCCAAGGAAGATTTCGCCGCCGCGATGAGCGCCATGGCGAAGCTGCGCCCGGCGGTCGATGCGTTCTTTGACAAGGTCAAGGTCAACGACGATGAACCAAATGTGCGCGAGAACAGACTGAAGCTCTTGAACGAAATCCGCGCGGCGACGCGCGCGGTGGCGGACTTTTCGAAGATCGAGGGCTGAAACGTGGATCAGAAGACGCTGGCCGCTTACGATTCGGATGCGGCGGCGTTCGCCAAGGACTGGCACGAGCAGCCGGCGCCCGTTGATTTGCACGAAGTCGTCGAGCGCTTCTTCGTGCGCGGCGGCAATTCAGCCGATATCGGCTGCGGCTGCGGCCGCGAGGTGGCCTGGCTAAACGCCAACGGCTTTTCCGCCACCGGTTTCGACGCCTCGGAAGGCCTGCTGACGGAGGCGCGGCAGCGGTATCCCGGTTTTAAGTTCGCGCATGCCGAATTGCCCGACTTGAAGGGCATCGGCACCTACGACAACGTGCTGTGCGAGACCGTGATCATGCATCTGGAGCGCGCGCAGATCGCCGTTGCGGTCCGCCGGCTGCTCAACGCCGTCAAGCCCAGTGGCATTCTCTATCTGAGCTGGCGGATCACCGACAATGCCGACCTGCGCGATTCGCAGGGGCGGCTTTACTGTGCGTTCGATACCGCGCTGGTGCTGGCGGAACTGAAAGCGACCGCGCTGCTCCTCGACGAAGAGGTCGTCAGCGCCTCCTCGGGCAAGAAGATTCACCGCCTCGTCGCCAAGAAGCAGGGTCTGGAGATCAGGGAATAAACGCAGGTCGAGGTGGCCGCGCTCGTACTATCTCCCGTCATCCTGAGGTGCGCGCTCTTGCGCGCCTCGAAGGATGAGCAGGGCCCGTGGCCCATCCTTCGAGGCTCGCTGCGCTCGCACCTCAGGATGACGGGTGCGCTGATTGGCAAAACGAAAAGCCCCGCCCAGGGGGAAGCCGGGCGGGGCTTTCTTGTCCGGTCGTATCTCGCGCACATCCGCTTGCGCGGCGCCCGGACTATCGTTCAGGCCGGCGGGATTAGTCGACCACCTGAACGATGCGACGCGAACGCGGTTCGACCAGGACCGTCTGGCCGTTCACCACGGTGTAGCGATAGGGCGTCGCCGCATAGGTCTGCGGGACGTCGTAATAGGTGATGCCGGCCTCCGGCAGCACGCCGCCAACGGTTACGCGCTCCGGAATGGTGAAAGTCGGCACGCGCTCACGCACGACATATTCCCGGAACGCCGGGCGTTGATCGACGGTGATGCCCTCATGCTCGCCGACGACCACGCTGCCGCCGCCAACGACACCCACGGTGCCGCTCTGCGCCTGTGCTGCGAGCGGGGCAGCCATCACGCCGGCGACAACTGCGATGGCAAGTAGTCTGTTCTGCATAGTGTACTCCCTCGTGCGCGCTATTGGTTTGACGCGTTTTCTTGACGCGAACCGGCGTCCACTTCGCTTGAAAACGCTATGACGCCGGCTAGCCAGCGTACAATGCGAGCCAATTCATCGCGCGCGGCATAGTTCCGGAAAAATGGCTGCCTTAAACGCGGCAATTTCGGGCAATTTTTGCGAACGCCGGAACCCGTTGAGGCGACAGGCGTCTCCTATTCCGGAACCGCGCCAGCGGTTAAGTTGCCGCCCTCGATTCGAGCTTCCCCTCATCATCAGGAGAAATTTCAAATGACCATCACCGCCGCGCATATTTCCCCGATCGTCGCCCTGATTGCGGGAGTCCTGATCCTGATCATGCCGCGGTTCCTGAATTTCATCGTCGCGATCTACCTGATCATCGTCGGTCTGGCCGGGCTCGGCGTGTTCAAGATGCTGCGCTTCTAGTCAGGCAAGCGGGGTTTCGCGGCTTGCGCGGAACCCCTCAAAGTGGTGTAAGGCGCGCATCTTCTCCTCTCTTTTCGGATTGTCATCTGCCATGGCCAAAGCGGTTGCGAAGTCCAAGAAAAACCTTGTGAAAATCGTAGCGAAATCAAAGTCATCGGCGCCAGGCAAAGCCGCGCCGGCGGCCTCGGCGCGCAAGACGCTAACGAAGGCTCCGGTTGCGAAGGCAGTTGCGAAGCCCGCTCCCAAGGCGGTTACGAAGCCGATTGCCAAGCCAGTTGCCAAGACCGCTGACAAGGCAGCTGCGAAGGCTCCGAACAAGCCTGCCAGCAAGACGGCGAAGAAGGTGAGCAAGCCGGCCGTCGAAGCGGTAAAATCCGGCAAGTGGGTTTACACGTTTGGCGACGGCAAGGCCGAGGGCAAAGCGGGCTTGCGCGATCTGCTCGGCGGCAAGGGCGCCAATCTCGCCGAAATGGCCAATCTCGGCCTGCCGGTGCCTCCGGGCTTCACGATTCCGACCTCGGTCTGCACTTACTTCTACGCCCACGACAAATCCTATCCGGCTGCGCTGAAGGCGCAGGTCGAGAAGGCGCTTGAGCATGTCGGCAAACTCGCCGGCAAGTCGTTCGGCGATTCCCGGAATCCGCTGCTGGTGTCCGTGCGCTCCGGCGGCCGCGCGTCGATGCCGGGCATGATGGATACCGTACTCAATCTCGGCCTCAACGATGAGACCGTCGAAGCGCTCGCCGAATTGTCCGGCGACCGCCGCTTCGCCTATGACAGCTATCGGCGCTTCATCACGATGTATTCGGATGTCGTGCTCGGCTTCGAGCATCATCATTTCGAGGACATCCTCGACACCTTCAAGGACGGCCAGGGCTATACGCTCGACACCGATCTGACCGGCGACGACTGGGTCGAACTGGTCGGCCGTTACAAGGATGCGGTGGCGCGCGAGACCGGCCACGATTTCCCGCAGGATCCGCACGCGCAATTGTGGGGCGCGATCGGTGCGGTGTTCTCATCCTGGATGAACGCGCGCGCGGTGACCTACCGCCGCCTGCACGACATTCCTGAATCCTGGGGCACCGCGGTCAATATCCAGGCCATGGTGTTCGGCAATATGGGCGAGACCTCGGCGACCGGCGTTGCGTTCACGCGCAACCCGTCGACCGGCGAGAGCAAGCTGTACGGCGAATTCCTGATCAACGCGCAGGGCGAAGACGTGGTGGCGGGCATCCGCACGCCGCAGGACATCACCGAATTTGCGCGCCAGGAATCCGGCTCCGACAAGGCGTCGATGGAAGTCGCGATGCCCGCCGCGTTCAAGGAACTGACGCGGATCTACACGCTGCTCGAAAAGCACTACCGCGACATGCAGGACATGGAGTTCACGGTCGAGCAGGGCAAGTTGTGGATGCTGCAGACCCGCGGCGGCAAGCGAACCGCCAAGGCGGCGCTGCGGATTGCGGTCGAACTCGCCAATGAAGGACTGATCTCGAAAAAGGACGCGGTGATGCGGATCGATCCCGCCTCGCTCGACCAGTTGCTGCATCCGACCATCGATCCCGCCGCCAAGCGCGACGTCATCGCGACCGGTCTGCCGGCTTCGCCGGGCGCCGCCTCCGGCGAAATCGTGTTCTCGTCCGATGAAGCTGCGAAACTACAGGCCGATGGCCGCAAGGTCATTCTGGTGCGGGTCGAGACCAGCCCGGAAGACATCCACGGCATGCACGCGGCCGAGGGCATTCTCACCACCCGTGGCGGCATGACCTCGCACGCCGCCGTGGTCGCGCGCGGCATGGGCAAGCCCTGCGTCTCCGGCTGCGGCACCATTCGCGTCGATTACGGCCGCGGCACCATGAGCATCGGCACCCGCACCTTCAAGACCGGCGACGTCATCACCATCGACGGATCGCTCGGCCAGGTGCTGGCCGGGCGGATGCCGATGATCGAACCGAAACTGTCGGGCGAATTCGGCACGCTGATGGGCTGGGCCGATGCCGTCCGCAAGCTCGGCGTCCGCGTCAACGCCGACACCCCGGAAGACGCGCGCACCGCGATCAAGTTCGGCGGCGAGGGCATCGGCCTTTGCCGTACCGAGCACATGTTCTTCGAGGAAACCCGCATCCGCACCGTGCGCGAGATGATCCTTTCCGAGGACGAGCAGTCGCGCCGTCAGGCGCTGTCAAAACTGCTGCCGATGCAGCGGGCGGATTTCGTCGAGCTGTTCGAGATCATGAAGGGGCTGCCCGTCACGATCCGTCTGCTCGATCCGCCGCTGCACGAGTTCCTGCCGCACACCCAGGCCGAGATCGAGGAAGTCGCGCGCGCGATGAACACCGATCCGCGCAAGCTCGCCGATCGCGCCCGCGATCTTGCCGAGTTCAACCCGATGCTGGGCTTCCGCGGCTGCCGTCTGGCGATCGCCTATCCGGAGATCGCCGAGATGCAGGCGCGCGCGATCTTCGAAGCCGCGGTCGAGGCCGAAAAGCGCACCAGCAAGGCCGTCGGCCTCGAGGTGATGGTGCCGCTGATCGCGACCAAGGCCGAGTTCGACCTGGTCAAGGCGCGGATCGACGCCACCGCGCAGTCGGTGATGAAGGAGACCGGCAAGAAACTCGCCTATCAGGTCGGCACCATGATCGAGTTGCCGCGCGCGTGCCTGATGGCCGGCGACATCGCGAACACCGCCGAGTTCTTCTCCTTCGGCACCAACGATTTGACGCAGACCACCTACGGCATCAGCCGCGACGACGCCGCGAGCTTCCTTGGCACCTATGTGGCGAAGGGCATCCTCGAGATCGATCCGTTCATCTCGGTCGACCGCGATGGCGTCGGCGAACTCGTCAAGATCGGCGTTGCGCGCGGACGCAAGACGCGGCCCGATCTCAAGGTCGGGATTTGCGGCGAGCATGGCGGCGATCCCGCCTCGGTGGCGTTCTGCCACGAGATCGGCCTCGACTACGTCTCGTGCTCGCCCTATCGCGTGCCGATCGCGCGGCTCGCCGCGGCGCAAGCCGCCCTCGGCAAGACGGTCGCGAGCCAGGCGTAGTTCTTCTCTGCGCTGAGAATTAACAGAGACGTCGTCATGCCCGGGCTTGTCCCGGGCATGAACGTTTTTGGACCTTTCGTCATTGCGAGCGCAGCGAAGCAATCCATAGCGCGGCATAACGGATGGATGGATTGCTTCGTCGCTTCGCTCCTCGCAATGACGTGGAAACGACGGTTCTCCGACTTCCATCGAAATGCATGGGGCGGAATCGCATCGTCCCGTAGTGACGCGGGAACCCGCAACATTTTCTTCATCATCTTCGTTGACGGGATGTTTACCACTTTCATCGCGCTCCCGTTTACCAAGCCTTCTCAAGCGCGACAGCAAGTGCGCGCGATTTCTTGCGTGGTGCACGCAGGCCACGCCGATTAACTCCCCGGCAACCTAAATTCGATACCAACAATAAAGATCGAATTGCACGGATGTACTGAGTTCGGTCGTTTTTTGTAAGCGTTGCGTAGAGCGTATCGATGAATGTGTTGCGTAACCAGCCGAAGGGCGCGCGGTTCGCGTCCTTCGGTCTCGGTCTTTGCATCTTCGCATTGATGCCGACCGAGATCGGATATCAGGATATCGCGTCACTGCTGGCCCGGCAGCCGGGCGTCGCCGAACGCTGGCAGAAGCGTGTGTTCTCCACCGCCGGCAATATCCACGTCGCGACCTTCAGCTTCGGCCGTCCGATCGGAACCTCTTCGCCGCAGACCGCAACCTTTCGGCTCACCAGCCTCGACAATCAAGGCATCGACATCACCGGTGCAGTGACGCGCAACCCGATCATCGCCCCGCCGCCGCGTTATCATGCCGCCGATTTCCCCAAGGTCGATCGCACCATGAAGGGCGATCGCCTTGTCATCGCGCCGTCCACGCCTGCGGAGAGCTCAATCCCCGCCGGCAGCGCGCCGGCCATCGAAGATCCTTCGTCCTCAAACGCTTCCGTCAAAGGCCAAAAGACCGCCGCCACGCCGCCTTCAGGTGAGCCCGCGCCGCTCGATCCCGAACTTCAGGCCGCGCTGCGCGCGCCGCCGCTGCCGCAATTCGATGTGTCGATGTCGCTCGAAGCCAAGCCGCTCGAAGCCAAGCCGCTCGACGACAAGCCGCTCGTTAAGCCAAAGGACGTTTCGGTAGCACCGGAAGTGGCGCTCGCGCCCGCGCCGCCGCGCGACAATTTCTCCTTCAAGACCTCGAGCCTGTTTTTTGGCTCGTCGCTCGGCGCGCCCGAAACCATCGAACGCTGGCGGCCGGGCGAAGAACCGATCGTCATGCTGCCGAGCGCGGTGGTTGCCGATCCCGACATGAAGATCATGGCCTCGCTGCCGGTCGATGCCGACGGCCCGGTCAAGGCCGGCGAGATGGGCGTCAGCGTCGCGCCGAAGGGCGAGGTCAATTCCGACAACCAGCGCGCCAAGACCCCGGCCGAGCGGCTCGGCCTGTTCGACGAGAAGTCGCGCGCCAAGTCGGAAAAATGCCTGACCGAAGTTGTCTATTTTGAAGCCCGCGGCGAAGCGGTGCGCGGCCAGATCGCGGTGGCGCAAGTGGTGTTGAACCGAGCCTTCTCCGGCAAATATCCGGATACGGTGTGCGGCGTGGTCTACCAGAACAAGCACCGCCATCTGGCCTGCCAGTTCACCTTCGCCTGCGACAACAACAAGGACGTCGTCAAAGAGCCCGACATGTGGGATCGCGCGCAACGGATCGCAAAGGCGATGCTGGACGGCCAGCTCTGGCTGCCCGAGGTCGACAAGTCGACGCACTACCATGCCTATTGGGTGCGTCCGTCTTGGGTCAGCGAGATGAAGAAGATGTACAAGACCGGCGTGCACACCTTCTACCGGCCCCGCAACTGGGGCGACGGCAGCGACGCGCCAAGCTGGGGCACTGCGGCGGAGACGGCGCAAATTTCCGCCAAGCTCGCCGAAGCTGCAAAGAGCTCGGCAGAGCAGGCGAGCGTCAGAAGGTAGTTATTGTCGTCCCGGCCTAGTGCGCAATTGCGCACGGGGGCCGGGACCCATAGCCACCGGCGGTTATTGTTTTACGCGCTGAGCATTATCTTCCTTTTCCAACAATGCGGGCCGCGGCGTATGGGTCCCGGCCTTCGCCGGGACGACGTGATCATTTCCCTTTGCGCCCGCCCGTCCAACCCACCCCCAAAATTGCACTCGACGATTTTGCAGGGCTGCCCTGCAGCGGAAAAATTTTCTCCGGCGCTCTTGGGATTTCCATGCGAATGCATTAACTCCTCCCGGCGCACCCGGCCGGTCCCCTCCAGCCCCGGCGCCAAGCATCGAGGAAACGCATGGCTGTCACCGCAGACAATCTTCGCCCGGCCAAAGCCAGCTGGCGGACGCCATTGGTGATCATCATCTGCGGATGCGCGATCGCGCTGCTCAGTTTCGGGCCGCGGTCGAGCCTTGGTTTCTTCATCCAGCCCATGAGCAAGGAATTTACCTGGGGCCGCGACGTCTTCGGCCTCGCGCTGGCGCTGCAGAACCTGTTGTGGGGATTGGGCCAGCCGATCGCAGGCGCGATCGCCGACCGCTTCGGCATCCTGCGCGTGATGGTCATCGGCGCGCTGCTCTACGCCGGCGGGCTGCTGGTGATGCGCTACGCTTCGACGCCTGGTTCGCTCGATCTTGGCGCGGGTGTTCTGATCGGTTTCGGGCTTTCGGGCTGTTCGTTCAACCTCGTGCTGTCGGCGTTCAGCAAATTGCTGCCTCCGGAGAAGCGCGGCCTGGCGCTCGGCGCCGGCACCGCTGCCGGTTCGTTCGGACAGTTCCTGTTCGCGCCGTTCGGCGTCGCGCTGATCGACAATTTCGGCTGGCAATCTGCGCTCACCGTATTCGCGCTGCTGATGCTCCTGATCGTGCCGCTGTCGCTGGCGCTCGCAACGCCGCCTGCGACGTCGGAAAATGTGCCGGTCGCGGACCAGCAATCGTTCAAGACGGCGCTCGCGGAAGCGTTCGGCCACCCATCATACGTGCTGCTGGTGCTCGGCTTCTTTACTTGCGGCTTCCAGCTCGCCTTCATCACCGTGCATCTGCCGGCCTATCTGGCCGACCGCGGCATATCTGCGCAGACCGGCGGTTGGGTGATTGCCGCGGTCGGCCTGTTCAACATCATCGGCTCGCTCAGCGTCGGCGTGCTGCAGAACAAGTTCCCGAAGCGCTATATTCTTTCGTTTCTATACTTCGTACGGGCGATGGCGATTGTCGCCTTCATCTCGTTCCCGATCACGCCGCTTTCCGCCATCATGTTCGGCGCCGTTACCGGTCTGGCCTGGCTGTCGACGGTGCCACCGACCTCGGCGCTGGTGGCACTGATGTTCGGCACCCGCTGGTTCGCCACCCTCTATGGCTTCGCTTTTGTCAGCCATCAGGTCGGTGGCTTTCTCGGCGTCTGGCTCGGCGGCATCGTGTTCGAGCAGTATGGCTCGTACACGCCGATCTGGTGGCTTTCGGTACTGTTCGGCGTGCTGTCGGCGCTGATCAACCTGCCGATCGTGGAACAACCGGTCGCGCGGGCGGTTGCGCAGCCCGCCTGATCCGGTAAACACTCTCCCAACTGACAAAGTTCGGGAGAGTTTGCCGTGGGAACGTTCAAGGCCATCAGGATCGACAAGGCGGAAAAAGGTACCACATCAGCGCTGACGCAGTTCGACGAAGCCGAATTGATGGAAGGCGACGTCACCGTCCGCGTCGAATGGTCGACGCTGAATTACAAGGACGGTCTGGCCCTCACCGGCAAGGCCCCGGTGGTGCGGCGTTTCCCGATGATCGCCGGCATCGACTTCGCCGGGATCGTCGAGCAATCCACCCATCCGCAGTGGAAGGCCGGCGACAGGGTGGTCTGCAACGGCTGGGGCATGGGCGAGACCCATCTCGGCAGCTACGCCGAGAAGGCCCGCGTCAAGGGCGACTGGCTGGTGCGGCTGCCCGATAATATCTCTACCCGCGACGCGATGGCGATCGGCACCGCCGGCTACACCGCGATGCTGTCGGTGCTGGCGCTGGAGAAGCACGGTCTGACGCCCAAGAGCGGCCCCGTCGTCGTCACCGGAGCTGCGGGCGGCGTCGGTTCGGTCGCGACCGCCGTGCTGTCCAAGCTCGGCTATCACGTCATCGCCTCCACCGGGCGGGTGTCGGAGGCCGATTATCTGAAAGGTCTCGGCGCCGCCGAGGTGATCGACCGGGCCGAACTGTCAGGCCCCGCAAAACCGCTGGCCAAGGAGCGCTGGGCCGGCGGCATCGACAGCGTCGGATCGACTACGCTCGCCAACATCCTTTCGATGACGAAATATGGCGGCGCTATCGCCGCGTGCGGCCTGGCGGCGGGCATGGACCTGCCGTCTTCGGTGGCGCCGTTCATTTTGCGCGGAGTGTGCCTTCTCGGCATCGATTCGGTGATGTGCCCGATCGAGCAGCGCAAGCTTGCCTGGAGCCGCCTCGCCAGCGATTTGGATCACGGAAAACTAGCTGATATTACTAATGAAATCGGCCTTGACCAAGTCATCGGCGCCGGCGCCAAAATCCTCGCCGGCGAGGTCCGCGGTCGAATCGTGGTAAAAATTCTCTAACGGCGTTCAGACTTTACCAACCATGCTGCTCCAATGTTGCCACGGTTCGTATGGTAAGCAGCGGGTAAAGAGGCCTGCATGATCCGGAAAACGGGATACCGGTTTTCCGCGGAGGTCATGTCTAGCAAGGCGGGTGCCCGCGCTCAGTAGGGTGGAGTTGCTGCATGCTTGCGCGTTTGGTGTTGGGGGCCGTCACGGCCACGGCGATGGTGGTGCCGGCGCTGGCCGGGATGATGAATGCCGATGAAGCCCGCAAGTTTGTGGCCGGCAAGGTTTTCGCCTTCACCTGTTTCGACGGCTCCCGCGGCGCAGGCCGCGTGCTCGACGATCTCGGGGCGGCCGGCTCCATTCAATTCAGCGGCGCGGGGCCGACCCGCCATGTGCGCCTGCCCGGCAACACGCTGCAGATCCGCGGCCAGGCGGTTTGCGCTTCCATCAAGGGTCTTCCGTTCGAGCCGTGCTTCAATCTCGAAAAGCGGGATGACCGCTCCTTCCGGGGATCGGTGTCGGGCATGGGCTTCGCCTATTGCGATTTCCGTCACCAGGGCGCGCAGCAGATGCTGATGGCCCGCTCGGTGGCGCGGCCGCGTTCGCTGCATGCACCGGCGCAGACACGCTCGGCCGACGCGTCGCGCACGGAGGTCTCGGCTCGCGTCGAGACGCCGGCGGTTGAGGCCGCGAAGCTCGAGCCGGTGAAGGCCGAGCCGGCGAAGGCCGAAAGCGCGCCGGAGCTGCGCCGTTCCACCGAGTGATATCAGGCGAAATGAAGCCCAAAGTTGGGAAAGTGTGCCCGTAGTCATACGGGCTGGCGTTTTCACGTCTTGGTAGCGAGTCTGGCCCACCGTGACGGCCTGGGGGCGGCTCATACGTGAGATCAACTATGCCGCTGTATTTTTTCCGGATTAGCAACGGTCACTACGCTGGCGCATCCGACCAGGGCTCCGAATTCGAAAGCCGCGAAGCCGCCTGGGCCGAGATGACCAAGGTGTCCGGCAACCTGCTCGGCAGCATTTCGCGCAGCATGAAGCAGAATGCCGAATGGCAGATGGAAATGCTGGACGAGTCCAAAAAGCCCGTGTTCAGGATCCGCCTCGTGGCGGAATCCGTCACCTAAAGCGTTTCCGAGCGAAGTGGATACCGGTTCGCATAGCAATCAAGTTTGCGCAGATTGCGTAGACTTATCTGCGGTAGAAAACGCGTCAAAACAAGAGTCTAGAGTTTTGGTTCTGATTCAATCAGAACCAAAGCTCTAGGTTTTCGATCGGCAAGTTCCTCCGTTCGGTGCGCCGCCTGACCGATCAACTCTGTGTCGGCACCGCAGGCGCCACCGCTGCCCGCCTGCGGAACAGGATCCGCTGATACAGCCAGCCGATCGCCACCAGCACCAGGCCCAGGCACATAAAGGACAGCGCGCGATAGACCCCGGTCAGCGTCGACATGTCGATCAGGAAGGCTTTCAGGATCGTCAGCGCGATCACGACCGCTGACGCCAGCCGCGCGCGTTGCGAGTTGAAGAGGATGCCGATCCCGAGCATGGCGACGCCGAACGCCAGATAGGCGATCGAGTAGGTGTATTGCTCGGCGCCAGTGGTCGGGCCGATGGCCATGACCGGACCGTGATAGATCCTGCGGATTTCAAACGTCACATAGGCCAGCGCCAGAATGAGCGCGCCTGCCTCGATCGTGTTGGCGTATTCGACCGGACGCCGCCCTGCCACCGCATAGGACAACAGCAGCGCCAGCACCGCGGGCAGGGCATAGCCGAGCAGCAGCAGGTTGATGACGACGCCGCCGACATCGATCGACCATAGCATCGGGTTCTCCAGCACCAGCAGCCCGAACACGGAAGCCAGGCCTGCAAAGACGGTGAGCAGGATTGCGCCGGCATTGTGAACGACACTTCCGGTGCGGAGGCGCAGGCGCTCCAGCCCGATCGCCATCGCCATCGCGACGCAGACCTGCAGCGCGACTTCGGTGAGTCCGGCACTCGGGCGATAGACGTCGCCATTATTGACGGCATGGCGGATTTCCATGAACGCCAGCAGCACCGTGAACAGGATGGCAGCGGATTCGACGATGCGCAGCGGCGCGTCGTCGCCGCCGCGGCGCAGGAAGATGCTGCCGGCCCAGAACGATAGCGCCGGAATGCCGTAGCCCCACAGCAGCCAGTTGAAGATCGGCGTGGTGCCGACGGCGTGGCCTACGATGCGCGGCTCGTAGCCGATCCGCAGCACCACGATGGCGGCGAGGATCGCGGCCAGCGAACGCAGGAACGGGATCGGCCGCTGCATCGAGATCCAGGCGGTGCCTGCCGACATCAGCGCCAGCGCGATCGTGAGCCAGCCTTTTTCCAGCGCGAACGTCAGTGCCAGCGCCAGTGCTGCGAGCGCGCCGGTCGCAAACAGCGCGATCGAGGCCTGCAGGCCCGGACGGTCCTCGCGCTTGGTCAGGATCTCGGTCGCCGCAGCATAGGCGGCGGCAAGGATCACCGCGAGGATCGCGAACGGGATCGAGCGGTCGAGATTCGCGATCCGGGCATAGAGCGCGACCAATAGCGCGAGCGGCGTGAAGACGGCCGTAGCCGACCAGATCACAGGGATGACGGCGCTGGCCGAACGGCCCTGCGCCAGGAATCCCGCGACGCCAAATCCGGCGGCGAAGATCGCGGCGGAGATCAGATGCAACGACACCGATCCGTCCGTGGCGCTCGGCCCGATGCCTGCGATCGGCCCGCCGGGCAGAACCAGCATGTCAGGGTTGGCGCGGATCGCCCATTCGGCGAACACGATGAAGACGAGACCGGCGGCGGCGCCGACCGCGCCGACCGCGGCTTCGGTGCGCCAGGCCACCAACAAGCTGCCGGCCACCAGCAGGCCGAACGCGACCATCGCGACGTCGGCATGAGAACTGTTCAGCACGATCAGGGTCGCGCCGAGCAGATAGGCCGCGAGCGAGCCGGACGAAATCGGTTCGATCTCGCCTTCTTGCGCTGAAGGCCCGAACATGAAGCCGCACACGACAAGCAATGCGGCGAGGATGAAGCCGGCGATCACATGGAACACATGCGGCGCGACCATCGACGGGCCGCACTGCAGGCAGGGGAGCGTCCATAGCAGCGCGAACACGATGGTGGTGACCGCAAGCCAGCGCCACATCCGCACGCGCGCCAGCCCGAACGCGGCCGCAGTGACGATCGCGAGATAGACGTACAGCGCCCAGAAGTCCGGCTTGCCGGAGGAGACCAGGACCGGGGTGACGAAGGCTCCGACGATGGCAAGCCCGGCCAGCGCCGGCCCGTGCAGCAGTGCCGCGGCCAGCGTGCCCATCGCCACCAGCCCAAGCAGGATGAACGCGGTGGCGGGCACCAGGAAGCCGTACAGCGCATAGGCTGCGTAGACGGTCGCAAAGGCCACCGCCGTGCCGGCGGCGGTCAGGATCGCCGGGATGTTGGCGATCGGCGTCGCTTCGATCGTGGAGATGCTTTCCTTGCGGCGGGTCCATTCGCCGGCAGCGAGCAGCGCCAGCGCGAACAGGCCGCCAAGAAGCACACGCACTCCGGGGCCGAGCAGGCCGGCCTCGATCGAATAGCGCACCATGAAGAAGCCGCCGAGCGCCAGCGTCAGGCCGCCGATCCACACCACCCAGCGGGTGCCGAGTGTTTCCTCGAAACCGCGATCGGGCTGCGGCAAGGGCGGCGGCGGCGCGGCGGGCGGGCCGTCAGCCGTGTCAGCCGTCGTCCCGGCGGCTGCTTCAGCCGGCGTCCATGAGTCGGGAGGGACCCATTGATCCACAGGCACAATCGGCGGCGGCTCGGCTGCGACGCCCGGAGAGGCAGGCGCAGTATCTTGCTCGAACATGTGGGGAAGCGGTGGCGGGACGGGCCGGGCGAGCGCTGCCGCCGCTTCCATCCTGTCCAGCCGCCTTCGCAACTCCCCGATCTCGTTCATCGCCTTGACGGCAACGATAACGGCGACAATGGCGAACAGGAACGGAAGAATTACAAACTCGTCGAGCATCAGGCCTCCAGGCGGGCACGCAGAAACGTTAACCGCCTCTATGCGGCCCGTCGCAATGCTGTGAGTGCAGTTTTGCCCGGAAAAAGTTCAAATCGCCCCCGGGGGCGGCATTTTAGCGCGCTATTCGAGCAGGATTATTCGAGGTCCACGCGGAAGGGGCGGCCCTCGACGGTCATGCTGCCCGGGCCCATCTCGTCGAGCGCCCGCAGCATCCGCCCCTCGCGCCCCAGCGCCTTGTCGGCGAGGCTGACGATCAGCCGGTTGGGCTGGGCGATCGGCGAGGCGGCGCGGATCTGCCGGGCGATCGAAATCTCGTCGCGGTGCGGATTGAGCATGCAGGCGGCCGCAAAGGCGCTGGCGGTCGAACGGCTGATGCCGGCATAGCAATGCACCACCATCGGCGCGCTGCGATCCCAGCCGCGCACGAAGTTCAGCACCTTCTCGATATGCGCGTCCGACGGCGCCAGAAAGCCATCCATCACCTCGGTGATGTCGTCCATAGACACGCGCAAATGGTTGGCCTCGAGCACCGAGGCCGGCCGCTGCACCTGATCGACATTGGCCATCACGGTGAGGATATGGCTGGCGCCGGTGGCCTTGACGGTTTCGGGAAGGGCGGCGAGCGAACAGACGTGAAGCATGGCGATCCTTTTGGGGAACTGTCCGTCGCGGCAGTCCCTGGAGTAGTCGCCATTATAGGCCGGTGTGGGGGCCGGTCAAAGCGCCCTTCGGCCCGGGTGGGCTACGGACCCCGACAGGCAAATCACTTCGGGTATTCGGAAGTCGTGTCAAGCCCCAAATTAAAAAATATTTCTGTTTACCAGAATGGAAATCAGGTGCATATATTTGCCCATCCCGTCCTACTCAGAAGGGCGTCGGCCGTCGTCACGGACGTTGGGCGGGTTGCGGTGGACGCTGGGCTCACGTCTGACGACGGCGTGGATCGAGCGTACGGCAAAACCGTGTGGTCCTGGCGCCCGTTGCTGGCGTCAAGCCGTCGGCTAAGCGTGAGCTGAACCGGTGGTGACGGAGTCAACCAAGAACTCGTCTCCGGGGAGATCACGGCATAAGCCGTAAAGCCACTGCGCAGGGAAGGCCG
>NZ_JAFCLX010000070.1:0-31823 GCF_018130205.1 Bradyrhizobium sp. AUGA SZCCT0222
CTCGCAACAGTTCGCCCCTTGCCGCCAAGCGCTCCCTTGCACGAGCTAGACGCAGGTTCTTGCCCAGCCTCGTCGGGCAAATCACTGCTGATTTTCCGAAATCACATCAACCCCGGAAATAAAGAATATTTCGCTTTTACCGAAAGCAAATCAGGGGCACATCTCTGGTCATCCCGTCCTACTCAGAAGGGCGTCGGCCGTCGTCACGGACGTTGGGCGGGTTGCGGTGGACGCTGATGTACTGGCGACGAACGGCACTGAGGCGTACGGCGAAGTCGTGTGGTCCTGGCGCCCCGTTGCTGGCGTCAAGTTCCTGAGAAGCCAAACGCTGATCAGGGGATGATGGTGGCAAGAAAGCCCGTTCACCAGGGAGAGCTCGATATAAGCCGTAATGCCACTGCGCAGGGAATGTCGGATGTTCTCCGCTGCCCTGTATGCTCGTGTGCACTTTGTTTTGTGCAAACCGCACACGAGACCGCGGATACAGCACCCGGCTTTTCCTGCGCCCTCCTCGCTTCAGGAGGGTCAGCAAGTCGCAAAACTCGGACGCTTCACGCCGCGAGATCGCGAACGCAAGGACTATCATTGTCATGATCGACACAACAAAGGCGCCCTACTGCCCAGCCCCTACGCAGCATGGATCAGCCAAGGCCGCTTTGTTCTCCATCCGACTCCAGTTTGTTCGCAAGGAACGAATCGGAGTCGCGCAAATCAGCGCGGATCAATTCCTAACAACACGTTGCTTCGCATTTGTACGCCCTCATCACGACAAAAAGCCCGCGACGACATCGCGGACTTCTTGCAAACGCGACAAGGTGCTCGTGCATCGGCGCCAGTTGAAGCGCCGATCAAGCATTTGTCCTCACTGAATGGCGCGGCCGACGGTTTCGTTGCGGCCTTGTGCGGTCGTGATCTTGCTCCGCGGTGTCAGGACGCTGAGCTGAACTGCCGTGACCGATGTGGCAACGGGTGACGCTTCCTGGACGCCCTCAACGCCGAGCACCTGAAGCTGCACGGCCGAGACCGGCAAGCCTGACCGTTCATAAGACGGCAACTCGGCTGCGACAGCGCCGCCAGCGGCCGTGATCGCGAACATGGCGGCGGCAGCGACGGACAGGGTAATCTTCTTCACGGCAATTCTCCTTCGATGGCTTGGAATGCGGATCTAGTAGTCGTTTATTGCGCTGCAATAGTTCAATGGTGCGACGCACAAAAATGTGATGCAAGAATGTGATGATGGTGATCATGGAATGCAGAACCGCGCGTTGGTCGCACGAGACGCCGTGAAGGATCGCTGGAACTTTCGCGTGCGGGCTACGCGAGCTGGCGATGAACGCAGCGCGCGCAAAGGGTCAGAGTTCCTTCCGTAGTTCTCCGGCCGTGAACATAGTTCCGCCTCCTCGGCTGCGTTAAAACACAGATGTGCGGATCACTTTCAGGCGGGTGCCATTGCATTTGATACGGAGCACCAAATGAATTCCACAATGAGCGACAGGCTCGCCGAAGGGCAGATCGCGAGCCTGGAGGAGCAGCTTTCGAACCTGGCGCGCCAAGGGGGATTTAGTCCTTCGGCCCCGCCGCCCAGCATGAAGACGCCGAGCGCCCCGCCGCCAACGAGTCATCGATTGGCGGATTGGCGCCATGTGGCTGTCGCCGGTTGCCTGTTGGCAGCATGCATTGGTGTCGTCGCCTGGTGGTGGTCATCCTCCCCTGATACGGCGATGACGGCCCCCTCAGCTCCGATAGCTTTGGCACAGGCGGCACCGGAAGCCGCTGCGCCGAAAGACGCCGCACCGGCTGCTGTTGCCGCGTCTGCCGGATTGGAGCAGCAACTCCAACCGATGGCGCGCGATCTCGCGGCCTTGAGGCAATCACTCGAACACCTCAAGGTGAGGCAAGAACAATTGGTCCGCGACAATGAAAATCTCACGAGCCAGCTCGCGGCGGGCCGGGAAGAAATAGCGCGCAACAACGCGGTCATCGACCAGCTCAGGGCGAGCCAGATCCAGATGGCGCGCGAAAGCCAGACGCTGACCGAACGGGTCAACGCAAGCCAGCAACAACTCGCCCGCATCATCGCCAGCGCTTCGGAGTTAAACGCGCTGCCCGAAGAGCCAAAGGCGATGTCCGAAGAGCCAAAGATGATCCCTGAAGAGCCAAAGGTGATGCCCGGAACACCACTGCCGCGTCCGCGGCAGGCAGCCAATGTCGCCCAGTCGCAAAAGCCGGCGCCGCCCCCGGTGCGGCCGCAAGCCAAAAAACCGCAACCGTCAGTGTCATGGCCATGGTCGCCTCGCAGCCCGTGAGCCGTAGGCGTAATCTGCCGTTACGTATTTTTCTAAAGCGGCGCGTTACGCCGGAGCCTGTCATCGGGCCACGCATTGGACGGACCCGTTGCGCTAATCTCCCACCGAATAGCGCGCTTGCGGCGTTTGGTTTCGCGCGCCCGTAGTACTACCGGGAAAGCCTTTGGCTGCGTACGGCACATGCAGAATCATGGCATGAAGCCTGCATGGAGTTAGTTGACCGGGAATTTCCTATCAACGAAGGACGCCATGCTCGTTACTCTTGTCGCCGTTCTCTGCAACGGCCAGCTATGCCTGGAGAAAGTCGTCACCAACAGTGAGCAGTCGGGCATCACCATGACCGCCTGTATGGTCAATGCGCAAATCGGCATTGCCGACTGGCTCGCCAAGGGTCCGTATCACCAATGGAAACTACAGAGATACAAATGCATCGCGGGCAAATACGTGCCCAAAGACGAAGCATGATGCAATGCGCCGCCTCTCGGATGAGAGGCGCCCTCGCCTGCTAGCGCGCCACGTCGCGCTTGACGTTGGCGACATGCCTGCCAACCATTCTCAGCCTGCACGGCGGATTCGCGGTGCGCGATCCGTCGCTACGTGTCTCAAGCGGCGGATCGCGCCACCGCAGGCGGATTGGACCGGAACGCGGCACAGCGCAGCATCCAGCGAACCGTGACGAACGTGGACAAGATCGATTTCAAGACGCAGCTCGCAACATTCTACAGCGCGCCCAACGGCAGTTTTGTCACCGTCGACATGCCTGCCATGCGTTTCGTCAAGATCAACGGCGAAGGCGACCCCAATCGTGATCCAGCCTATCAGCGCGCCATCGAGTGGCTGTATTCGCTGAGCTACGCGATGAAATTTGCCAGCAAGACCGCATCGGGAAAAGACTACGTCGTTCCGCCCCTCGAAGGCCTTTGGTGGGCCGACAATCCCGACGATTTTGTCGGGCGGCGGAAGCATCTGTGGCAATGGACGATGATGATCATGGTGCCCGACTTCGTCGAGCGGCCCCTGTACGAGGCTGCCCTTGCAAGATCGCGGGACAAGCTCGGAGAGCCTCCGGTCTCGCTGCGCCTCGAGCCGTTGGACGAAGGGCGATGCCTGCAGACGCTGCATGTCGGCAGCTATGACGACGAAGGCCCGGTGCTCGCCAGGCTTCACCACGAGATCATGCCTGCGATGGGGATGACGTTTGCAGGGCCTCATCACGAGATCTATCTGAGCGATGCACGCCGGACGCCGCCGGAAAAGCTCAAGACGATCCTGCGGCAACCGGTCAGAAGCGCTGGCTGAGGCCGCCCTTTGAACCAAAAGAACGCAGCCTGCGACCAATATTAATTAGCGCCGTACACGCCCCGGGTTCCCGGTTTCGAGGTCGCTCGCTTCATACGGATTCCCGGGAAAAAGTGGCAGCTGCCCTCGTAATGTCGGATATCGGACAGACGACCGAACCCGGAACGTACTTAAATTAGCCGCTGCCTGAGTCGCGCAATTAATTATTATAACCAGTTGGCACCATTGCATTTTAGCCGGAAAGACCTTTTCACTATTGAATAGCTTCAGGGATGGATCAGGAAACCACCAGATTGGTCGCCGGCACTCGTTTTAAGATGAGTGAACTCGGAGCCGCTCGATGCCCGGAACTGGCCGGGCAGACTGGGATCGTTGTCGAAGTGAGCCATAGCAACACGGGCGTTACCGTGCTGTTCAATGGCGCCAATAGACCAACCGCCCTGCACAGGGATTTTATCACCCCGATCTCGAATAACGGATCGTGGGGCGGTTCGCCAAGGGCTGGCTCTGGAAACACGAGTCCGCCCCAGAAGTGAAGTTCGCGCGCCTGAAGCAGGTCCGCATTCCAAAGCTGCGCGAACAACAGCTACTCTTTCGGAGTACCCCGAATTTTCCGAGGAACGCGCGAGCGCAAAGAGAGACGGGTCAGCCGAAGTTCGCCGCGGGCGGCAGGCGTGGTCGCCAGGAGAGCGACGGTTCCCGGTTTCAGCCAATCGTGCGTTCGAGCAGATTGAGCCAATTGGTCGAGCCCAGCTTCTTCAACAGCGGCTCGGAGTATCCGCTTTGCCGGAGAGCCCCGATGAGCACGGGCAGCCCGGCCGCCGAGCCGATTTTCGCCGGCACGGTTGCGCCGTCGAAATCCGATCCAAATCCGACGTGGTCCTCGCCGAGCTTGTCGATGAGATAGTCGAGCTGACGCACCATCAGTTCGACATCCGTATCCTCGATCATGCTGCCGTCAGGGCGAAGAAAGCAGGTCGCGAAGTTGAGACCGACCATGCCGGCGGAATCGCGGATCGCGGCCAATTGCCGGTCGGTCAGGTTTCTCGGCGAAGGGCACAACGCATGCGCGTTGGAATGCGTCGCGACCAGCGGCGCTTTGGAGAGGCGCGCGACATCCCAAAAGCCCTTTTCGGTGATGTGCGAGAGGTCGACGAGGATCTTCATTTCGTTGCAGGCGCCAACGAGCTTTTCACCGGCAGCGGTCAGGCCGTCGCCGATATCCGGCCCGCCGGGAAACTGGAACGGGACGCCATAACCAAAAATGTTGTTACGGCTCCAGACCGGTCCCAGCGAGCGCAGGCCCGCCGCGTACAGCACCTCCAGAAAATGCAGATCACCGTCGATGGCTTCGGCGCCTTCCAGATGAAGCACCACCGCCAGCGCTCCGCGCTCGATCGCCGAATGGATCTCGGCGGTCGTCTTGCAAAGCGCCACGGCGCCCTGCGATCCCCTGACAACCCGCATCAGGATCGCCAGCTCACCGGCGACGGATTTCCGTGCCTCTTCGATGGGAAGCGGATCAGGAAGCGGCACCGCATACTGTCCGCCCGTCATCTGCTTGCTGAGCGACGCAAAGTTGCCTGGCGATGGCGAGTACATCGCGAACAGACCGCCGACGAAAGCTCCCGCCCTGGCCTTTTTCAGGTCGATATGGCCGGCGTCTTCGCCATCAAGGAAATCGGACACCACGTCGCCGGAAGCCGACTTGTAAAGACGCAGCAGGACATCGTTATGGCCGTCGAAGATGGAAATGTTGGTGGTCATTGTTTACAGGTGCCCGTGACAGATATCGCGAGTTGCGAGATCGTCTGCAATTTTCCGCAGAACTTGTCCGTGTGCAACCTCTAATGAGCAAGTAGCCAGCTTGTCGTCCCTGCGAACGCAGGGACCCATAGCCACAGGGAGCGGTTTGTTGCAAAGAAAGTCGTCCAGCATCCTGCCCGATAATTCCGCCGCGGCGTATGGGTCCCTGCGTGCGCAGGGACGACAGCTAACGGAGGAACAAATCGGAGGCCAAAGCATTATTCAGCCAGCATCACGCATCGATTTGGAGCAACGCGTGATGACCGCGGACGCATTTGAACTCCGCCGCTGTGTACAACAGCATTTCCTCGGCCGTGTATCGTCAGTGATGTTCGATCCGGGCTACCGCAATCATTTGGCGCTGATCGCGGACGGTTATGATGTCCGCGTATTCCTCGACGATGTGCTGCAGGACGGCTGTATTACAGCAGACCCCGATGAGGGTTTCGTCCAGCGGCGCGCATTTCTCAGATCGTCAGGGATCACCGACATGCGCCGCGGCTCCGTGTCGATCAGAATTTCGAAGAAATCTGGAGGGCGGATTGAGCCGAAGGCGTAATCCGCCGTCTGGGCTCATACGAAAACGGCGGATTACGTCTTCGGCTCATCCGCCGCGGCTCACCGCTTGGCGCGAGACGTCCATCGGACGGTTGCCTGCGCAACTCACTTCCGATGACATCGCTAATGTGCCATACGCAAGACATGTCCCCTCTGAAAGCCCCGGCCACTTACGACGATTTCGCCCGTCTCGACATCCGGATCGGCAAGGTCGTGGATATCCAGCCGTTCCCCCGCGCGCGCAATCCCTCCTTCAAGGTCGGCGTCGACGTCGGCGGTGACAGGATCATGTGGTCGAGCGCGCAGATCACGAACTATGAGCCCGCAGCCCTGCTCGGCTCACTGGTCGTCTGCGTCTGCAATCTGGGTGCGAAGAACATCGCGGGCTTCACATCCGAACTGCTGATCCTCGGCGCAAAGGACGCGGCAGGCAGCGTGATCGTCCTCGGCCCGCGCAGCGAGGTGGCGATCGGCGAACCGGTCTTCTGACCAAATGTTACGCCGGCGCGAAACGCATGAGGCCGCAAACGAGTAGCCCGGATGAGCCAACGGCAAGCGGAGATGTGGATCGCTTCGCTTACGCTCGCAATGACGTGGGGCCGTCCCCACCCTGCCTAATCCCCGGATTGCGCTGCGCTCCATCCGGGCTACATTCGATTTCATGACCGTCATCTCCATCCAGTCCCAGGTCGCTTACGGCCATGTCGGCAACTCTGCCGCGGTGTTTCCGATGCAGATGCATGGCATCGACGTCATTGCGGTGCCGACGACGTTGCTGAGCAACCGGCCGGGCTATCCAACCATCCGCGGCCGGGTGCTGGAGGCGCAATTGGTCGCCGATCTCCTGCGCGGGATCGAGGAGCGCGGGGCGGTCGACACCTGTCAGATGATCCTGTCGGGCTATCTCGGCTCGGCTGACAATGCCGCTGTCGTC
Source organism: Bradyrhizobium sp. AUGA SZCCT0222 (assembly GCF_018130205.1). NCBI lineage: Bacteria > Pseudomonadati > Pseudomonadota > Alphaproteobacteria > Hyphomicrobiales > Nitrobacteraceae > Bradyrhizobium > Bradyrhizobium sp. AUGA SZCCT0222. The sequence continues at coordinate 6,904 of NZ_JAFCLX010000070.1, forward strand.
GCCGACTTCGTCGCGCGCGCCAAGGCCCACAACCCGGCCCTCTGCTATGTCTGCGATCCCGTGCTCGGCGATCGCGACCGCGGCCTGTTCGTGAAAGCCGACATCCCGCCGCTGGTGCGCGACCGGCTGTGCGGCCTCGCCGACATCATCACCCCCAATCATTTCGAGTTCGAATGGCTGTGCGGGGCGAAGGCCTCCACGTCGGATCAAATGATCGAAGCAGCGCGCGCGCTGATGGCACACGGTCCATCGACGGTCGTCGTCACGTCGGCCGAATTGTCTGATACGCCTGACGGCGAGATCGAGACCCTCGCCATCGAGCCGTCAAACGCCTGGCGCGTGCGCACGCCGAAAGTTCCCATCAGCCCGAACGGCACCGGCGACCTGTTCGCCGCGCTGTTCACCTCCGCGCGCGTTCAGAACAAGGCCACACCGGAAGCGCTCGGCCACGCGGCGTCAGCCATATCAGCCGTGCTGGAGCGCACCGCGGCGCGCGGAACGGAGGAAATGCGGATTGTCGAGACCGCTGAGCTGCTCGTCCACCCGAAGCGGCGGTTCGAGGCGGTCGCGGTGCGCAGTCGATAGCGTCATTCCGGGGCGATGCAAAGCATCGAACCCGGAATCTCGAGATTCCCAGGGGCGCAATTGCGCCCCTGAGGTCTGGTCCTGCGGACCATCCCGGAACGACGACATCGCTGGAGATCGTCATCAGGTTCAAACCTCAAAAGCTCAGGCGTGATGCGAGTCACGGAACTCGCGTTCGGCGCGAGACATGCTCCAGATCACAGAAAGGGTCGCGGTGGTCGCGCCCCACCTGCCAGAGGGAGGAATGCCATGAAAGTCGATAACGCCCAGACCGCTCAGACCGATGCGCTTTCCGACAAAGAACTCAACGCCGCGTCGGGTGGCAAGGCACGCGTTCAGGTGACCAAGGAGCAGTACGAACAGATCCTCGCACTCAAGATAATGTTCGCCAATTTGAAGTGAGCCTGACGCTGTGGGACGGATTAGCGATAGCGCAATCCGCCGTTTTTGGATTATCCAAGATGGCGGATTACGCTTCGCTAATCCGACCTACTCTCTCTCTGCTCGCTGGAGAATAAATGAGCCGTTTCTGGAGCCGCCTGACGCACGACCTGAAACCCTATGTGCCGGGCGAACAGCCCCGCATCGCGGATCTGGTCAAGCTCAACACCAATGAAAGCCCGCTGGGCCCTTCCCCGCGCGTGCTGGAAGCAATCCATGGCGAGGCCGCCGATACGCTGCGCCTCTATCCTGACCCGCAGGCGTCCGCGCTGTGCGCGGCGCTCGCCGCCTACCACAAGGTGCGCCCCGAGCAGGTGTTCGTCGGCAACGGCTCGGACGAGGTGCTGGCCCACGCCTTCGCTGCCCTCCTGAAGCACGATGCGCCGCTGCTATTCCCCGACATCACCTACAGCTTCTACCCGGTCTATTGCCGCCTGTTCGGCATCGCCTATGAGGCCGTGCCGCTCGATGAGGCCATGCGGATCCGGCTCGCCGATTATCGCCGCACCGCCGGCGCGATCATCGTGCCCAATCCTAATGCGCCGACCGGAGTGGCGCTGTCGCGGGCCGAGATCGCTTCCTTGCTGGAGCAACATCCCGACGCGCCCGTTGTGATCGACGAGGCCTATGTCGATTTCGGCGCCGAGACAGCGATCCCGCTGGTCGCTTCGCACCCGAACCTGCTGGTCGTTCAAACCATGTCGAAATCGCGGGCGCTCGCGGGCTTGCGCGTCGGCTATGCGATCGGCGACGCCGGCCTGATCGAGGCGCTGACGCGGGTAAAGGACAGCTTCAACTCCTATCCACTCGGCCGCCCCGCCCAGGCCGGCGCCATCGCCGCACTGGAGGACGAAGCCTGGTTTCAGAAGAGCCGCGCAAGCGTGATCGAAGGCCGCGAGCGGCTTACCCAAGGCTTGGCACGGCTTGGCTTCGACGTGCTGCCGTCCTCCGCCAACTTCGTGTTCGCGCGTCATCCGGCGCATCAGGGCGCGGCGCTGGCCGCGGCGCTGCGCCAGCGCGCGGTCATCGTCCGCCATTTTGCAGCGCCCCGGATATCAGACTATCTGCGGATCACCGTCGGCACCGACGGGCAAACCGACCGGTTGTTGTCCGCGCTGTCGGACATCCTGGGTAGCGCCTAGGGGAGATCAATCTTAACCCGTTGGAATACGGTAAGCGCGGCAAATTTGGGCTGGTTATTGCCTTCCCAGCGACCCCGGCGTATTTCTGGGCAGCTTCAGATTCTAGCTTGCGACCGGGAGAACCCTTGCCAGCGTGGAATTTCGGCCCCGCCGAACAGGAATTTGCCGAAGCCGGCCTTGATCCTACGCGTTGGGTCCAGGCGCTGACTTCCGTGGCCTCGGCCACCGGGAGCTTTGGGGCCGTCATGCTGCCCCTGTCGGGCGACGCCCTCCCGAATGTCCCCTATACCGAAAACGTTTCCAGAGTGATGGAAGACTATTTCCGGGATGGTTGGCACTCGCAGGATGAGCGAATGCGCACCGTCCCGACCCTGACGCAGCGCGGGGTCGCCGACGATTTCGACGGCCACAGCGCCGATGAGATCGCCAAACATCCCTACTACCAGGAGTTCCTCGCACCGCACGGCCTGCGCTGGTACGCCGGTATCAAGGTTGCTTGCGGCGATGACCTTTGGGCCGTGGCGCTGCAGCGAACGATCGATCAGGGACCCTTTTCGGCGGACGAAAAGGACGAACTGGCGCGGATCTCGAGCCGGCTTTCGACCGGCGCCGCGATCGCCCGCGCGCTCAGCGCTTCGGCCGCCGCCGGCGCGCTGGAAGCTTTTGAAATGAGCGGCACGGCGGTGGTCCTGATCAACCGCCATGGCCATGTATTCAAGGCAAATGCGTCGGCCGAACGCCTTCTGGTGGATGATATCAGGATCGTAAACGGCCAGCTGACCGCAAGAGATACGCGGGCGACGACGGCCCTGAACCGCGCCCTTCACAATTTGCTGTGGCGTCCGACCGGCGGACTTTCCGCGCCGGTCGCGTTGCCTCGTGCGACCGGCCGGCCGCTGCTTGCGTACCCGGCGAGACTCTCGAATTCGACCGCCAACGCACTGGCCGATTGCCAAGCCATGGTCATTCTGATCGATCCCGATAGCCGGTCTCCAACGCCGGAAACGAACTTGCGTACGGTGTTTCACCTGACCCAGGCGGAAGCCAGGCTCGCGACCCAGCTGGCGCTCGGCGAGTCCCTGGAAAACGTCGCCGATCAATTCGGGATCGGAAAGGAGACGGCGCGGAGCCAGCTCAAGAGCATCTTCGCCAAGACCGGCGTGCACCGGCAGGCCGAGCTGGTCGCGGTGCTGGCAAAGCTGCTGTAAGCACCTGTCCGACCGCCCTGTGACCGAGGAGGCAAGCGATGACCGATACCGTCATGTTTCACGAGGGCAATCGCCGGCTGCAGGATCAGTTCGACAGCCGCCGGATTTCCGACCGTCTGGAGGAATTTTCCCGCGAGGAATTCACACCTGATGACCGGGTGTTCATCGAGAACCAGCCGTACTTCTTCCTGGCAACCGCCGACGCCGAGGGCCGGCCCGATTGCTCGTTCAAGGGCGGCATGCCGGGCTTCGTGACCGTCACCGGGCCGTCCGAACTCGCTTTCCCCGATTACGACGGCAATGGCATGTTCAAGAGCCTCGGCAATATTCTGGTGAACGCCGATGTCGGCCTGTTGTTCATCGCCATGCATGGCAGGCCGCAGCGCCTGCGTGTCAACGGCACGGCAACCGTCAGCCGCGCAGATCCGCTGCTCGCCAGCACCGTCGGCGCGCAGCTGATCGTCCGGGTCGCCGCGCGCGTGATCTTTCCGAATTGTCCGCGCTACATCCCGGACATGCAGCTCAACGATCCCTCGGTTTACGCGCCGCGCGCCGGATATGAGGCGCCCGAACCGGTGTGGAAGGGCTTTGACAGTTTTAAGGATTACGTGCATCCACTCCAGCCCACCTTCAAGGGCTAGGAACAGCATGCAAGTCGCGGTCGTCGGCGCCGGAGCGGTCGGTTGCTACTATGGAGGATTGCTGCTGCGGGCCGGACATGAGGTGACGTTCATCGGCCGGCAGCCGCATGTCGACGCCATCAACGCGAACGGCCTGCTGCTCGACACCAAGGCGTTCAAGGGACATTTGCCCGCCAAAGCCGCAACCGACGCTGGCGCCCTCGCCTCCCCGGATCTGGTGCTGGTGTGCGTCAAGTCGGCCGATACCGAGCAGGCCGGCCGGTCGCTGGCCGGTCGCTTGCGGCCGGAAACCTCCGTGCTCAGCCTGCAGAACGGCGTCGACAACGCGCCGCGTCTCGCCGCCATCATCGGCCACGCCGTAATTCCCGTCGTCGTCTATGTCGGCAGCGAGATGGCCGGTCCCGGCCATGTCCGGCATCACGGCGGCGGCGATCTTGCGATCGGCGCCTCGGCAGCCAGCGAAGCGCTGGCGCAAACGCTACAAGCCGCCGGCGTCGGCGTTACGATATCGGACGACATCGAAGTCACGCTGTGGAGCAAGCTGATCATCAACTGCGCCTTTAACGCGCTGTCCGCCGTGGCCGGCATTTCCTACGGACCGATGCTGGAAGTCGATGGCACCAGGGATGTCGTCGCCCGCGCGGTTCAGGAGGCGATCGCGGTCGCCCGTGCCAGCGGGGTCGCGATCCCAGACGACATCACCGGGCACATCATGAAGATTCCCGCCAACATGCCGAACCAGATGTCCTCCACCGCGCAGGATCTGGCGCGCGGCAAGCCCAGCGAGATCGACTTTCTCAACGGCTATGTGGTGCGCAAGGGCGCTGAACTCGGCATTCCCACGCCGACCAATCAGGCGCTGCAGGTGATGGTGAAGCTGGCGGAGCGCGGCAAGGAATTGTCCGGGAGACGGACGTAGCATGCAGGCAACGTCAAGCCGCCTCGCGGTCGATTTTTCGTAAACGCACGAAGGCGGCCCACGCCTTCGGAAACTTGCTGTCTTTCGGACTGACCGTAAGCAGCGCGCGGCAGGCTTCCTGGATCTCGTCGGTTGAAGGACGGGCCTTCGCGTTACCGGATTTCGCTTGCTCCCAGCGGTCCTCGATCTTTTTTGCGAGCGCGATCGCCTGGCCCGCGGTCCGTTTCGGCGCCGACCGCGCCAGCGGGTGATCCAGCGGAAACATCGGCCATGCGGCCGGCGGCCGGTCGCTGCTCCAGCCGCTCTCGTTGCCGAGCGCGGCGTTGGAGGACGAATTGGCCTGTTGTCCCGCCGAACCGGACTTTGAGCCGGAAGAGCTTGCAGAACCGGAATAGCTTCCCGAGCCCGACGAGCCTCCCGGCAGCGGGCCTCCCGTCATCTGGTTGGCCATGTGGCCAACCTGTTGTTCCAGTGACCCTCCGGACCCGCCTCCCGCCGGCATTTGTGTCCCGATGGTCGACATGGCCGAGGAGACGACGGACGGGACGACCTTCTCAATGGCTTTCACCATCGATTGCCCGTCGGGCGATACCTTGTCTTCCGGTGAGATCGGGCAAGCCCTGAACGCGCCGTGCCTATGCGAGATCAAACCATCGTCATCGATGCGGGCAGAGTCGGTCGCCACGGTGTAAACGAAGCTGCGGAAGTCGACATATTTTCCGGATTTATCCTTGGCCTTGACGGCGCCGCAAACATATTTCGCGGCGTTTTCCTCCACCGAACGCAGCGTGCTGAATTCCGTCGACTGCGGGTTGATCAGCAAGCGCGAGACTGCGGTGCGCGCTTTCGAATGCCTCATGGAGAAGATCAAGCCCAACGCGTAGTCGGGATTGATCCAGGCAGGCTGATAATAGAAGGTTAGCTCGGCCGCCAGGAATGCTGCGCCCAGACCTGCGGAGATGAGCGCTGCAGGGAAGTTCATGAATTGCGACTCCAGGACCGTGCCCGGCATCGTCATCACCCGATGCAATGCAGGCGGCGACAGACCGACGCGAGATCGATCTGATTGTGTAGACACCTGTCTGCGATTTGAGGGAGAGCGCTTTAAAAAAACCTTAAGTTGCAATCTCAAGTGCGCCGATGGAACTTTCCATCGCTGGTTGATCCTAATATTCTGTTCACGGGAACCTTTGGGAACTCGCACGCTGTTCGACGCACGACTCGATATATCCAGTAAAATATAGCCTAAACCTCGATATATCCATACAGATATAGCCTAAAGAACGTCGACGCATCGAACGATCCACTATCGATAAAATTCTCCATAGCTTGTATCCGGCCAAGCAAGGACTATGACAGAGCGGTGACAACGGCCAGCAAGCGGCCAATTGGCGGGTTAGCCCGTAGCCCCGGCGGCGTTGCCCTGCCGGGAGACGGAGAAACTCTCCCAGGTCACCATGAACATCGCTGCAATCACCGGGCCGATGACGAAGCCATTCAAGCCGAACACTTCAATGCCGCCCAGCGTGGAAATCAGCACGACATAGTCTGGCAGCTTGGCGTCTTTCCCGATCAGGAATGGACGGAGCAGATTGTCCACCAGTCCAATAACGAGCACCCCGTACACAACCAGGCTGACGCCCTGCCACACGGCGCCACTTGCCAACAGGTAAATTGCAACGGGCACCCAGACCAGGCCGGAGCCGATGGCCGGCAGAAGGGACAGGAAGGCCATCAACACCGCCCATAAAAGCGGCGCGTGAATCCCCAGAAACCAGAACGCCAGCCCGCCAAGCGTGCCCTGGGCGATGGCAACCAGGATGCCACCTTTCACCGTCGCGCGGACGACATCGGCGAATCTGCCGAAGAGTGCCGTCTTTTGATCTGCGCGAAGGGGAACGATCCGCTTGATCCGTTCCGCCAGCGCCTTGCCGTCGCGCAACAGAAAAAACAAAAGATACAGCATGATGCCGAGGCCAATCATGAAATCGAAGGTGTTCAAGCCGATGTTGAGCGCCTGAGGGGCCAGGACCTGTCCACCCTTCATCGCGCCGGATGCCAGCCAGTCGCGAACCGCCGGGAGATTGTTCAGGTTGAAGCGATCAAGCAGACCTGTGGCCCAGGCCGGCAGTGCATCGAATATCCGCTGAATGTAGCGGGCGAAGTCGTACTCTCCGGATTGGACCTTGGCGTAAAGACTGGAGGCTTCCTGCGTCAGAGAGGCCGCGATCATCGCCAGGGGTAAAATGACCATTGCGATGATGATCAGGACCGTAACCAGGGCAGCGATCCCTGGTCGCCCGCCCGTCCTGACCAGAAGTTTCCGATTGAGCGGCGCAAAAATGACGGCGGCGACGGTGGCCCAGAGAATAGCGCCGTAAAATGGTTCCAGAATCCAGCCAAACGCGATGCTGACCACGAGCAACAACAGCAGAAAACTTTGATCCTCAATCCTGCGCACCGCCGGTCTCCTTGTGACTTTGCCGCTCTGCCGCGGCAATGAACCGGACGGCGCTCCTCGAACTTCGCGTATAGAACTTTTGACGGTCACAATCGTTGCCTCCTCGGGCGCCCGATGGCGGCGTGCATTATTCCGGATCATTTGAACGGTCATGCAAAACCCGCTATGAATCCGGCGCGGATCGGTGTTGTCCTCCATCGTGCAGAGGCCGTCATGACAACAATCACCCGACGCCTGTTCCTCTCGCTAGCGGCTGCCCTTGCGCCAGGCGCTGCCGCCGCCCATCACGGCTGGGGCGGATACGACACCTCGAAATCGTTCACGGTGACCGGCAATATCCTGAAATCGACCTTCGAGAACCCGCACTGCGAGATCGAGATGGAGGATGGCGGCAAGCTCTGGCATTTCGTGCTGGCGCCGCCTTCGCGCATGCAGGCGCGCGGCATCACCGCGGACCTCATCGCGCCCGGCAAGACCTGCACCGTGTTCGGCTATCCCCATACCAGCAAGCCGGACGAAGCGCGCATCGAATACGTCGTTCTCGACGGCAAGCGCATCGAATTGCGATAAGCCCGCGTGGAACAGCAACCCGCCGCGTCGATCTTCCTGGCCTTGCAGGAAAGCGCGCTGGGTCATCTGATGCGCTCGTCGCCCGCGCTCTATCCCGCGGTCGAAATCCTGCATATCCTCGGCTTCGTCGTGCTGGTGGGATCGATCCTGGCACTCGATTTGAGGCTACTCGGATGGGGGCACGCAATCCCGATCGCGCCGATGGCGAAATTGCTGCTGCCGTTGTCACGCATCGGTTTTCTGCTGGCGATCAGCATGGGCTTCCTGTTGTTCAGCGCGGACGCGTCGCACGTGGTGCGCAACCCGGCGTTCCAGGCCAAGCTGTTGCTGATCGCCGCCGCCCTGGTCAACGTCGTGATCGCCCAAGCCGGCCCGTGGCGGCGCGCGGCGCTCTGGCACGATGAAGCCCCCGCCGGTGCCAAGGTTACCGCGCTGGTGTCGCTGCTGCTGTGGCTCGGCGCCGTCTGCGCCGGGCGTCTGATCGCTTATCTTTGAGAAGGTCGCCGCTATGCGCCGCAACGGCTTCGCCATCGTCGCCCTCCTTCTCGGCCTTGCCCCCGCGGCGGAGACCGCGCGCGCCGACGACGCCGCGGCCTGGTCCGCCTTGCGCGCGGGCGGGCATGTCGCGCTGATGCGCCATGCCGATGCGCCGGGTGGCGTCGGCGATCCGCCGGGCTTCCGGGTCGATGACTGCGCCACCCAGCGCAATCTCAGCGCCAAGGGCCGCGCCGACGCCAAAAGGATCGGCGCGCGGCTCAAGTCGGAGGAGATCGCGGTCGATCAAATCCTCGCCTCGCCATGGTGTCGCTGCATGGACACGGCAACCCTGCTGGAACTGGGACCGGTCGAAGCCGCGCCGACATTCGGCAATGTGGTCGTGCTGCGCGATCAGACAGCGGCTTTGACCGCCGGTGCCCGCGCGGTGATCGGCAAATGGACCGGCCGTGGCAACCTTCTGGTCGTGACGCACGGCGCGAACATCCTGGCCCTCACCACGATCTCGCCGGCAAGCGGTGAGATCGTGGTGGTCCGAAGCGGAAGCGCCGACCGCATCGAGCCTGTCGGCCGTCTGCTGCTCGATTGACATGCAGCGACAGCCTGTCCCTGTCCCCTACTGCACCACGTCGAGTTTGACATTGGTGAGGCCCTTTCCGACCATTCCGAGCGCGTCGGCCGCGGAATAGGAGACGTCGACGACACGCCCCGGAACGTAGGGACCGCGGTCATTGACCCGCACCGTCACGGACTTGCCGCTCGAGACATCCGTCACGCGCAGCTTGGTGCCGAACGGCAATGTCGGATGCGCCGCGGTCATGTCCATCGTGTTGAATCTTTCACCGCTCGCGGTCTTGGTGCCCTCGGTGTAGAAACTCGCCACCCCATGCGAGGCCGTCGTCTTGGGCTTGCCTGCATCTTTGCGCGACGCGAACCGGGTGTGCTTTCTTGTCGCCGCCACGCGCCTCTTGATCATGGGCGATGACAATCGATCATGGTCCAGCGATGCCACCCGGCTGGCGCGGAGTTCGGATTTCTGGCTGACGCCCGAGGTCTGCGAGCAGGCCGCCAGCGATGCCGCTGCCACGCCAACGGCAAGCAGCCGCATAACCTTCCCCGCGGCCGGCATCCAAGGCGGTGCCTGGCGTTGAGTGCGGTTCGTTCCGATGTCGACGTACGAAGTAGCAGCGCGGTCGATGGACATGTTGCGATCCCCAACTTGCGCCCCAGCCCAAGCCGAAAACCAGCACGGCCTATCGTCCGAATCCAATCGGGGCGGAACCGGGGCCGGAAAACGTCAGACCCCGCCCCGCCAGCGCAATTCCGTTGGGTGTGGTGATTGGGTCACAGCTCTCGTGGGTGTCGCAGGCGGGATGTGGCATCAGCGCTAGCGTAATCCGCCGCCTTGGATGACCGCTGACGGCGGATTTCTCGTTCGGCTCTACCGCCCTACCCTGTCCTACTTCCGCTCGTCCGACGTGAAAAACTTGCTGCCATCGAAAAAGCGGTTCGGCCGATTGAAAACGGAGAGGAAAGTCGCCCCGTTGGGCGAATGCGCGACGTGGATGTTGCCGCCGGGCCGCCACACGAAGTCACCCGCGCCGCAGCTGCCCTCCGCATCTTCCAGCGATCCTTCGAGCATAAAAGTCTGTTCGAGCGCGGTATGCTCGTGCAGCGGCACGACCGCGCCGGGCGCCATCTTGAACAGGATGGTCGAGCGCCCTTCGTCGTCCTTGTAGAGGATCTTCATCTGGATTCCGTCGAAGTCCGTTGGCTGCCAGGGCATCGACGATGCCGCAACGAAGGTCGAACGCAGTTCGGGCGGGTTGACGGGCACGGGCTTGTTCATGGCTTCGTCTCCGTGTTGCCAATCGTAATCAGGATATCTCGTAGACCGACACCTTGTCCGCGATCCCGCTCAACGCCACGCTTCTGGGTGTTGGCTTGAGTCCCTTGGTCTCAAGCAAAGACCGGGCTTTCGCGTTCTCCACCACCTGCTCCGTCACCACGATCGAGCGTGACGCCGCAAGGCCCTGGACCCGCGAGGCGATGTTCACCGTCTGGCCGAAATAGTCCTGCTGGGCATTGAGCGTTACCGCGAGGCACGACCCTTCATGGATACCCATCTTCAAGCTCAGGCTCTGATGCTGCCGCTCGGCGCCAAGGTCGCTCATCGCCTCGCGCATGCGGATCGCCGCGGCAATGGCGCGGTCCGGTGTCTCGAAGGTCGCCATCACGGCATCGCCAATGGTCTTGACGACGGCGCCCCGTTCGGACGCGATGATCTCCTGCAACAGCCTGAAATGCTCGTTGACGAGATCGAAGGCCGTGAGGTCGCCAACGCGTTCATAGAGTTCAGTGGAGCCCCGGAGGTCGCTGAACAAGAACGTCAGGCTCAGAATCTTGAGCCTCTGGCCGATCGCGAGCGTATCGGTCCGATAGATGTCGCGAAAAGTCTGGTTGGTGAGGAGGCGCGTTGCCGTGAGCACGGGCTTGCGTCGCGTCAGGATGGCGTCCAGCGCCGCGTTCGCCACCCATACCGCCGGCAACACGCGGCCGTCGGTACGGTTTTCCAGCGCCAGCCGCAGCGGCCCGGGGCGCAAGGCGACGGTATCGACGGGAACCTGGACCTTGTTGAACATCACGGACAGATTCTGGCGCTCACCGGTCTCCTCGCCCTTGACCTCGATGAACTGGGCCGCGTGCGTCACGGGATCGAACACGATCAACGTGCCCTCCGGCGCCTGCAGCGAAAGGATGGCCCTTTCGCCCGGCGGCAAGTCGACCATTTCAAGCGTGACCTCCCCCAGCAGCTTCTCGACGTCGCCGGGAAGATCGATCGCCGAACTCCAGAATATCTGGTGATAATATTCGGCCGCCGACAATTCGTCAGGGCTATGGGCCGCGATCTTGCGCACACGCGGGCTCACCGTGAAGGTCACCTCGACCAGATTGTCGAGCGTCGTCTCATAGCCCGCGGCGCAGAACGCGCAATTGTACTGCGCGCTATTGAGCGTCTTCAGGCTCTTATTGGCGGAAAGCACCCCGGCACAACTCGGGCACATCACGTTCCATGTCATCTCGAACATGCCGAGCCCGACCGCATTCAGGAGTGTTGCGATGACCTGCTCCTCGTCGAGGCCCTCTTTGGTCGCGATCTCCAATGCGTTCATTTTGTTCAGGGCATGGTCCGGCGCGTCCCGCACCATACGCTCGAACATGTCCACGATGGTTTCGTCGGCCGACTGGCGCAGGGCGGCAAACAGGGTCTCGGTTTCAGTCATGCGCCGATGCTACCTGAAAGAAGGCGACGCGAACACCCGCTATGCGATCCCCTTGCATACACAACTAAGCGACTTGTCCGCCGTAAGTAACCCAACCAGCGACCTGCCTCGGTGAAGCTCAACGAGCGGGGAAGCAAAAGCCGGATTCCGCCAGAACGTGATCCGGATCACGGCCGGGTCCGCGCCGCCAGGCCAACCTATGCACGCGGATGCAATCCACTTACGGCCAACCCACAGGAGACCGCCATGACGCACGATCGTGATACTAAGGCGCAGGAGCTTACCGCCGAGCAGCTCGAACGCGTGGCGGGCGGGTTCTTGATCCAGGAGATGATGGCCAACCTGAAGCTGATGGGCGAGATCCTCTCCAACGTCAGCAAGACGCGCTCCGAGATCAGCATGACGTTTGCGCGCAATTCGCGGGCGTAAGTCATCGCCTGCTCCTCCGCTATGCCTCCGTCAACCCTGCTTGAACGCAATTGCCGCATCCCTGGAGGGGATTAGCAATCACGCTTGTTTGAAGCTCGAACCGGAAGCCAACCACGCGCCACCAAGAGAAAAGGCCGGCGGGCGTTACGCCACCGACCTTCTCTTGCAACTGCCGGCTCGAATCCGGTTCCGCTGCGATCCCATGGCGGAAATCCTGCGCGAGTTTGGTTAATCAAACGTTAACGGAATCGGCGTGATGTGAATCACGGAAAGGCATGATTCGTCCCGGTAGGTTTGCTGTCACGTTGCGGGACATCCCCGTAATTCCCCGTCGGGGTTCTACCGGAATATCCAGCGGAATCCGCCGCTGTTACTTTGAGACACAGATTCGATTCGCTTGGTGAAGGAGACCGACATGGCCCAGGTCTATTTCCACTGCTCCAGCTCCCGCGAAGTTCGCGTCGATCAGTTCGGCGCTGTCGTGAGCAACCTCGCCGAGGCGCGCGACCGCGCCGCCTGCGTGGTGCGATCGCTGATCATGGAAGAAAGCGCGGAAGACTGGCGCGACTGGGTCGTGCATGTCAGCGACGATTTCGACGACGAGATCTTCGAGCTCTCCTTCTCGTCCGTTCTCGGCAAGCCGAATTGAGGGTTGTCATGAGCACCGCCCAGATCATCCTGCCGCTGTTCCGCAGCCTCGTCACGGGGTGGCATCGCCTGATCGACCGCGCGTTCGACGGCTACCGGCCCGAGCGCCACTACATGCGCGGCCCGGGACCGAGATGGTACGCCAAGCATGGCGCGGCAGGCGCTGCTGCAATCTGACTTAGCGGCTCAATACGGAGGCGCCTTCCTCGCCCGCTGCGCCTTTGCCGCTTCCACCCACCACGCCAGATCATCCGCAAAGCGGGGAAACGCCCGCTCCAGCGCCTTGCCGGCCTCGCCGGTCGGCTTGCCGTCGTCTGAGAGGGTTTGCGCGATCGGCCCGACCCCGATCGTGGAAGAGATCACCACCATGCCCATCTCGGAGAGCGTGCCGTGCCAGGCGGTCGCGGCGCGGGCACCGGAGAGACGGCCGGCCGAATAGCTGACGATGGCGGCCGGGCGCCAGAACCACTCTTCGAGAAAATGGTCGGTGAGGTTTTTGAGGCCGGGCTGCATGCCCCAATTGTATTCGCCGGTGATGAAGACAAAGCCATCGGCACCGCGGATTTTCCCCGCGAGCTCTTCGAGCACCGCCGGCGCCTGGCCTTTCGGATGCTCCTTGTACATCCGGTCCAGCATTGGCAGGCCGACCGCCTTGGCGTCGATCAGCTCGACATCGTCGCCGCGGCCGCGCAGGCCTTCGACGATGAACTGGGCGAGACGGATGCCCATGCGGTCAGAGCGATAGGAGCCGTAGAGGACCAGAATGCGATGGGTCATGGTGGCGGCAGGCTAGCACGACTGCCGGGAGCGCGCGAGCCGGTGTCAGTCAGCAGCACCGGACTCAGCTCACAAAGTATCGCCCGTGTGATCCAGACGATGCTCGTTCTTGGGCATCGAGAGACCGCGATAGAAGCCGATCATGCCCCAGACAAAGACGCCGAGTATCAGCGTCACGCCGATGTATTGAGCTATGTTTTCCATGCCTTTTGGTCGCGGCGGATGGAAAAGGGTTCACCACCTTCATCGTCCACGACCGAAGGCTGGGGCGCCATCAGCTCTGATGCGGTCCCCGCATGATCTTCATGGCGTCCTCGATATGGCGCCATTCCTTGGCCTCCTCGGCCTCGCCCTTGCTCTCGCAAGCGATAGCGTTTTGCGCCGCCTGGGCAATCGCCGCCGGGCCGTGCTTCTCGAGCATCTGCCGCGCGATGGTGTGGATTTGCATCTCGGATGTCATATCGCACTCCCTGAGATTGGCACCGCAGGAACCGGTTCCATTGCTCGGCCGCGGCCTGTTGTGAGAACCGCCGAACCGGCCCGCTCGTTCCACGCCGGGCAACCCTCGTCCGGGTTCCGCCTCACATTTCTCCGAGCTCCGGCGGCTCAAACCAGTTGGTCAGCGACAAGCCGCCATCGATTGTTATCGCCGAGCCCGTGACATAGCCCGACACCCGGTTCGAGAGCACCGCCAGCGCCAGTGGCGCGAGGTCGCTGGCTTCCCCGAGACGGCCGAGCGGAATGTGTTTTGCCAGCGACGGATCGGCAACAAAACCACCGGCGGCAATCGCGCCGGGCACCAGCGCGTTGACGCGGATGCCGTAGCGGCCGAACGTTTTTGCGAGCTCCTTCACCAGCATCGCCATCCCGGCCTTGGCGGTCGAATAATGCGGCAGATTGCGCGGCGTGCCGGAATGCAGTGAGGTCAGCAGCAGGAACGAGCCGGGCTGTTTCGCCGCGATCAGCCCCCGCGCCAGCTCGCGCGAAAGGTGAAAGCCGGCCTCGAGATTGACCGCGTGCATCTGCGCCCAGGTCTCAGTGCTGACGGCCATGGCGTGATCGGCCTCGCGCCGCGGCGGCGAGGCGCTGTGCACGAAATGGGTCACCCGCCCGACGGCGGATTGCGCGTCCTTCAGCAGCGCTTCTCGCGCGGCGGCGCTGGCGAGATCGCCGACCCATGGCACGGCCAGTTCCGGCCGCGGCGAAGCCTTGATCGCAGCCGCGACGCGCTCCTCGCTGATATCGGCGAATACGGTCCGCACGCCCTCGCCAACCAGCGCCTGCGCGATGGCCCGGCCAATGCCGTTGCCGGCGCCCGTCACCAGCGCCGCCTCGCGTGCGGGGTCGAATGGATTGCTCAATAGGCTCATGGCGGCCGTCCCCTCGGTGTCAAACACGTCGCGCGTCATCCTAACACGATGGCGGCTGGATCAGCCGAGAGCGAAAACGCAACGGCCCGGACGGGGCGTCCGGGCCTCCAAATCAGACATTCCGTGCAGTTATCTCTTCTTGGCATCCGGCTTGTCGAACGTATTGGTCGCGGCCCGGCGTTCCCATTCCTCGCGCGTGATTTCATAGCGCACGCCACCCGACACGATATCAAGCTCGTTTTCGGCGAGTTCATTGCGGGGAGCGAAGCGTTCGATCTGGATCGTCATGGCAATTCTCCTTGGGGTGCGGGGCGCGACCATCGCGTCCGTTGTTCGTGATCAGGAGAATGCCGCCTTTCAGAGCCGGACGCTGTTACCCAGGGAACAGGCCGGCCGCTTTTCACAAACGACCGATCAGGCTGGCAAAACCGCAAATTTTCTTTCGGAACCCGGCTGCAAAACACAAGCGGCGGATGCCATAGTCCGGTCAATTGCCGGCATCATACCGGCAAAACCCCATGGGAGAGACAATGGCCTTGAAGGAATCTCACGTCGCGGGTGTTTCCACCACCGTCCGCGACGTCACGCTCGGCCAGTTGCTGGAGCAGGCCGCGCGGTCGGCGCCGGACCGGCTCGCGCTGATTGCGGGTGTCCCCGACCCCGCGGCGCGCCGGCAATGGACTTATGCGGAGCTTCACACCGAGGCGCAGCGCACGGCGCGCGCCCTGCTCCGCCGCTTCAAGCCGGGCGAGCGGGTCGCCGTCTGGGCGTATAATCTGCCGGAATGGGTGATGATGGAGTTCGGCGCCGCGATGGCCGGGATGGTGCTGGTCACCGTCAATCCGGGTTTTCGGGCCAACGAGGTCGAATATGTACTGAAGCAGTCCCGCGCGGCCGGCGTCTTCGTGGTGCCGGCGTTCCGCGGCAATCCGATGCTGGAAACGGTGCGGGAGGTCGCGCCGCGCTGCCCGGAATTGCGCGAGATCATCTCGTTCGACGACTGGGATACCTTCATCGCCGCCGGCGACGACCACAGTATCGCGCTGCCGGACGTCAAGCCGACCGATCCGGTCATGATCCAGTACACGTCAGGCACCACCGGATTCCCAAAAGGCGCGCTGCTGCATCACCGCGGGCTTGCCAATAACGGCGCCGATACCGCCGTGCAGATGGGGGTCGAGCCCGGCGACGTCTTCGTCACCACGATGCCGCTGTTCCACACCGGCGGATGCGTCTGCTGCGTGCTCGGCGCGGTGTCGCGCGCGGCAACCCAGGTGCTGATCGAAGCGTTCGAGCCTGGCCTCGTGCTGGAAATGTTTGCGACCTATCGCGGCAACGCCATGGTCGGCGTTCCCACCATGCTGGTGGCGATGCTGGAACATCCCTCCTTCGCCACGACAGACCTGTCGTCTGTCAAGGCAATCTGCTCGGGCGGTTCGACCGTGCCGGCCGCACTGGTGACGCGGTTCGAAAAAGAACTCGGCGCACCCTTCACCATCGTGTTCGGCCAGACCGAATGCTCGCCGGTGGCGGCGATGACCAGGACGTCAGACACCATCGAGGACAAGGCCGGCACCATCGGCCTGCCGCTGCCGAACATGGAGAACAAGATCGTCAATCCCGACACCGGCCAGACCGTGCCGATCGGCGAGATCGGCGAGTTCTGCACGCGCGGCTACCACGTCATGCTCGGCTATTTCGAAATGCCGGACGCCACGGCCGCTTCCATCGACGCCGATGGCTGGCTGCATACCGGCGACCTCTGCGCAATGGACGCCCGCGGCTACTGCACCGTCGAGGGCCGGCTCAAGGACATGATCATCCGCGGCGGCGAGAACATCTATCCGCGCGAGCTCGAGGAACTGCTGTTCCGCCATCCCAAGATCAGCGAGATCGCCGTGGTCGGACTGCCGCACGAGAAATGGGGCGAGGAAGTCGCCGCCTTCATCCGCCCGGCGCAAGGTGCCGTGATCGACAAGGAGGAACTGTCAGCCTACATGCGGGCCTCGCTGGCCCCGCACAAGACGCCCAAACACTGGTTCGTGGTCGAGGCGTTTCCACTGACGGGCTCCGGCAAGATCCAGAAGTTCAAGTTGCGCGAGATCTGGGCAAAGGGCGAGTTGACGGCGCTTTGATGCGCCAGATGCTTTCCGAAGGTTGTGCCGGGCTGCCGTCGGCGCTAGCCTCCCCAAAACCGGAAAAGCCTAAGGAAAGTGCCAGGGAGGTCATGATGCGCGGTGCTGCGTTGCTAGTTGGTTTGGTTCTCGTTGCGACGGCGGCGCATGCCGGCCCTCGCTCGGAATATGTGACGATGGTGTTGCAGGCGTTCGCGGCCAAGGTGGAATGCCCCGGCACGGATGTCGTCTATCAGGATCTGGTGCAGAAGGCCCAGGAGATGCAGCAGCCGGATGGCACCACCGAGCAAGTCCGAAAGGCCATTGCATACGTGCATACCGGCGGAAAAATGGGTGAGCGCCCGGATGACCTGCTCTTGCAGGAGGTCGCCATCGCGACGAGGACGACGGACCTCGACCAGAGGCGCGTCGGCATGACGACCTGGTGCGAGACCCAGAAGGGCAGGCTTGCAGGCTTCATCCGCGCCAAGAACTAGCGCCCGTTTTGCAGCACGGTGGCGCGGCCTGATTCACCGAACTGGCTGACGCATGACGCTTATCCGTAGCCACCGCTTACGCGGATCCGTTGGCGCGTATCACTTCTCCTTGTAGACGTCTTTCAACTTGTAGACCGTCTTTCAACCGGCGCCAAAACGGCCTAACCTCCCTGCTCACAGTCTCTGCGGGAGCCAGCATGCAAACCCGCGTCAGAAAGACCGCGCACGTCCTGGAGCGCCTTGGCCTTGCGATGGCCGGCGCTGCAAGCGGATTGTTTGTGGCTGCACTCGTCGGCACCAGCATCGCGCAGTTCACGTCGCAGGCTTTCCTGCTTTTGATGATGCTCGGCGGCGCCGTCGGATTCTATCTGGGCATCGACACCCCGCAACGTCCCTTCTACACCGATGGCAAGCCGTCGGACGGCCATTGGGATGGCAAGATCGACGCGCCGGAATTGCTCAGCGCGGTCGGCACGTTCCTCGCCGCGGCCGCAGCCTTTGCCTCCGTCTGCGTGATCGTGCTCCGTCACGATCCGCACCTCGCCTGGACCTGGACGATCATGGTCGGCTGGGTCCTGGGAATCACCATGCAGACCGTCGCCGGCGCGATTGCACGCCGCCGGCGGTGACGCGATCGCGTCCTATCGGTCAGACCGGCCGATGACCGCCATCAATTCCGATATCTTCTGGCGCTGATCTGATTTGTCGCCGCTCGCAATCGCGTGCTCGACGCAATGCGAGACATGATCCTTCAACACCTCTTCCTCGACGCGCCGGAGCGCGGCGCGCACCGCCGATATCTGCGTTACGATATCGATGCAGTAGCGGTCCTCGTCCACCATCCTGGACAGGCCGCGGACCTGGCCCTCGATGCGGCTCAGACGTTTTTGACAGGATGCCTTGATGTCTTTTCTCATGCGGCCTATATACCCCTACAGGGTATGGGTTGCAAGGGACTGCATTCGCGATGAGCCACCACGACAACAATCCGGAAAACAAGACCCCGGACATAAAGGCCAATCCCGACGGCACAACTTCCAGCGCGTGTTGCAGTGGCCACGATCATCACGCCCACACCGATCACGGGCACCACAGCCACCATGATCACCACGCCGCGGCCAAGGTCCTCGATCCCGTCTGTGGGATGACGGTCGATCCTGCGACCAGCAAGCACCGCTTCGACCGCGGAGAGAAAACCTTTCATTTCTGTTCGGCGGGCTGCAAAACCAAATTCGCCGCCGATCCAAGGAAGTATCTCGAGAAATCATCGGCGAAGCCTGACGTCCCCCACGGCGCAAACGACGGCACGATCTACACCTGCCCGATGCATCCCGAGATCCGGAAGGTCGGGCCCGGAAGCTGCCCGATCTGCGGCATGGCGCTGGAGCCGGAGGTTGCGAGCCTCGATACGCCGCCCAACCCCGAACTCGCCGACATGACGCGGCGGTTCTGGATCGGCCTCGTGCTATCCGTTCCGCCGGTGGTGCTGGAGATGGGTGGGCATCTGGTCGGCGGTCACGGCCTCGTCGATCCGGCGCTGTCAAACTGGATTCAACTCGCGTTCGCGACGCCTGTCGTGGTTTGGGCCGGCTGGCCCTTCTTTGTGCGCGGCTGGCAATCGCTGCTGACGCGCCATCTCAACATGTTCACGCTGATCGCTGTCGGCACCGCCGTCGCGTATCTCTACAGCCTGGTCGGGACCATCGCCCCGCAAATTTTCCCGGCCACCTTCCGCGGCCATGGCGGCGCGGTCGCGGTCTATTTCGAGTCTGCTGCCGTCATCACCGTGCTTGTCCTGCTCGGCCAGGTGCTGGAGCTGCGCGCCCGAGAAGCGACTTCGGGCGCCATCAAGGCCCTGCTGCAACTGGCGCCGAAGACCGCGCGCCGCCTCGGTGAAGACGGCGCCGACCATGAAGTCGACATCGACAGCCTCGCGGTCGGCGACATGTTGCGCGTCCGCCCCGGCGAAAAAGTACCGGTCGACGGCGTCATTCTCGAAGGCCGCTCCTCGCTCGATGAGTCGCTGGTTACAGGCGAATCCATGCCGGTCACCAAGGAGGCCGGGGCCCAGGCGATCGCCGGCACGCTGAACCAATCGGGCGGGTTCGTGATGCGCGCGGAGAAAGTCGGCCGCGACACGCTGCTGTCCCAGATCGTGAAGATGGTGGCGGACGCGCAGCGCTCGCGCGCGCCGATCCAGCGGCTCGCCGATCAGGTTGCGGGCTGGTTTGTGCCCGCGGTCATTGCCGTGGCGCTGATCGCCTTCGGCGTCTGGTCATATTTCGGGCCGGAGCCGCGCATGGCGTTCGGTCTCGTCGCCGCCGTGAGCGTACTCATCATCGCCTGCCCCTGCGCGCTCGGCCTTGCGACGCCGATGTCGATCATGGTCGGCGTCGGACGCGGCGCGCAGGCCGGCGTCCTGATCAAGAGCGCCGAGGCCCTGGAGCGCATGGAAAAGGTCGACACGCTGGTGGTCGACAAGACGGGCACGCTGACCGAAGGCAAGCCGAAGGTTACAGCAATCGTGGCGACCTCAGGATTCGACGAGAACGAAATCCTGCGACTCGCCGCCAGCGTCGAGCTTGCCAGCGAGCATCCGCTCGCCGACGCCATCGTGCGATCCGCCAGGGAACGTCGACTGGAACTCGGCAAGGTCGAGGCGTTCGACTCGCCGACCGGCAAAGGTGCGACCGGCAAGGTCGACGGCAAATCGGTTCTGCTCGGCAATTCGAAGTTCCTGAATTCGCTTGGCGTCGATACCCATTCGCTGGATTCCGATGCCGAGCGCATGCGCACCGATGGCGCCACCGTCATCAATATCGCCGTCGACGGCAGGCTCGCTGGCCTGTTTGCCATCGCGGATCCCGTCAAAGCTTCAACTCCCGCGGCGTTGAAAGCGTTGGCGGAAGAAGGCATCAAGGTCATCATGCTGACCGGCGATAACAGGACCACCGCGCAAGCGGTCGCGCGGCAGCTCGGCATATCAGACGTCGAGGCCGAAGTGCTTCCGGATCAGAAGAGCGCGGTGGTCGCCAGGCTGCAGAAGGCGGGGCGGATCGTCGCCATGGCCGGCGATGGCGTCAACGACGCCCCGGCGCTGGCGGCAGCCGAAGTCGGTATCGCCATGGGAACCGGCACCGATGTGGCGATGGAAAGTGCCGGCATCACGCTCTTGAAGGGCGACCTCGGCGGCATCGTCCGCGCACGAAAACTGTCGCAGGCCACGATGCGCAACATCAGGCAGAACCTGTTCTTCGCCTTCATCTACAACGCCGCCGGCATCCCGATTGCCGCGGGTATCCTCTATCCCGGTTTCGGCATCCTGCTGTCGCCGATCATTGCCGCTGCGGCCATGGCGCTGTCGTCGGTCAGCGTCGTCGGCAATGCCCTGCGGTTGCGCGTCACGCGGCTGTGAACGAGCGCGCACGATTTGGAGATCATTAATCAAACTATCGTGGCGCAACGCCTGTCCAAAAAACTCCACAATGTCCGCTACGAAAGGAACTCTGTTTTCAAAAAGGGGAATTCCCATGCGGTTAGGACACGCGATCTTTGTGGCGACGACGGCCGCCCTGCTCGCGGCGGCAGTACCCGGGCTTGCCAAAAACGCCGAGACGCCGAAGGCGAGCGAGCAGCCGGCGTCATCGTCCTGCCATTCCTACCAGCAGACATCAGATGGATCATGGACCGAACTGCCCTGCCAGGAACTCGGCGCACCCGCGCCGTCGCGCAAATCCCCGCCGCGAAAGGCGGACGAAGAAGATCGCTGAAGCGCGAAGTGTTGACCCGTCCGTGGATTGCAACGGTCACGCTGCACCGGTGATCCCGGGGGTACATGCGGAATCGATAGGACAGGCCGCGACAAATCGCGACGGGCAAATCGCCCTGCGCCGGCGGCGCGATGTACACGTTCCTGTGCCTTCGGCTGCGGTCCCGGTCGCCCGCCGGCGTCGCCCATCTCCCGGCTTGTTCGGTGCCAGTGCGGGTTGCCATTGCCGCCGCTACGCGGCTGATCCGCCCATCCTGCAAGGCGCGAGCCTGCCATGAATGCGAAACTGGTCTGGCCACCCGCTTTTGTTGTACCGTGGTTGGACCAACTTTAGGGGGTCTCATGAACAGGCATTGCGTGTTTGGCCTCTGTGCAATCGCGTTGGTCACTATTCCTGCTTTCCCAGGCAGCAGCGTGGCGCAAGGAAAGTCACTCAAGGATCAACTCGTCGGCACGTGGATTTACGTGTCCAGCACAGGTAAGCGCGAGGATGGCAGCGCCGTGCCGCGGCCAAGCGCCCAGGGCGCGGTGACCTACACGGCAGACGGCCGCTTCCACTTCATTACGGTGCGCACCGAGGTGCCGAAGTATGCGTCGGGCGATCCAGCACGACCGTCCCCCGAGGAAGCCATGGCCGTCGCGTCGGGCGTGGTTGCCTACACCGGGACTTACACGGTGGACGAAAGCACGAAGACGGCTCACCTCAACATCGAGACGAGTTCGGTTCCGAATTTTGTCGGAGCGCCCAATCAGCGCCGGATCGTCACGTCGATTACCGACGAGGAACTGAAGCTCACGAACCCGCGCACACCCGCAGGTGTGACATTGGAGTTGGTGTTCAAACGGGCGAAGTGACCAGCTTGCCATGCCATCGTCCGCGTCGAGATGACGTTATCCGTCCGCAATCGGTCGCCGTCCGCGCCGTGATGCTGGCGTTGTCGTCGCCGGTCGTGATGACGCGATGCGCGCGAGCGCTTTCCATGTGATCCCCGTCACATCGCGACGAAAGCGGTGTCGCTAAATGTGGCCGCACCAGCCCGGATGATCGCGCTGGTTAAATCAAAGGGGAAATGTGATGACCGAAGCAATCAATGCGAGCGACGTTCTGAATGCGCAGGAACTCGATGCGGTGTCTGGCGGCTTTATGCGGCTCCCCTTAGTGGCGGTCAAAGTGCTGGAAATCAAAGGCGGAGGAACGGGCGGTGGTGGGGGTGGTCAGAACGATCCCGCCCAAATGTTTCAACAGATTATGCAGCAACTGACCCAACAGGGGTAAGCGCACCGGGTGCAGGCCGACGCGGCGTGATGACTGTCGGCGCGGGACCGTCGAAGGATGGCGACCTGCGCAGTCGGCGGTAAGGTACTGTGAAGGCCGAAATCCGATGCGGGGACCGCGCGACGGCCCGGTGCGAGCGTATTTGCAATCGCGCATTCCCGGTTTTAGTTTCTGTACGATACGTCCATAATAGGCGGCGCGCGCCGATGGACCACAAGCAGCCTCAAACTGCGAATGCTTGATGGCTGCTTCCGCCCCGTGAGCGGACATTGCCAGTGAGACCAGTCATGTCCGGAAAGTGCCAAAACCGGAAGTCGGCGGACCTATTCGATCACCTCGTCGGCAATGGCCAGCAACGACGGCGGTATTACCAAGCCGAGCGCCTTTGCGGTTTTGAGGTTGATGACGAGCTGAAATTTGGTTGGCTGCTCGACAGGCAGCTCGCTGGGAGTGGTGCCTTTGAGAATTTTGTCCACATACTCGGCAGCGCGGCGATAGATGTCCCTTTGACTTGGGCCATACGTTATAAGAGCGCCCGAGCGCACAGCACCGACGCTCCCGCTCATCGCAGGAAGCCGAAGTCTGCTCACCTGATCAAGGACGGCGGCCCGGAGGTTGGCGGTAAGCGGGTCTTCGATGACAAACAGGCTTGTCGCACCGGACGCAACAAGTGCGTCCATCCGGGCGGCCGTGAACTCTGGGGGCCTTCTCACCTCCAGGAGTTCGAGCCGGATACCTTCTCGGTCCGCAGCCACCCTCAATTCCTTCAAGGCCAACGCGCTGTAGGGGGTATCGGGGTTCAAGAGCACACCGACGGCTCTCTGGCCTGGAACGCACGTCAGCAACAGTTGAAGCTGTTTGCCCTTCAACTCGGCAGACTGGCCGCTCAGGCCCGTCACGTTGCCACCGGGCCGCGCCAGAGTTTGCACGAGACCCGCCCCAATCGGATCCCCGACGGTCGCAAACACAATGGGGATGGTGGCGGTTGCAGTTTTGAGCGCCTTTGGTGCGAGCGTACCCCACCCCGCTACAAGCACATCCGGCTTTGCACGCACAAGTTCTTCGGCCATTGCGGCAAGTCGCCCGGGGTCTCCGTCGGCGGATCGATGCTCGAAGTTCAGGTTTTTTCCCTCGACATAGCCGAGGTCTCGCAGCGGTCCGGTGAATTGAGAGGCATCCTCACCTGTATCCAGCGTGAGCAGCCCGACACGATATGTTTTGGATTGTGCGTGTGCCGAGAGCGGCCACGCACCCGCTGTGCCAACAATGAGACCGATAAATTCACGCCGTTTCATGAACGCGTCCTGTACCGAGGAGGAACTATCATAGTATCGGCTCGGCAACGGAGCGCCAATGTCCGTTGTGGGTCATTCGCGTCGGTTTGACCGGACCACGGCGACTTCCGGTCTACCCCGGTGAACGGACATTCTCAGGATAGGCGGGCATGTCTCAAAGGTGCCAGAACCTGACACTATGCGTCTCCCAAAGTGCATTGCATGATCATTGAGCCAGGAGGTACGCGGTTGGAGTTTGCTTTTTATCCGCGGCGAAGTAAGTGACCTGAAAAGGACTAACAGGTGGCGCTTCCGCCTGGGTCATGAACGACGAGACTCGACCTGAGCACAACAGGTCCGCTTTCAAGCTACGGGAGGCAAACATGTCGGTTACGGACATCGTCATTCGGACTTCTATCGCAGCGGATATCGAGTCGCTAATGGCGCTCATGATCGAACTGCAGGAATTCGAGCAGCAGTTCACCGAGCGAGCCGTTGCGGATCGTGAGTTCGCGGCGTGGTACATCGAGCGCCTGCTGCGCGTTATTGACGAAAACGACGGATTACTCCTGGTCGCCACGTTGAATGGTGCGCCCTGCGGGTTCGCCGCGGGCTTTCCAGACCAGGAGCCCGAGCTGCGTGATCGATACTTCCTGATCGCGGAGCTTGTCGTCACCCAGGGTCAGCGCGGCCGTGGCATCGGGCGTCGCCTCATGCTGGCGATGGAGGATGCAGCGCGCGCTCGCGGGCTAAAACGGATGGGGATTGGCGTCCTGGCCGGAAGCGACCGGGTGCATCGTCTGTACACGGCGCTGGGTTATCGGGACTATGCCATCAGCCTGCGGAAAGAGCTGCCGTCATGAACCCGCAGGGCGATGCGGTCGGAACGACGGCGCCTTGACCGCGGGAGCGTCTTTTCAACGGGTGCACCGCTTATCGGCTTTGGGTCATGTGTGGACGACGCCCGCATTGCAAGGAGATTCTGACGTTCGGCTTGCGGTCGGGTGCAAGTCATGTGTC